>MNKP01000141.1 GCA_001920875.1 Acidobacteria bacterium 13_1_20CM_2_55_15
TGATGGCCTGAGCCATGACATCCGAAGCGATCTCACGCGTGTGAGGCCGGTATGCCCCGATGGCGTTGATGTGAACGTTGGTTGAGAGATCTCTCAATTCAAACAACGGCGTCGCATTCGTCGTACAGGTGCAGATGATCTCCGCCCGTTTGAGTTCATTCAGGATCGAGCGGCGCGACGGCTTTCGGAGTTGCCGTTCTACCCGCTCGGCAAATTGCTCGCTGAGCTCCGGTGTTTGTCCAAAGACGAGAACCTCGCCAATGGCAAAAACTTTTGTAAATACTTCCACGTGAGACCACGCCTGCACGCCGGTTCCGAAGACTGCCATTGTCCTCGCCCCGGATTTGCCGAGAACATCGGTTACAAGGGCGGATACAACTGCAGTGCGGAGCGCCGTAAGGAACTCGGCATCCATGAGGCTCAGGATTTCACCGGTGCCGGCGCTCACATATAAATACTTCGAGTGGATCAGCGGTAAGTTCTTTGCGGGATTTCCGTTCATGACGGTAACGAGCTTCATGCCTGCCGCCTCCAGGCTCTCACAATACGACGGCATGAATAACGCCGCGCCTTCATGCGCCGGCATTTCAATCGTTAGTCGAAGCGGAATTTTCCATGCGCCCTTCGCAAGCTGCCGGAAGCCCTCGGTCATCGCTTCGAGAAGTTCTGCGGCGTCGAGTGCCCGCCCCATATCATCCCGCGACAGTATCAACATGAGTGGGTTTTCGCTTTCGTTTGCGTTGTTCGAGACGTTCAATAACGCGTTGGGGCAGACGCTCGAAATCGCGCGCCGGCAACAGCTCAACGCTTTGTAAGGGATCTACAACGAAATTACTCACAAGGCAGAACTCGTCGTACTGGCTTCGATTGGAATCGCGGCCGATGGGCATTTCGAAAAAACGGATCAGATCCGCTGCCAGACGTTCGTTGAGTGATTCCATTTCGTATTGCTCGAAGCCGACGATGCGGCTTTCGTGAACAAAAGCAATTTTGCAGCGGAGGACAGAATCGGAAGCCAGGACGACAATGTAGTTGAGAGTCCAGACCGAGAGAAATGTGTCTTTGTACTCCTGACGGGCCCGGTGGATTTTATCCAGTTTCCGGCGAACCATCTCTGCCTCTTCGAACCGCATCTGCGCGGCAAGATCGTTCATTTTCGCGACCAGCCCCCGCCCGATGTCCCCGTCTCGACCTTCAATGAAAGCAATCGCCTGGTCTACGTCTTCCAGATATGTGCGCCGGTCGATGTCGTTATTGCAGGGACGCGAGCAGGTATGCATCTGGAAGTACAGGCAATCCGGATGCGGATCGTTGCCCCGGATGTTATACAAGCACGGGCGGAGCTTGAACGTGCGTTCAAGAGTCGTTTTCAGGCGTGTGAATTGACCGCGGGCAAGGAATGGCCCGAAATAGTCCACGCCTGGTTTTATTTCCCGGCTCGCGTAAATGCGAGGAAAGCGCTGCCTCCGGTTGATCTTCATCAGCGTAAACAGCCGGAACGTGCGCATCTTGCGATATGTCTTTGGAAAGTGGTTCTTTCGTTCGCGATAAAGGATGTAAATCGTTTCGAAAGCCGAATCCGTCTTGATGAATTGGATGCGGCCCGTGATTTCGCGCAGATCCAAATCGCGAACACGCTCCGACCGCTCGCCGTAGTAGCGTGTGAATCGTTCGAAAAGGTTACCGGTCTTATCGAGAACGATCAATTTTCCGCGAATGTCGAAGATTTTATAAACGCCTGAATGCTTTGGCAATGCGGGCAGAGTTCGATCGTACTCGAGCGTCTCGAACCGGAACTCCATGCCTCATTGTTCTACTTTCCGTTGAAAACCTTCCAGTGGAAAAGCATGGATTCGCTCGTGTGATTTCTCGCATAGTCCCAGCCGTGGCCGCCCGGATAAAGGTGAGCTTCATGAGGATAGCCGGCTTTCGTCAGCATTTCGTCCAATTGCTTGGCCCCGACTTCGAAGCCGTACCTGTCCTCGGTTCCACAGTCGAAGTAGAGTTTGAGACCATTGAGTTTTTTGGTGTCCTTCGCCAGCGTCATGGGGTTGTTCGCTTCCCAGTAGGTCAGGTCCTGATTGATCCCGAAAATGTGATCGAACATGGCCTGAAACATCTGCAGCCGCCCGCCGGAGACTTTCGCCGCGGACAGATCTTGTAAGAGAACAGCGCTATGGGCACTCGCCGATCCGAATAGATCGGGATGTTTCATTGCGAGCTTGAGTGCCCCATATCCGCCCATGGACGTGCCGCTGATTCCGCGCGTCGAGCGCGTTCCGTTGACGTGGTTTGCCGATTCGATCATTGGGATGAATTCGGCGATGATCATGTCCTCCCACTTCTCACTGCCATCACGGGTGTTCGTGTAAAAGCTGTTTGCGGCCGATGGAAGGGCGACGATGAACTCGCCGATCTTTCCTTGGGCAATCATTTGATCGAGCTTCAAGTCTGTCTGTCCGAACGTGCTCCAGCGCATTTCGTTCTCGAAAGCGCCGTGAAGGAAATACAGCACGGGATATTTTTTTGCCGGAAAATTCTGGTACGAAGGCGGAAGGTAGAGGCCATACCCAATTTCGTGTCCAAGCACTTTGCTCTGAAATGATTTGTATTCGACCCGTGAGCCTGCCGGGACAGTGACGGTGCCAAACACGCCTGGACGTTGTGCGACAAGTTCGATACCGAAAATGAGCAAAAGCAGGACAGAGCGGAGCATAAGATTATTCCTCCGGCGAGACCTCTCGAGGCTCTTGAGGAGCGCGTGAACCGTCAAAGTGTCTTATCTGCATTTCCTGGGCCGCGATATCGGTCAGATCCACGATCGACGCGGCGCTCACTCCCATGGTAATCGCGATAGTTTCGCTGATTTCTTCCTTAGTTGCGCCGTATTTCAGGGCCTTCTTGATGTGTCCTTCCAGACATCCCTTGCAATGAGTTGCCAGGGATGCGGCTATCGCGATCAGTTCCTTGGTTTTTCGATCGAGAGTGGAGGATTTGTAAGTCTCTTGATAAAACTGGAAATAGATCTTCCGCATTCGCGGCTCGACCATCGTGTATGAAGGCCATTTGTCTTCTTTAACGTTCGGCTTATTCGCCATTCATGACTCCCGTGAAGGGGGATTCGGGAACACACATTCCCCTCCCCGCAGAGGAGGGGAATGCGCTCCCCGAATTTCTCACGAGACTGCAACCTCGTCAAGCAGGTCTCTCACCGTGGACGCGAGTTTGACGACCTCGAACGGCTTTTGTATGAAGCCATCGACGGCGAGTGCTTCAAGCACGGGAGCTTTTTCTGGAGAGGTGTATCCACTGGAAACCAGGACCTTCACGTCCGGTGACTTGGAGCGGATAGTCTCATTTGCTTGCTCCAGGGCTGCGGTCAGAAAAAGCGATCCGTCGATCAATATCCGTTGACATGGTTTCACATCAGGAGGTTGTCAAATTGTGTTCGACGCCGGCGAAGTTCCGCGGCCGTATCAAAGAAGTCGTCTTGACTTAAACGTAAAGCCCGAAGGACTTCAGGCGCTACTTCCGATCCTTCAGGCGACAGCGCCACTTTGGCACAGGCATCGGCAGCGTGGACACACGCCACAATGGGCTGTGAAAGATGTTCCAAATCCAGCGAATGATGATACGCAATAGCGCTTACCAGTGCCGGAGGCAATTGCCATTGCTCGGCCACCCATGCTCCGATTTCCATGTGGTCCATGTCGGCCTCGGTAGGGAAATACATCTCGATGATCATTTTCCCGACGTCGTGGAGCAGGCCGGCCATGAAACAGACATCCTCATCTTTGATATGGGCTCGCTTTGCAATCAAGGCCGATGCCGTCGCCGTAGCGAAGGAATGTTTCCACAATTGTGCGCGATCTTTTCCGCCCCGCCCGATCGTTCCGCAAACGAGCACGCTCAGAGAGAGCTGCTTGAGCATCTTCATACCGATCACAACCATCGCCTGCCGGATCGTGGCAATCTTGGCGCGATGTCCGTAATAAGCGGAATTTGCAAGACTCAAGACCCTCGCCGACAACGCCGGGTCGCTCGATATGATCGCCGCGAGCTTTTCCGCACCGGCGTCGTCGTCCGCTAACTTCATGACTTTTTGGGCGGCCACCGGTAGCGTTGGGAGATCGCGAATCGTGTAGATCTTTCGTTTGTAATGGAGTACGGCGCTCATGTGCTGGTCTCCAGCAGGGTTCGTATCGGAGGGGGAGCGCTTGAACTTTAACCCAAATCCTGAAAATACCCTCTCCCTGTGGGATGGTAGAATCTTCGCATGCATTTCCGCCAGTTTTACCTCGGGTGCCTTGCGCACGCTTCGTACTTGATAGGGTCGGGCGCGGAAGCCGCGGTCGTTGATCCGCAGCGGGATATCGACATCTATATTGAAGAAGCCAAGGCGCACAGTTTGGTTATCAAATATGTTATCGAGACTCACTGCCACGCCGATTTTATATCCGGCCATCATGAGCTCGCCTCGCGTACCGGGGCGAAAATCTATTTCGGAGCGCGAGCCGACGCAAAGTTCCCGTTCGTGCCCGTGCATGAGGGTGATGAGATTGACATGGCTGACGTGACGCTGCGCTTTCTCGAGACCCCCGGTCACACTCCCGAGTCCATCAGCATTCTGGTTTTTGATCGGCAAAAATCTTCAACGGTCCCGGAGGCGGTGTTGACCGGCGATACCATGTTTATCGGAGACGTCGGCCGTCCCGATCTGCTCGGCTCGCGCGTCCCTGCAACAGATCTCGCACGGATGCTGTATCAGTCATTGCATGCGAAACTGCTTACGCTTCCCGACGACGTGAAGGTTTTTCCTGCCCACGGAGCAGGATCCATGTGCGGCCGCAACATTTCAAGCGATACGTCGTCAACGATTGGCGAACAGCGGCGCTTCAATTACGCGCTTCAGCCAATGCCGGAAGAAGCATTTGTCAAAATGATGACCACGGATCTTCCGGAACCGCCTTCCTACTTCAGCCGCGATGCGCAGATCAATCTGGAAGGCCCGGCCCTTCTGGAAGATTTGCCCGATGCGATTGCATTCTCGCCCGAGGCCGTTCAAAAGATGCAGCGCGGAGGCCATCTCATTCTAGATACACGGCCATCGTCGCAATATGGCGCCGGACACATTCCCGGGTCGCTTCACATCGCGCTCAACGGGCAATTCGCATCCTGGGCTGGAAGTCTGATCAAACCAGATATCCCGCTGCTTGTCGTTGCGGAAGAGCCCGAGGGCGTGCGCGAAGCGCAAACGCGCTTGGCGCGTGTCGGCCTGGAAAGGGTTTCCGGATATTTGAAAGATGGAGTCATTGCCTGGCACATGGCGAATCTGCCGCTCCCTGCCATGGAACAGATCTCTGTCGAGGAACTGCGTCAGCGGATCGAAGAAAAGTCGATCGACTTGATTCTGGACGTTCGCCGGCCGAAAGAATGGGAGGGCGGCCATATCCCACAAGCCACCAGCATGCCGCTGGATCACCTGGCGGAAGCCGCATCATCGCTCAATCGTGATGCCAGAATCGCTGCTATCTGCGCCAGCGGTTACCGCTCATCAGTCGCCACGAGTCTGCTCGAACAACTGGGTTTTCGAAAGATTTCAAACGTCGTCGGCGGCATGACCGCTTGGAATAACGCCAAACTTGCTTTCGCATCGTAAACTGTAGCGGCGGTCATTAGACCGCCATTACAGTTATGCCCGCGAGACACTATCTGGTTCGCGGCCGTGTGCAGGGCGTCGGATACCGTTACTTCGCCTTGGACGCCGCGGAACGGCTGGGAATAAAGGGTTACGTGCGTAATCTTCCGACGGGCGATGTTGAAGTGCACGCCGAAGCCGACGAAGCGGCGCTCGCAGCCTTCAAGCGGGTACTGGAACAGGGGCCTCGGATGGCGCGGGTTACTGAAGTTGTCGAAAATGATTTGCCCTTGTCGGGTTCCTATTCCTCATTTGTGATTCGAGGTTGACATGGATGATTTGAAGAAAATGATCCGCGAGGTTCCAGATTTTCCTAAGAAGGGCATCCTCTTTTATGACATCACAACCTTACTCAAGGACAAGGCGGGTTTTCGTAAAGTCATCGACGCCTTGACCGAGCAAATTCGTCCGCTTCAACCCGATACCGTCCTTGGCATTGAAGCGCGCGGATTCATTTTCGCCCCTGCGCTCGCGTATAACCTCGGCGCCGGTTTCGTTCCTGTTCGAAAGCCCAACAAGCTTCCCGCGGAATCCGAGCGCATCAGCTATGAGCTCGAATATGGGATGGACACGCTTGAGGTGCACAAGGATGCGGTCAGACCCGGTATGCGCGTCGTCATCGCCGACGATCTGCTGGCAACGGGGGGGACGAGTTTGGCGACTGTGCATCTGGCGGAAAAACTCGGCGCGAAAGTCGCTGCCGTCAGTTTCGTCATCGAGCTCGAGGCGTTAAAGGGCCGCGATCGGCTCGCCGGCTACAACGTGGTGTCACTGCTTAAATACTAAGAAGGGAATAGCCACAAAGAGGCACAAAAATCACAAAAATTTCGTTGGATTCCTGTTGTGGACTTCTCTTGTGGTTTTTGTGCTTTTTTGTGGCTAATTTCCCTTTTTCTATAGTCAAATGCTGTCTAGTGACGTGAAAAGAAAATACTTATTTCTCCTTATATCTCTCGCGGCGGTACCCTTCGCAGCCTCCAGCAGATTCACTTTGCAGGCGTCCACCCAGCTACGGCAACCCACACCGGATTTATCGACCGAACACCGCGCTCTGATTGACAAGTACTGTGTGACATGTCACAGCCAACGGACGAAGACCGCCGGATTGACCCTGGAGACGACAGACCTGGCAAATGTCCCCGCTCAGAGTGATATCTGGGAGAAAGTCATCCGCAAGTTGAGAGCTGAGATGATGCCACCCGTCGGCGCGCCGCACCCGGATGAGGGACAGCTCAATGCGCTGGTGACATTTCTCGAGACATCCTTGGACAAGTGGGCGGCGGCGCATCCGAATCCAGGGCGGCCGACGCTTCACCGTCTGAACCGGGCCGAGTATGGCAATGCCGTGCGCGATTTATTCGCTCTCGATGCCCTGGATATCACACAGTATCTGCCGCCGGACCCGGAAGCGTATGGGTTTGACAATATTGCCGATTCGCTGGGCACTTCACCGGCGCTGATGGAGCGGTATCTTTCGATCGCATGGAAGGTCGCCCGCATGGCGATGGCCGATGCGAAAATCCCGGCAACAACGGAAACGTTTCGGGCTCGAATGGACCTGACTCAACGGGACCATATCGAAGGATTGCCGCTGGGCACGCGCGGCGGAATGGTGGTTCAGTACAACTTCCCCGTTGACGCCGAGTACGAGATCCGGCCGAAACTGTGGGCCAACACTGTCGAGCAGATCGGTGGACTGGAACATCCCGATACGCTCGAGGTCACATTCGATGGTCAAAGAATCAAGCTGGTGAATTTCGGCGGTCACGAAGATGAAGTTCTCGCGGCTGGCGTATCGGCGGCGGCGCGGGCGCAGATCGAAGCGCGATTTATCTCGCGTATCCCCATTAAAGCTGGGCCGCACACCATCGGCGTAGCGTTCCTGAAGAAGTCGTCAGCTCCTCCGGTCGATGTTTTGAGACCATTCCTGCGCGACAGGATTGATCCGGTATCGACGAATGGTATCGCTCAATTGGACAAGATCGTCATCGAGGGCCCGTTCAACGCGCTACCGTCTGGAGATTCCCCCAGCCGTCGCCGCATCCTAATATGCAGCCCCGCAGGTGTCACCGAAGCCCCATCGTGTGCGAACAAAATCCTGTCGGCTGTGGCTCGGCGGGCGTACCGCCGTCCCGCGACCGATGCGGAACTGAAGCAATTAATGGGATTCTTCGACAGCGGGCGTCAGAAGAGCGGTTCATTCGATTCGGGTATCGAGACCGCTTTGGCATTCATCCTGGTAAGCCCACAATTCCTCTTCCGCTTTGAGAAAGATCCCGACAACGTTGCCGCAGGTGCCCGTTATCACGTTAGCGACCTTGAGTTGGCCTCGCGTCTCTCCTTCTTCATCTGGAGCAGCATTCCCGACGATGCATTACTCGAACTCGCACTCAAAGGACGATTGAAAGACCCGGCTGTTCTGGAGGCCCAGGTCAGGCACATGCTGGCCGACGAACGCGCACGCGCTCTCGGAGCGAATTTTGCCGGACAGTGGCTCTACCTGAGGAATCTCAAGGCAAAGTATCCGATTGACGACGTCTTTCCTGATTTTGATGACAATCTGCGGAGGTCGATGCAGCGCGAGACGGAAATGCTTTTTGAAAGCGTCGTGCTCGAAGACCGCAGTGCGCTGACGCTTTTGAACGCGGACTACACGTTCATGAATGAACGTCTTGCGAAGCACTACGGCGTGGTCCAATACTTGATCAGCCGCGGCGCCAAGATCGATGCGAAGAACAAACAGGGCAAGACACCTGCGGAAGTGGCGCCGAAGCGAACCGCCGATCTGATCGCGAAACTGGCGAAAAAAGATTAGGGACAAAAAAACACAAAAAGCTCAAGAATTCTTTTGAGACTTTTGTGCCTTTTTGCGGCTATTCCCATATCTTTCTCGCTGTATTCACCACCAGCTCCAGTTTCCGCCACTGATCATCTTCCGAAACGAGGTTCCCGGCAGCTACGGAAGCAAATCCACATTGAGGACTGAGCGCGAGATTTTCCAAGGGAATAAAACGCGCGGCCTCGTCGATCCGGAGGCGCAGTTCGTCCTCCGATTCCAACTTTGGTTGCTTTGTTGTCACGAGGCCGAGGACCACATTTTTTCCGCGCGGCACCAAACGCAGCGGTTCAAAACCCCCGGCGCGTTGGGTGTCGTACTCCAGCAGGAATGTATCGACATCCAGCCGGCCGAAGAGTTTCTCAGCGATGACGTCGTATCCTCCTTCGGTGTACCAGCGGCTGCGGTTGTTTCCTCGGCAGACGTGAAGAGCGAGGGTGAGGTTCCTTCGTGGAATGCCTCTGAAACACGAGTTGTCGCCTTCGATTCCGTTTTCAAACTCGGCATCGGGATCGCGTTCCGTCTGGCGCATTCGTTCACGCTGCGTGGGATCGAGATAGTGTGAATAGTAGGGCGCGTCGAGTTGGATGTACGTCACGCCCTCCGAAACGAGCCACTGGATCTCGTCATGAATGATCTCGACGAGATCGCGCAGAAAGTCGGCATGCGTCGGATAAAACCGGTCCGTCACGCCGGCTTTGTAACTGGCGAGCAGAAAATTCGACGGAGCGGGAACAGTCACCTTGAAGGGTCCGGGCGCGTGCTTCTTCAGGAAAGGCAGTTCATGCGCGTTGAGCTTGCGCGTCTTCTTCAGTGTTGCTCCCGCTGCGCGCAGCGTGCTTCCTTCGCGGCCGCCGCCTGGTCCCTTCCATTCGAGTTCGACGCGCTGTGGGACGAATCCATCGACGGCCTCTGCCATGTCCGTGGCCCACGATCCGCGGCGCATCTCTCCG
>MNKP01000183.1 GCA_001920875.1 Acidobacteria bacterium 13_1_20CM_2_55_15
ACCGATTTACAGTCGACGGAGGTAGCGTGACGCTCTTCGCGGATACGGGCGAACTTCTGCCCGAAATCGGGAAGGCGGAGGCGCTGAAGATCGCGAGCAGCTTCATGGAGATGCCCGAATCCAGGATGTATTATGCGGGCGAGCTCAATGAGCCGGATCAGTGGACTCTTCAAGAACGGCGCGGGCTACCGATGCAAAAAGTGATCGTCGATGACGATGCGCACACCGAACTCTACATATCGGAGGAAACGGGCGGCGTCGAAGTCATGACAACGCGGGCCAGTCGTGGCCTGGCATGGTTTGCCGCGATTCCTCACTGGTTGTACTTCACGCCGCTTCGGGTCAAAGGTGAAACGTGGAGACAAGTTGTCCTGTGGACGTCTGGCGTTGGCGCCCTGCTCGCTCTTCTCGGCCTCGCTCTCGGCTTTACTCAGTTTTCCACCCGCTACTCCGGACTGATGCGATGGCATTACGTTACGGGCACAATCTTCGGGGCTTTAACCTTAACCTGGGTTGTGAGCGGATGGCTGTCCATGGAGCCGTTTTTCTGGGCTTCAGGCGGCAGAGAGACAGGGAATCGCATCCCTCTAATGCTCAGCGGTGGTCCGCTCGATGCTGCCTCGTTTCCGATGGTCGAGGCCGGAAGCTGGTATCGAGTGTTGGCTGCACGGTCTGCCAAAGAAATCGAGTTTGTCCGAATCCAGGGCGAGCCGTTTTTCATCGCGCGGGGCGTCGAACGGGATCCGGTCTTGATTTCGGCAAATCCGTTCGAAATTCGGCGAACTCCTTTTTCGGTGGAGTCGTTAGTGAATCGACTCCGGCAGGCAAGTCCGAATGTGGCGATTCTGGAATCGCAGCTCCTTTCCGAATACGACTCCTATTACCGTCCGAACGAGCGGGGCGCGCCGCTTCCCGTTTTGCGCGTGAAGTTCAGTGATCCCGATGCGACCTGGGTTTACGTGGATCCGCGAATGGGTCAGGCGGTGAGGCGTTTCACTCGCCGCCAGCGCCTCGAGCGTTGGATCTATCACGGCCTGCACAGCCTCGACTTCAATTTCTGGTATTACAATGGTGCCGTTTGGCGCACCACGATGGTTGTCTTGAACGCCGGCGGTGCGCTTCTCAGTACGATTGGCTTGGTGCTCGCGTTCAAACGCGTGAAACGCATGTTAGTGAAGTAGGTTATGGCCATCAATCTTAAAAAGACAAACGTCGTGATCATCGGCGTGGGAGCCGCTGGTGGCGTGGCCGCGCTTCCGCTGGCACAGGCAGGAATCGAGGTCATCGCCTTGGAAGCGGGAGGCTGGGTGGGCCCGCGCGACATGGCTCCCGATGAATTGCGGTATATGCGGGGCTGGCCGGCAAAGTTGCAAAAAGTCAACGATGAAATCCCGACGCATCGCGCGACCGCATCGTCGGCAACGACGCCACGCCCGGAACGGCACGCAATGATGAATGCGGTTGGCGGCACCTCCGTCCATTATTGGGGCCAGAGCTGGCGGCTCAATCCCTGGGACTTCAAAGTCGTCAGCGAAACCAAACGCCGGTACGGCGCCTCGCAAATTCCGAAGGGATCGACGGTCGAGGACTGGCCGTTCGGTTATGAAGAACTCGAACCGCACTATGACCGGGTCGAACGAGAGATCGGAGTTTCCGGTAAGGCCGGCAATATCAATGGAACACTGGACAAGCGTGGGAACATCTTCGAAGGCCCGAGGAAACGCGACTATCCAATGCCGCCGCTTCGCGGCTCCGGCTTCACGGAACTGATGACGACTGCCGCGAACAAGATCGGCCTGCATCCATTTCCGGGACCGGCGGCAATCACAAGCCAGCCGTATCAGGGCCGGCCGGGATGCGTCTATCACGGTTATTGCGCCCGTGGTGGCTGCCACGTCAATTCGAAGAGTTCGACCGCCGTCTCAACAATTCCTAAAGCGCAGGCGACCGGCCGGTTCAAAATCGTCACGGAAGCGCGCGTCAATACGATTGAAGTGGATAAGAATGGGCGGGTCGCCGGCGTCATCTATATTAAAGATGGCCGCGAGTATTTCCAGCCTGCGGATGTTGTTCTGCTGGCGACCTATACCTACGAAAACGTTCGAACGTTGCTGCTTTCGAAGTCGCCGGCCTATCCGAAAGGCTTGTCGAACAATCATGGCCAGGTGGGCAAGCATTACTTCAGTCACAATCAAACCGCCGGTGTGACGGCGCTGTTCCCGTTCAACATCAACACGTGGTACGGAACTCCCTCGCAAGGTGTCGCTGCGGACGATTGGGCTGACGACAACTTCGATCACTCCGGTCTGGATTTCATCGGCGGCGGTAATTTATGGGTGTATCACGAGCGGCGGCCCATTGCCGCGGCCAGCATGAGCACCTGGAATCGCGCGCCGCTTTGGGGTTCGGCCTGGAAGGCATTCATCAAAGAGAATGCGGATCGCCAGAATACGGCTTACATCCAGAAGACGACGCTTCCTTACGAAGAGAATTACCTCGATCTTGACCCCCAGGTCCGCGACCCGCTCGGCTTTCCGGTAATCCGAATCACAGCGGAATACAAGGAAAACGAGAGAAAGCTTGCACTATTCATGCAGGACAAGATGGAGCAATGGTACAGAGCCGCCGGTGCCATTGCCATCCAGCGGGCGGACATCGGTCCGATGACGATGTCTACACACGCATACGGCGGCACGCGCATGGGAGACAATCCGCAAACAAACGTCCTCGACCGCTGGGGCTTTTCTCACGAAGCGCCGAATCTCGGAATTCTCGGCGCTTCCGTTATGGGGACCAGCGGCGCCCACAATCCAACGCTCACGGTTCAAGCGCTGGCCTGGCGGACCGCCGAGCATCTGGCGAAGAACTGGAAAACGATCGCAGGATGAACCCTCTCCTCACGGGAGAGGGCGGCGCCAGGGAGCGGCCGAAGGCCGCGACGAATTAAAGCGCCAGGTGGGTACAGATTTCGCCGAATCTTGAGACCCTTTCTTGAGGCTTCGCCCAATTGGGCTCGCGCTTCGCGCCCTCTCTCAGGGCTGACCATTTACACGCTCACACCGGCGGTTCGTCCAGATTTCAACTGCCGATGCCCCACTAGCACCTAAGTGCTAGCCCCCTTGGCACCTAGGTAGGATAACCGAATATACGACTTCCGTTTAGCATTCATGATCTCTGAAGGCACTTTCGGACGGCACCGTGGAGTTCCGGAAGAATGGAAAGGACGGCTATCATGCTTTTGCGGACAGCGGGCAGGGACCAGGACCTGGTGGAGGCCTGCATCGATGGCGATGAGGCTTCGTGGGCTGAGCTGATTCGAAAATATCAGCGGCTCATCTATTCGACAGCGCGGGTCCTCTGTCCCGAACCGGCAGACACAGCCGACGTTTTTCAGCAAGTCTGCCTGGAGCTCTATCGACGGTTACTTCACCTGCGCGACGTTCAGAGCCTTCCGAAATGGTTGATCAAAGTCACTCGCGCGAAAAGCGTGGACATGCTTCGCAGGCGGCCCAGGACGACGGAGTTGGCCGAAGATGAAATCCCCTGCGATCCTCAAATCGAGACATCAGAGCGTCATCACGAATTGGAACAGGCTCTCGAACAACTTCCAGAGCGTTCCCGTCGATTACTCAACCATTTGTACTTCAGTGAAGAGCCCTTAAGTTACGCCGAAATCGCACAGCGCCTCGGCATACCGGTTTCTAGTATCGGACCGACGCGTGCCCGCAGCCTGCAGAAGCTTCGGAGGCTGATGCAATCGCAATGAGTGCCCATACGATCACGTACGAGACGCATCCACAGGAGCTTCTGGATCTGCTCGCTTCGATGTGGATCGAACTCCGATCCTCACACATGATCTCCGGACAACCGCGAGGCAAGAAGTCCGGTGAAGGCGTCGCGCTGGCACAAAAGGCGCTTGCGATCGCATCGACAACCACGGACTCTGGAGTACAAGCAGAGGCCCATCGCATGGTGGCCTATGCGCTAAATGCAAACGAGCAATATGAGGATTCGATTGAGCATTACCAGCAGGCACTCGGAACGCTAGACACTGTCAGGGGTAAGGAAGAGCTCGCAGCTCGCACGCGGCTGGGATTGATTGGCGCGCTCTTGATGAGTGGGCGCTATTCGGAAGCAATCCAAACGGCCGAATTGGCACATCAATGGTTCTCTTCAAGCGGTGACGATGCCGGCCTCGCAAAACTGTATACGAATCTGGGCAACGTCTACCATCGACTTGACGACCACGCCCGTTCGCTGGAATACCATAGCAAAGCCAATGCCATCTTCAAGGTGAAGGGCGACAAACGCGCGCTTGCGCTGTCCATGCTCAACATGGCCAATGTCTTGTCGTCGCTCGACCGCTTTGCCGAATCGGAGCGCCTCTACATCGCGGCCGAGCGTTTGAGCCGGCAAATGGATGTGCCCGACCTGTTAATCCAGGCCAAATACAATCATGCCTATCTTCATTTCCTGCGAGGCCGGTTCAGTGACGCGCTCCGGACTTTTGCGGGTCTGCGCCGGCGATTTGCGACGCATCAAAGCCTTCGCTATGCGGCATTGTGCGATCTGGACGAAGCAGAGATCTATTTGCACCTGAATGTTGCTTCGGACGCGGCGATGCTGTCACGGCGCGCCATCGAAAGCTTCACGAAGCTCGGAATGCGCTACGAGCAGGCAAAAGCGAGTGTCTTTCTCGGTATCGCGCTGGCGCAACAGTCGGAATTGACTGAGGCTCAGGGGATCTTCAAACACGCGCAAATGCTATTCGAGGAAGAATCGAACCAATACTGGAGCGCTCTTCTGGATCTATACCGCGCTGAAGCGTACTTTTCACTGCGCCGTTTTTGCGAGGCGCAGTCCTTGGCCGACTCGGCGCGGCAGAGATTCGCCAACGCCGGCATCCCTTCCAAACACGCGCTCTGCCTGATTCTGCTTGCCCGCCTTTCGATGAATTTGGGCCAGCAGGAGGCCGGGCGGCGATATGCCGAAGAAGCTTTGAGCCTCACCCGTGCCCACAGGATGCCGCTTCTGTTATTCCGGACCTTGACGACGAACGCCGAACTGCTGGAGCGTGTTTCCGAGATCGACGAAGCAAAGAAACTCTACAAGGAAGCCGCGAGCGAAATCGAGTTAAGCCGAAGCTACCTTGAGCGTGACGACCTCAAAGTCGCTTTCCTCGAGGGAAAGCACGTCGTCTTCGAGTCACTCGCCAGGATAGCCCTGGACGAGGCCGAATCATCAGAAGCATCTGCCGATTCCATTACGGAAGCTTTTGGCTGGTGCGAACGGTCGAAAGCGCGGGGCTTGATCGATCTTCTCTCAGGTCAGGTGTCCAAGATTACCGCCCATGCGGACAAGTCGCTGCTCAACCGTGTCCGGCGCCTGCATGAAGAGCTGAACAGCCGTCACATCCGGGCAACAGCCGAGACGCGGCTCTTGAACGCGGCTGCTCCGGGCGCCGATGTGGACCTGAAGGAGAATGAGCTTTCGAAGATACTTGGCGGCCTCTCCGATGCCGATCCCGAATACGTTTCACTTCAAAAAGTATCCGTGGCTTCGCTCGAAAAGATCCAGCAGTCACTGCCGAAGGACACGACTCTGGTGGAGTATTTCTCAATAGGTCAGGAAGTCCTCGCGTTTGTCATCGACTCTCAGCAGGTGAGTGTCGTGCGCCGCCTGTGTCCTTCCAAGCGCGTAGACCACCTTCTGGAGTGCCTACGCTTTCAACTGGACCGATTTCAGTTATCCCCGGAGTACATCAAGCGACACGAACAGGTATTGTCGGTTTCAATGCAACAACAGCTGTTGGATCTTTATCGGGCGCTGGTGGCGCCGATTCGCCACCAGTTAAACACGGCGCATCTCATCATCGTCCCTCACGGGGCGCTTCATTACCTGCCGTTCCATGCCTTTTTTGACGGCCGGCAGTATCTGACCGATGCTTATGCCATCTCGTATGCTCCAAGCGCCTCCGTTTTGCAGCACTGTCTGGAGAAGGCAGACGTCAGCGGCTCTTCGCCTCTCGTGGTCGGAGTCCCCGACCGCAATGCGCCTCAGATCCGCCGAGAAATCAAGCAACTCGGCAGCCTTTTCCCGGATGCCCGCCGGTTGGAAGGCCGGCGTGCGACACGACGGGTTTTCCGCAGGGAAAGCGCTTCGGCCGACTTCATTCATATCGCAACTCATGCCGTGTTCCGTAAAGACAATCCGATGTCCTCCGCCTTCAAACTCGGCGATGGGTGGATCAGCGCGCTGGACCTGTACGGGATGTCCTGCGCAGCTAACCTGATCACCTTGAGCGGGTGCAGTACGGGTATGCAACAAGTTGCGGGCGGCGACGAACTGCTGGGCCTGGTGCGGGGATTCCTATATGCCGGTGCCAGATCATTGCTGTTAAGCCTGTGGCCAGTCCATGACGAGTCGACTGCTTCGCTGATGAGCCATTTCTATCGTTATTGGTTTGAAGGAGCAACCAAAGCCGTGGCTTTGCAACGCGCGGCAATCCGCCTTCGGGAAGACTTTCCCCATCCGTTTTTCTGGGCGCCCTTCCTTATCGTCGGCAAACCATAATTTTTTTCGTCCACTGGTATTTTTTCGCGTTCTATTGCGTCCTATGGGCAGGAGACGAGAAAGATGAGACACGTGGACCCCGCTATCATGATCGATATGATCGAGCAAAGGGCGTCGAAATCCGAGCGTGAATCCTACGAACAGCATTTAACGGATTGCCGGCGTTGTGCGGCTGAATACGATTCGTGGTGGACTTTTCTATCCGGCCTTTGCCCGTCAAGTCTTACCGATGCTCCAACGAAATTAATCAACGAATGCATCGCAATCTATAGAAAACCCGAGCCGTTGCCTTCTCGGTTTCAGAGAGCGAGCCTGCTCTTTGACAGCTTCCTCCAGCCATTAGCGGTGGCAGGGCTCCGAGGCACGCCGGCCGAGTCGCGGCAGGTCGTCCTTCACACTCAGGTTTTCGACGTTCATGTGAAGGTTTCCGGAAAGGAATCCGATCGGAGGATTATGGCCCAACTGCTGCCCTTGCAACCGGACACAATAGTCGACGGCGCCCAAATCCAGTTGCACATTCCCGGCTGTCCTGCTCAGGTCACGAGAAGCAACGAATTAGGCCAATTCACGTTCAGCGGCGTGCCAAACGGCCCGCTGTCATTTTTTATCGAGCTTCCCTCTTCGGGGAGCATCATTCAATTTTCAGTTCAAGGAGGATAGTCATGCTTTCCCTTCTCAAGCGCGCACTGGTGTGCGGATTGTTATTTTTAATCATTGCGGTAAATGGTGTTGATGCAGAGGCGTCGCAAAGGATTGTTGTCGAGTTGAACAACGGATCGCCGATCAGGCCGGTTCTCACCCTGCTGAACGCGACTGTTCTGGATGTGATCTCAGAATCCAATTTGTACCTGCTCGAAGCTTCGTCGCTTCCGGGGCTGAGTACGCTGACTCTCAACCTGTACGGAATTACATACATCGAAGCCGACACCACTCTGTTTGCTCCAACTCTCAGGACGCTCGGCGTGCTTCGATCGAATGCGGCGGCGGACTGGTACCGCATGCAGCCGGCATTCACGCTTATTCGAGCGAATCGAGCGTCGGCTTACTACGATGGATACGGCGTTGTAGTGGCCGACATCAATAGCGCCGTCGATTATGGTCATCCCGCCCTTCGAGGTCATTTGACCAGCGGCGTCGACTTTGTTTCGCAACAGGGACCAAGCTACGCCGCCTTGAATCAGGCGTCCGGCAGTTTTTTGGATCAGTCCTCGGGGAGTTTTTTGGATCAGTCATCCGGCAGTTTTCTGGATCAGTCATCCGGTAGTTTTCTGGATCAGTCCTCGGGGAGCTTTTTGGATCAATCGTCCGGGAGTTTCCTCGATCAATCGTCGGCCAGCTTCCTGGATGGAAGCCCCGTCTTAAACATGATTGGCGCCGGCAATGCGGCTTACGGACACGGTACGCTGTGCGCGGGGCTGATCGCGGCCGTTGCTCCCAGAGCGATGGTTATGCCGCTTCGTGTGTTTGACGACAATGGTGAAGCGGATATCTTCACCATCACCAAAGCGATCCGATACGCCATAAGGAACAAGGTCGGCGTCATAAACATGAGCTTCGGAATTTCGACGAATTCGAGAACCGTACGGGAAGCCGTAGCAGCGGCGATCGCGGCGAACATTGTCGTCACTGGTTCGGCCGGAAACGCGAATAGTTCAACACCACAGTATCCTGCCTCATATTCCTCCGTGTTATCGGTCGCGGCCACGGACCTGGCGGACAAGAAAGGTTCGTTTTCAAACTACGGCTCGTCCATTTCGGTGTCCGCTCCGGGCGTAAATATCATCTCCGCTTACCCCGGCGGGTATTATGCAGTCGTTTCCGGCACGTCCTTTGCCGCACCGATTGTTGCGGGCGAAGCCGCTCTGGTGCGATCCAAGCAAGTGTTCGGCGGCGCGGATGCCATCGTTCGCGGAACCGTAAACATCAACGCTCAGAATCCGCAGTACGTCGGAAAACTGGGTAAAGGACGGATCGACGTTACATCCGGAGTGGGCAAATAACACCATGAACAGGACACAGGGTATCGCGGCCAACGACGCATTTCGAATTGCAGACCTTGAGGAGAGCCAGCGCGAACAAGTTCTCTCGATGGCTTGCACGCTGGTCTCGCTGGTCGACTTGCGCGATTCCTACACCGGCGGTCACAGCAATCGCGTGGCGGAATACAACCGTGGTATCGCGGTAACCCTGGGTCTGAACTATTCGGATACGAACAACATCGTTATCGCAGGGCTGCTCCACGACATCGGCAAGATCGGAGTTCCGGATCACGTCCTGTTGAAGGAGGGCCGCCTGACGGAAGAAGAGTTTGAGCTGATCAAGAAACATCCGGAATTTGGCTGGATGGCGCTCAAGAACGTCAAGGAGTTCGAGGAAGTATCTCTCATGCTCCTCCATCACCACGAACGTGTCGATGGCCGGGGCTATCCAGGTAAACTTAAGGGTGCACAGATTCCCTTCGGATCTAAGATTATCGCTGTCAGCGACACCTTTGACGCGCTAACTACGAATCGTCCCTATCGAACTGCACGCAGTTGGGAACAGGCCTTCGAAGAATTGCACCGGTGCAAGTCGATGGGACAATGAGTGGTTGGTAGCGGCGATCGGGTGACCCTGGCGATATCGCAGTTATCTGCCGTCAGGCGGTCATAGACCGCCGTTCAGGCTGGTGATATATGAAATGAATTCGCAACGGCCCCTCTCCCTCTCACACAGAGGGAGAGGGCGAGCATCCTTAAGGTACCTGTGGCTTCTCGAAAGGCTTCTGCTCCGGTGTCAAGCTCTTCAAGAACGCGAGAAGTTGTGATCGCTCCTCGGGCTTGATTTTCCTCGGTTTCAGTTTTTCATCGAGATTCGGATTTTTAATCCCGCCTTTCAGGACCAAATCCACCACATCCTCCAACTTTTGCGCGCGTCCGTCGTGGAAGTACGGAGGGTGCTCGGTGACGCTTCGCAACGTTGGCGTCTTGAAAGCGCCTTTCAGGGTTTCGGCTTCGGGGTCCTTCTTTCCGGCTTTCTCAGCGGCATCGCCGAGAATCTTGCCGCGGCCGAGATCCGGCATAGGTTTGTCGAAGCCGATGCCGATGTTGTGGAAGAGCGTATCGGTAAATAGCGGCGGTAGATGGCAGAGCGTGCAATTGGCTTTGTCCGAATTGCTGAAGACATCGAAACCTTTGACGACATCGTCGTTCACGGCAGACTTGTCGCCGGCTTGGTATTTATCCCACGGTGAATCCTGCGACCGGATCGTCCGCAGGAATGTGGCGAGGGCCTGCGCGATATTTCCGGCAGTTGCCGGCCCATTGAAGGCTTTTTGGAAATCGGCCTTGTAAGCATCGATGCCGTTCAACGTCATGGCAACAGCGTCCGGATCGCCGCCCATTTGACCTCTCCATGCGGCGGTGACTTGTCCTTCGAGGGTGGCGGCGCGTCCGTCCCAGTACCACTGTTTGTAATATCCAACGTTGTACAGCGTAGGTGTGTGACGTGTGTTCATGCTGCCGTCAAATCTTGCCGACAGCGGCTTCCCATCCGTCCAACCTTTGTCCGGCTGATGGCAAGTTTCACAAGACATATTGCCGGTTTTCGAAAGCCGCGTGTCGAAAAACAGCTTTTTGCCAAGCTCGACCTTGTCCGCCGTTATGGGATTGTCCGGCGGAATAGCCATTTCCCCGAGCGGACCCACGTCGGGTGTTGGAGTCGGTGGGGCGGCCGGCTGAGCCGCCGGAGCCGGTTTTTCTGTATTGCTCGCGCATGAGGCCGCGAACACAAGCAATGCAAGCGCAAGGATTTTTACAGATTTCATGGATGCATTCCTCACTGGCTAAAGCGTTAGGTAAAGGCCAATGGGCGGATATTAGCTCACCCCTCGGCCAGCGTCCACGAAGATTTTGTCATAAGTTGCCACCCAAGAGATTTGCCGCGGCAACTTTGGACATAATAAAACTTCATGAAATCTTCAGAAACGGACGCGGCCCCGGTCGCCTAAGATAATCAGGGTCGCAAATACCGGCAAATACAAGTGACTATCATCCGACTTGATCGGATCGATCCCCGGTATAGCGGGTCCGGGAGCCCTCCTCCTCCGGGAAG
>MNKP01000007.1 GCA_001920875.1 Acidobacteria bacterium 13_1_20CM_2_55_15
AATCGTGGAAATCGATTCGGATAACGCCGATTTGCAATTTCGTCATGCGAACATTCTCTCAGAAATGACATGTTTACTGAATGGCAACGACCTGATTCAGCACGGAGAGGAAGCGAAACGTCTCGGGGATGTAAAACGCGAAAAGGCTGGTGGCGCCCAGTTCAGGCAGGATCGGGTGAACATGCCCGTACATGCGCAACAGTGTCAGACTATTGGCGAGGCCGTTTGCCCGCGCGGCGGCAGCAAACTCGATACTCTGCTGAGCGGGAATGGCGGGATCGTTGAAGCCGTGAATCAAGATGAGCGGTGATCGTAGATCTTTGATGTAGTGTGAAGGCGATAAGGCATCAAGGCGCCGATGGAGCGGCTCAGGACCGGCATGCAGGCGGAGGCGGAAATCCTCGGAATTCGATGCAAAGAAAACGCGAAGCAAGGCCTGCGCGTCAGGAGAAAGATTTCCAATTGTGCCGCCTCGGTCCAGGGCAAGCTTCCGAAGCTGTTGCCGGTCGCTTTCATCCGCGACCAAATCCGAATTGGCTCCCAGGTATACCCATTTCAAGTATGCGATCGGACTTTCCGGTCCCGTGATCACGTACTCCAGTGTTTCTCGGAGGTCGTAGTATCCGCCGAACGCCACTGCAACCCGGACACGATCACGTATCTCCGGATCGGCCGCGGCCACCAAGGCTGGACCGCATCCATAGCTGAAGCACGCAATGGCGGCATCACGTCCAATCGAACGAAAGACTGTTTTGATGTTGGCGGCCTCTTCGGGAAGGAGGTGCTGTTTTTTCATTTCGGCGAAATCCGGCACGTAAACGGCGAAGCCCGCCTGAGCCAACGCCTCGGAAATACGAACGAGGTCGACACTGTTTTTGCCGGTCGGATTGACGCCGTGAACGACGAGGATCGGCGAATCCGACCGCTGTCTCCCATACACATCGACCGGAATGCCGGAATGCGAAATCGTTCGATGCGACACAGGGCCGCGCCATGCATCCAAAGCAGCAGGGTATCCGAGGATCTTTAATGCAAGGAAAACAACCAGCAAGGCTCGCCGTAGAACTACCGCCACAGCTAAAAGCAACAGGCCCGGTAGCAGCTTACGTAGTGTAATCCGCATTGATGCGTATGTAGCCTTCCGTGAAATCGCAGGTCCAAACGCGAGCAGACGCGGAACCCGAGTCGAGCACCACGCGAATCTGGACTTCCTTTTGCGACAGTTTTTGACGCGCTTTCTCGCGCGTTGTATCCGATATCGGCACGCCACCGATATAGATGTCGACGTGGTCCGACTTCAGAGGGATGCCGGAGTTGCCGATCGCCCCTACGATGCGTCCCCAATTCGGATCGGCTCCATAGATTGCTGTCTTCACCAGAGGTGAGCGCGCGATCCCGCGGCCAATCGTACGAGCTGCCTTTTCGCTCGGCGCTCCTTCGATAATAAGTTCGACAAATTTTGAGGCGCCCTCACCATCACGCACGATGGCGGTTGCAAGCTCAATGCACAGGTCCGTCAATTTCGCTCGGAACTCATCGGCCGGAAGCCGAATTCCGGATGCGCCGTTGGCAAGCACGACCACCATGTCGTTGGTTGACGTATCACCATCGACAGAAATCGAATTGAAGGACTGTTCGACGGCGTATTCGAGTGACTCCTGTAATTCGCGATGCGGTATTTCGGCATCCGTTATGATGAACGACAGCATGGTCGCCATGTCCGGGTGAATCATGCCGGCGCCTTTCGCAACACCGGCAATGCGTGCGCTGCCGATTTCTGCTGTTGCGATTTTGGGAACGGTGTCGGTGGTCATAATCCCGCGCGCCAGCATTTCGAGGTTTCCGGGCGACAACGCCGAAACCAGTCTCGGAATCGAAGCCTTGATCGCGTCGACCGGCAAGGGACGCCCAATCACGCCGGTGGAAGATACTAGAATTTCATTCGCCCCATACCCGATCTGAGCCGCAAGAGCTTCAACGCAGACACACGCGGCCCGAATGCCCGCTTCACCAGTTGCCGCATTCGCATTTCCGGAATTCACAAGTATCGCCCGCACGCGGTGTCCGTTTTCTTCCAGGTGCTTTTTCGAAACGACCAACGGCGCAGCGATGAACGTGTTTTTCGTAAAAACTGCAGCAGCCGTTGCGGGGCGGTCCGAATAAATCAGCGCCAAATCCAGCACACCGCCCGATTTGATGCCCGCAGCGACAGCCGATGTCTTGAATCCTGCTATCGTCATTTTTTAAGCGTCGGGCCCACCGTCCGGCATCGTATTGGGTACAACTTTTTTATCGCCGGCCGGTTCCCCCACACATTCGCGCATATAATAGCCGAATTCGGAGGACTTCATGAAACGCGCATGGCTGTTACCCGCACTTCTTTGCCTCTTCTTTTCGGTTGTGTCTGCCTATGCCCAGGTCGAAAAAATCACGTCGGTCGAAGGCATCACCGAATACCGGCTGCAGAGCAATGGGCTTCGCATTTTGCTCTTCCCCGATCTATCGAAGCCGACAATCACGGTCAACGTTATATATCTCGTGGGCTCACGGCACGAAGACTACGGCGAGACGGGAATGGCTCACCTGCTCGAGCATTTGCTGTTCAAAGGGTCGAAAAATCATCCGAATGTTCCGAAGGAACTCCAGGACCACGGATCACGTCCGAACGGGACGACATGGTTCGATCGCACCAACTACTTCGAAACTTTTCAGGCCTCGGACGCCAACCTCGAATGGGCTCTGGATCTGGAAGCCGACCGCATGGTGAATTCTTTTGTTGCCCAGAAAGACCTCGATAGCGAAATGACCGTTGTACGAAACGAGTTCGAGCGCGGAGAGAATTCGCCCATGGACGTGCTCGAGGAGCGCGTCATGTCTACTGCATTTCTCTGGCACAACTACGGCAAGTCCACAATCGGCGCGCGCAGCGACATCGAGAACGTACCGATCGAACGTCTTCAGGCGTTCTATAGAAACTATTACCAGCCCGATAACGCCATCCTGCTCGTTGCCGGCAAATTCGATGAAGCCAGGACGCTCGGCCTCGTCACCAAATACTTCGGCCCAATTCCGAAGCCGCAACGCGTGCTTCAGTCCAACTACACGGTCGAACCGACTCAGGATGGGGAACGCTCGGTAACGCTCCGGCGCGTTGGCGAGGTGCAGGGCGTTGTCGTGGCCTATCACCTGCCGGCGGGATCGCATCCGGATTTCGCCGCATTGGATGTGGCTGCCGAGATTCTCGGTGATTCTCCGTCGGGACGCCTGTACAAAGCCCTGGTCGAGACCAAGAGGGCGACAAACGTGGCCGGCTACAGCTATCAACTCAAGGAACCTGGAGTAGCACTTTTTAGCGCATCAGTTCGAAAAGAGTCTTCGCTTGAAGATGCCCGTGGCATCCTGCTTCGAACGATTGATGAGGTCGCGTCGAAACCCTTCACTTCCGAAGAGGTCGAACGCGCGCGGGCCAGAATGCTAAAAGAATTCGATCTGCTTCTGAACAGCTCCGATCGGGTCGGATTGCGGATCAGCGAATGGGCCGGCATGGGTGATTGGCGCTTGATGTTCCTCAATCGAGACAGGGTGAGAAAAGTCACTGCCGACGATGTTCAGCGCGTCGCGAAGCATTACTTGAAGCCCGACAACCGGACCGTCGGACTCTTTATCCCGACGGCTCAGCCGGATCGTACCGACATCCCGGCGGCGCCTGATGTGGCGGCCATGCTCAAGGACTACAAAGGCGACGCCGCAGTTGCCGCCGGCGAAGCGTTCGATCCTTCGCCGGAAAACATCGACAGGCGCACTCAGCGCATCAATCTTGGAGGGGCGCTGAAGCTGGCGATGATTCCAAAAGGAACTCGAGGCAGTGTCGTTTTCGCGAACCTGAGGCTGGAGTTCGGAGATGAGAAAAGCCTGATGGGCTACTCGACGATCGGCCGCCTGACCAGCGCCATGCTCATGCGAGGAACGACAGAGCACACGCGCCAGCAACTTCAGGACGAGCTGGACAGGTTGAAAGCGCGACTGAACGTCTTCGGGGGCGCGACTGGCGTGACGGTAACTGTCGAAACGGTTAAAGAAAATCTTCCGAAAGTGCTCGAGCTTGCCGCGGAAGTCTTACGACAGCCGTCATTTCCTGCGTCTGAATTCGAATCGCTGCGCCAGCAGCAGATCGCAGGAGTCGAAAATCAGAAGACCGAGCCCGGTGCCATCGCATCCCAGGCTTATTCGCGGCACATGAATCCATATCCAAAAGGGGACGTTCGCTATGTGCCGACGTTCGACGAGCAGATCGAAGGGCTGCGATCCGTCACACTCGATCAATTGAAGAAGTTCCATACGGAGTTCTACGGCGCGTCGAATGGCGAAGCAGCCATCGTTGGCGACTTCGATTCCGAAGACGCCCAGAAGATTGTTTCCGCACAGATTGGAGCGTGGAAGAGTCCGAAACCATACGCGCAGGTGAAGAATCCGTATCGGAAGATCGAACCGTTGAATCAGTCTTTCGAAACTCCGGACAAAGCCAACGCGTATTTTATGGCCGGATTGCACATCAATATTCGCGATACGGATCCGGATTATCCCGCGCTGGTCCTGGCAAATTACATCATGGGGCAAGGGATCAACTCGCGCTTGTTTCAGCGGATCCGCGGGAGGGAAGGATTGAGCTACGGCGTGGGGTCCTCATTTTCCGTTGCGCCCGAAGAAGACAACGGCTCCTTTGTGGCGACAGCGATCTCCGCACCCGAAAATACTCCCAAAGTCGAAGCGGCTTTTCGTGACGAGCTGTCGAAAATCTTGAAAGACGGATTCAGCGATGCCGAAATTTCCGCTGCAAAGACCAGTTGGCTTCAGGCACAGCAGGTCAGCCGGGCGCAGGATCGCGAACTGGTCGGCCGCGTCGCAAACCAGCTCCACTACGGCCGCGCCATGGAATGGGATGCCGATCTTGCGACGAAGGTTCAGGCTCTAACGAATCAGCAAATCCGCGAGGCCCTTCAGCGCCACATTGATTTGCCGGCGATGACGTTTATGAAAGGCGGCGATTTCAAGAAGGCGGGCGTCAAACCGTGAAGGAATTCGACCCCGAATTTCTTCAGATGCAATGCGGATTCGTGTATTTCGCTTCCAGCCGGTGCAGAACCGGCCCGTGGGCTCGCGCGAGTTCATCGACTTCGCGCTCCCATTCATAAAACTGGCTCAGCGTCGTCAGGTCGCAATCGAGCGCTGACAGGCAGCGGCGGTCTTCGAAAATCGAGGTCGCAAACAGGTTCGTGTAGAGGCGGCATAATCGTGCAAAATCTTCCGCGCCGGACCCATTCGCGGCGCTGTGAAGCTGATCGAAGAGCGAACGTGCCTGCTGGTGGTTTGCGACACTGCCGTCCATGGATGCGAACCGCAGGATGTCCTCCGTATTGTCCAGACACCGGTGGGCCACATCGCGCATAAAATTCAAAACAACTTCAATATCGTTCCAATCGGCATCGCCGCGGTTTTCCATCCGCTCGCCGATCAATCGCAGCACTTCCAGTCCGCAGAAGATAATTTGATGTTCTCTCGCGCGTGACGCTGTTGCTTGCATTTCGTCCTCTCTTGATGGCTTCGTCTTCTGATGGCTTCGTCCTATTCTTGAGGCTGCGCGCTCGCCGGCGCGTTGAAGGCTGCTACACAGTATTTGAAACGCTAATGCGCGCTAAAGGATAGTAGTAGAAACGCACGGCTGGCAAGAAGTTTTTATGATAAGCTTCTGCGCTTTTGAGGCAACGTGTGAACATTAAGGAGGTCGTGTGAGCACAACGCTGAACAATCAGGCGCCTGTTACCGAGCGAGAGTCCTCATCGGGTGAACAAAAACCGCCATTTCCCGGCATTCCGACGACTTCCGACGGCGCGGGAATGGTCGTTTGGGTCGAGACTCATGTCACCCAAGGCGCGTGCGCGTACCCCATCACGTCGTCAACGACTATGGGCGGTGGATACCAGGCGGAGGTGGCCAACGGAAAACGCAATTTATGGGGAGAGGAGTTGGCTTTCATCGAACCGGAATCCGAGCACAGTGCAGCGGGCACGTGCGAAGGCTTTGCCGTAGCGGGCGGACGGGTCACCAATTTCACCTCCGGCCAGGGCCTGATCTTAATGAAAGAAGGCCTCTACACGATCGCCGGAAAGCGTCTTCCGGTGGTGTTCCATATTGGTGCTCGAGCCCTCACGTCGCACTCACTGAATGTGCATGCCGGACACGATGACGTATACGGCGTAGCCGATTGCGGCTGGGGGGTGCTTTTGGCGAGGAACGCGCAAGAGGCCGGTGATCTTGCTCTGATTGCCCGGCGCGCTGCCGAGGAAACCGAGACTCCTTTTCTGAATGTCCAGGACGGATTTCTCACCACACACACGATAGAAAACGTCCGCTTGCCCGAACCCGAACTGATGAAGCAATTTGTCGGGCGTCCTTCCGAGCGCACTCGTCCGCTGTTTGATCCGCGTCTGCCGCTGATGTCCGGCGTCGTTCAGAACCAGGACAGTTACATGAAAGGAAAGATCGCGCAGCGAAAATGGTACGACCGCGTGCTGCCCACGTTGAAGGGGGTAATGGACGAATACACCCGCCTGACGGGACGCAAGTATGACGTGGTTATGCCCTACCGGTTGGACGATGCGGAGTATGCGATTGTCGGTTCCGGCTGCATGATCGAAACCGCCGAAGCGGTGGTCGACTGGATCCGCGAAAATATGGGAGTCAAAGTCGGCTTGCTGCATGTCACATGCTGGCGGCCGTATCCATCGATCGAAATCGTGGAAGCGTTGCGGCATTGCAAAGCCATTTCCGTCGTCGAGCGTCTCGATGTGCCGATGATGCAATCCAATCCCCTGCTCTGCGAAATGAAGGCCGCATTCGCCGACGCCGTCTCGGGGACGCCGGGCTATCCGGAATTGGATCACATGCCGCGTTTCTTCGGCGGTTCGGCCGGATTGGGCAGCCGCGATGTTCGTGCCGGAGACTTCATTGCCATCGTCGAGAACATGCGCAGCGACAGTCCTCGGACTTACTTCACTGTCGGCATCAAACACGAGAGCTCGCTTCGGGTGCCGATCGATCCGGATGTTCGCTCGCCCGGTTCCTTCTCGATGCGCGGACACTCGGTCGGCGGCTATGGATCAGTAACGACGAATAAAGTCATCGCGACCATTGCCGGTGAGGTATTCGGCATGGATGTGCAGGCGTATCCGAAATACGGTTCCGAAAAGAAGGGCCTGCCGACGACCTATTATTTGACAATCGCGAAGGACCACATTCGCGTTCACTCCGAACTGGAGCACGTGGAATTCATTCCGCTCAATGACGTCAATGCGTTCAACCTGGAAAATCCTTTAGCCGGTCTTTCCGATAATGGAATGGTCTTCGTTCAAAGCCCGAAAACCGAAACTGCGGAGATCTGGGCCGCCGTCCCCGCATGGGCGCGACGGAATCTTATTCAGAACAATGCGCGCGTGTTTGCGCTGGACACGGTCAAAATCGCAAAGGAGGTCTCATCCCTGGCCGATTTGCAACAGCGCATGCAGGGCATCGTCCTTCTTGGAGTGTTCTTACGCGTGACGCCGTTTACGGCGGAGAGCGGAGTCAGCGAAGAAGATCTCTTCAAGGGCGTTGAGAAAGCGCTCCGGAAATATTTCGGCAAGCGTGGCGAGCGCGTCGTGCAGGATAACCTGGAAGCCGTCTCGCGCGGCTATCGCGAACTGATGGAAATTCCGCGGCAGGTCATGCTGGACAACCCGGGCAAGCTGTAGGGGCGCTCTATGAGCGCCCGTTCTGGCGGCCCCTAGAGAAACAAGGAGTACCGAAATGGATGAAAGATTCGATGTCCCAGTTGAAGAACTTGCAGAAGACATCCGCATCAACGTTGTGGATATCGAGGACTTCAACTCGCGTGTGATCAGTGCCTACAACGACGGCACTGCGGAAAAGGGTCTCGAAGCCGACGATCAAGTCGGGCGCAGTATCATTCCGGCAGCAACGGGCGCTTTCCGTGACTTCAGCTATATCGCTCCCGATATTCCCGAATTCATCGCAGAAAATTGCGTCGGTTGCATGGATTGCGTGACGGAGTGTCCGGACACCGCGATTTTGGGCAAGGTCGTCGAGCCGGCGACGCTGGAGCAAGGACTCTCGCAAATCTCCGACGAAGAAACACGCAAGACCATGGCCGCGCAATGGGGCATCACCAACAAGTATTTCAACGTTATCGAAAAAAAGAATCCCGGCCAGGGCGGCAAGTTCGGAATCTTCATCGATCCCAGCAAGTGCAAAGGCTGTGCCGAATGCGTTGATGCCTGCGGCGATCACAATGCCCTGCGGATGGTCGCGAAAAACGACAATAATATGGAGTGGTACAAGACCGCCTTCCAGTTCTTCCGCGGCCTGCCGGAAACTCCGCAGAAATACATCAACGAAAAAGCGCTCGCCGACATGATGCTGGCGGAGCGGGCGCTGTTATATGTCGGTGGCGCGGGCTCGTGCATGGGATGCGGTGAAGCCACCGCGATTCGGATGATGCTGGCCGCCACAGGGTTCGTTTACGGCCAGGAAAACGTTGGAATGGTTGCCGCTACCGGCTGCAACACCGTATACACTTCCACCTACCCGTACAATCCTTACAGGATCGCCTGGACAAACTCCTTGTTTGAAAATGCTCCTGCCGTTGCGATGGGTGTTCGAGCAAAGTGGGATAACCAGGGTTGGCGACAAAAGCGCCTCTGGATCATTGGCGGTGATGGCGCTATGAACGATATTGGATTCCAATCGCTCTCACGGATGCTTGCCGCGGGGGCCGACATCAAGGTTATCGTTCTGGACACGCAGGTGTACTCGAACACGGGCGGCCAGACCTCGACAAGCTCTTTCAAAGGTCAGGACGCGAAGATGAGTTTCCACGGCAAGTCGATTCCGGGAAAGAAGGAGAACCGGAAAGAGCTCGCGAACATTTGCATGATGCATAAGGATGTGTACGTGGCGCAGACAACCTGCGCTCACCCCAATCACTTCTATAAGGCGGTGATGGACGCGAACCAATTCCCCGGTCCTGCGATTATCAACGTCTTCACCACCTGCCAGCCCGAGCACGGTGTGGGCGACAACATGGCCGAGCATCAGGCCAAGCTGGCCGCCGACTCGCGGACTTTCCCGATTTTCATTTATGATCCACGCAAGGGGTCGAAATTCAAGGAGCGCCTCAGTCTGGCCGGGAATCCCAACGTGAAGGACGATTGGTACGTCAACCCAAAAACCGGGGAGCCTGTGGACTTCGTTACCTTCGCCCGCTCGGAAGGCCGCTTTTCGAAACACTTCGATAAGGACGGAAATGCTTCGGCGACGCTGAGCGCAAGCCGCCAAGAACGTCTGGAGAATTGGCACCTGCTCCAGGAGCTCGCCGGCATCAAGTAGTTTTTAGCCACAAAGAGGCACAAAATTTCTGTGCCTTTTTGTGGCTATTTTTCTCTGCCAGGACCTCGATGGAAACGCAGTGAGAACTCTCTACCTCAAAGAAGCCGAGGTCGAACAACTCGTCACACTACCCGAAGTGATCGAGGCGCTCGAACGAGCATTTCGCGACCAGGCTTCCAGACGAGCGTGGACGAATCCTCGAAACCGGCTTCATTTGCCCGGGGTGACGCTCCACATGATGGCCGGCGCGATTCCAGGTTACTTCGGATACAAAGCCTACACGGTATCGGCAAGTAAAGCGCAGTTCTATTTTTTTCTTTATTCCGCCGAAAGCGCGGAACTGCTTGCATTGATGGAAGCCGACACACTGGGCCAAAAGCGGACCGGCGCGGCCACGGGTTTGGCGACTCGCATTCTTTCCAGTCCAGGCGCAACCGATGCGACGCTTTTCGGTGCAGGATGGCAGGCGGAGACTCAGCTTCTGGCGATGGATGCCGTCCGGCAACTGAAGCGCGTGTGGATCGTCAACAAACGGACCGAGCGCCGTCAATCATTCATCGAGAAGATGACGCCGCGCGTCAAAGCAGAACTTGTAGCGGCGAGTTCGGCCGAAGAAGCTGTTCGGAAGAGTCAGATCGTCACGACGATTACCAGCAGCCGCGAGCCGGTCTTCAAGGGCGAATGGCTGCAGGCGGGCGTCCACGTGAATGCGGCCGGCGGAAATATGCTGCTTCGCCGCGAGATCGATGATGAAGCGGTCATGCGATCTGACCGCCTCGTCGTGGATTCGATCGAACAATCGAAAATCGAGTCCGGCGAGTTTGTCGGTGTGATTCAAACCGGCCGGCGTCATTGGGAAGATTTTGTGGAATTGAGAGACGTTGTCGCGGGACTCAAACCCGGCCGGACGAGCCCCTCGGAAATTACACTATTCAAATCCCTGGGCGTCGCGCTCGAAGACGTGGCGATCGGAAAGCTGGTCTACGAACGCGCCGCCGAGCGCGGGATTGGTACAAGCTTGGTACTGTAGCTAATCCACAAGCCTCAACCGGCGGGCTTTCAGTTCGAATCGTGGAAGGCTGCCGATTTCAACGCGCTCGATGGTAGCGCGAACGCGAAGATCGTTATGGATGTCCTCGCCCAAGCGCTCAACAATACCGTCGGCAACGCCGTCGACTTCCACCTTCAGCCGCAACTCGCGCATCTCGCGCTCGCGGTGGACTTCAATCGCAAACTCGACGATCTGCGGGTGACGCCGCACGATATTTTCGACTGCACTGGGAAAAACATTAATACCGCGAATCGTGATCATGTCGTCGGCGCGGCCCAGCACTCCTCCGATCAATCGCGCCCATCGGCGGCCGCACGTACATTGCTCACGAGCGATGACGGCAAGGTCCCCTGTACGGTAGCGAATCAGCGGCATCCCCACACGGCCGAGATTCGTGAGCACCAATTCGCCTTTGTTGCCTTCTCCGGCGGGCGCCAGCGTCTCCGGATCGATGATCTCGGCAATGAATTCATCTTCGTTGATGTGAAGCCCCGATTGCGCTTCACACTCGAAACCATATGCGCCGACCTCCGTCATTCCGGCATGATCGAAAGTCTTCGCGCCGAATGATTCTTGAATCCGCCGCCGCGTTTCCGGAATGCTCGCCCCAGGTTCGCCCGCATGGACGGTGATGCGGACCGGGCCGCGGCTGAGATCCAATCCGTGCTGCCCCGCCGTATCTGCCAGCCTCAGCGCGTAGGTCGGTGTGCATACAAGGACTGTGGCTTCGCGGTCGAAGAGCGCACGCAGCCGCTGTTCGGTAGACTGGCCGCCACCGGAGATGACCATTGCGCCCATACGCTGAGCCGCTTCGAACGCTGCCCAGAAACCGATGAATGGTCCAAACGAGAACGCCACGTAGACCCGGTCGGCCTCGCTGACGCCGGCGCCCGTGAAAACCTGTTCCCAGCAGCGCAACCACCACTCCCAACTTTCTTTCGTGTCCAGCCAGAGAATCGGTTTGCCCGCCGTACCCGATGTCTGATGAATGCGAACGTACTTCTCGACCGGGTACGTCAGATTCGTCCCGAAGGGCGGGTGCTCCGCTTGGTCATCCACAAGCTCTTGCTTCGTCGTGAACGGAAGCTCCGCAAAAGAGACGCCGCTTCGAAGGCGGGCAGAGTAAAACCGGTTCCGCCCGGCCAGGATCGTGCGCATCTCCTCGAATCGGATCACTCCGCTCATACGGCGCTTATTTTACAAGATCTTACATCTGATTCATTGGCCCGGATGTAACCTGGGCGAGGTGCTGGCGTAATTGTCCTAAGGAGAAGTTATTGAAAGTTCACGTTCTAATTATTTTACTGGTCTTCATCTTCGTCGCGTTGCCGGCCTATGCACAGTCACCTTCGGATACACCCGATACGGAGTCGGCGAACTCTGGACTGAGTTCGGCATCCCCAGCTGCTAGCACACCCCCAAGCCGGATCGAAGCGGAACATCCGGATAAGCGCCTGTTTGGCGTAGTCCCGAACTATCGAACGGTAGAAGCATCTATTCCTTTTGCGCCGCTAACGCCACGGCAGAAACTCAGCATTGCAAGTCATGATTCCTTTGACTGGCCGACGTACCCCCTTGCGGCGCTCATGACATTCGTTATGCCGGGTAAAGAAGAGACGAAAAGATACGGAACAGGATGGTCCGGTTTCGCGAATCGTTACGTGAGAACCTCCTCGGACCAAATCATCGGGAATATGCTGACCGAGGCCTTCATCCCGATCATGCTGCGGCAAGATCCGCGTTATTTCCGCCTGGGCACGGGAACGTTCTGGTCCCGGCTGCGGGGGTCGGTAGCTCAGATTGCGGTCGCGCACAACGACTCGGGACACCTGACCTTCAACACTTCAGAGTTTCTGGGTAACGCGATGGCGGTCAGCATATCCAACACATACTCGCCCAACTTGCGCTCATGGTTCGACAGCACGGAAAAGCTTGGACTGATGGTGGGAACCGATGTGTTGTCGAACGTCGTTAAGGAATTCGGTCCCGATGTCAAGCAGCATCTGCCTCATCGACACCATCACGGAACATAGCCGTCAAGACCGTCTCACTTGCGTTTGTTGCCGTAGTGATCGGCGTATTCGCTGCCATAAAAGGAACCGGTATTGGATCTCGGATCTTCAGGCAACATCGTTGCTTCCCAGTCCGCATAATCCGCGACTAGCCGCCTGTAGACATCGGGCAACCTGTTTTTCAGGTTTGCCCGTTCCAGCGGTTCCGACACAACATTGAACAGAAAGGTATTGCCGTCAATCTCGAGCCACTTCATGTCCCCATCGCGAATGGCTCGCTGCTTGTTCGCTTTGAAGCGCCAGTATAGTTTCCGCCGTACGGCCGGCGTGTTCTCGGTGACGGTTCGCACAAGGCTGATGCCGTCGGGCGGATAAGCCGGATCCGCTTTTCCACCGGCGATCTCGAGCAGAGTCGGCAACCAATCCATGGAAATCGCAACCTGTTCGGTTGTGCTGCCTCCCCGTACGTGAGCAGGCCATCGGACAATGGCTGGAATGCGTAAGCCGCCTTCGAGCAATTCCATTTTCTTTCCCGTAAAGGGCCACGTGTCGGAAAACCGCTCGCCGCCATTATCGCTGGTGAAAATGACAACCGTGTTCGTGGCGATGCCGGCAACTTCCAGAGCCTGCAATACACGGCCGATCTGCAGATCCATTTGCCGTACCATGCGAGCATAGGTTTCCAGCGAGCCGCCGTCGTAATGGGCAAGCGCGCGAATGCGCTGCGACTCTGCCTCATCACCCGGCGCTTCCCACGGCCAATGCGGCGCGTTGAAATGGAGACTGATGAAGAAGGCTTGCCGGGCTTTTGCATAGTCATTAATTGCCGATATGGCACGGTCGCCGATCAGGTCTGTCAAATATCCGGATTGGTGGATCTTCACATCGCCATCCCACAGATCGTCGCTATCGGTGTTGGCTGGTCCGGATTTGTGTGTGAAATAATCGAGGCCACCCCCGCGAAAGCCCCAGAAGTGGTCGTAGCCGCTCTTGAGGGGACTGAAATCGGGCAGCCAACCGAGATGCCATTTTCCAATCAGCGTAGTGCCGTAGCCGGCCCTCTTTAGCAAAGATGGCAGCGTTGGATGTTCGGGAGGAAGTCCGACGTCTCGCCTCGAATTTGCAGCGAGCGGCTCCTCCAAGCCAACGGGCAACCGATATTGGTACCTGCCGGTGATCAACGCGGTCCGCGATGCTGTACATACCGGCGAATTCGCATATGCCTGCGTGAATCGCATACCTTCCGCGGCAATCCGATCGATATTTGGAGTCGTATAGTCACGCCGCCCGTAGCAGGAGACGTCGGCATACCCAAGATCGTCGGCCATAATGAACACGATATTCGGCGGCGCATTGGTTTGAGGAATGAACGGAGCCAAGGCCGTTGCTGCGAGGAATTCACGTCGCGTCAGGTAATGCGAGTTCATGGGATTCTCCTTCGTGTAATCAATTGTTGCCCCCAAAAATTCTCAACAGCGCTTTTCGTTCGTCCGAATCGAGAATTCCATTGCCGTTGCGGTCAAAGAAGCGGAGCGCCTGCAGTAGACGCTCGCGTTGCGGAGACGCGATTTCGAAAGGAAGGTCATCGATACTCATACCCTCGTACAAAAATGCCTCGAAATACTGAATCACGATCTGTCGTCCGAACGCATCAGCGTCGTCGGGCGTCGGAAGCAAAACAACGAGGAACGCCAAGGCCATTTCATCGGTGCTTTGCTCGCCCCATTTCACACGCACCGGAGGATGGGAAGGATTGCGCGGGTTATTCTCCGAGTTATCGAAAATGTACTCGAGCTCGATTCTCGTATCTTTCGGCAAACCGATAGGTTTCTCATATTGATACGCGCCCTGCCAATTGAAATCCCAATCTTTGATCCAGATCAGCGGGATGCTGGTGCCATCGGGCAAATACGCAGTGACCTTCATCTCCTTGCCGAGATAGTGAGCATGAGGCGAAATCCCGGAGAGTTCCACATCTCGAGGCAAGACCAGTTGACCTTTAACGACATAATGCGGATCGCCAGGCGGGATATCCAGACGGCCGCCGATGACCATTGCACCGGTACGTCCCCTCTTGGGCGGACCTGAAAAGATGAGGCCAACCGAAGACTGATCAGATTCGGGTTTGCCCGAAGGATGGTAATGAATCTGAACAACGACGTCGGAGCCCTTCGGGATGAATCTCGAAAATTCATTTGATGGCGGCTGAGCCACCGTACCAGGCACCCATCCGCCAATGAGATTCACGCCTGGAACTCCAGGGCCGCCGAAACACGGATAACCGCCATCACGGCCTGCACGCGCCCGGGCCGCGCCGGTTGTATCCACGTATACCAGAGCGTGATGAACGATGCGCCGGTTGCCGGGCCGGAACTCCGTGCCACTCACGTAGACGTCACGATCGAGATTCAACGGCAGAAGAAAACATCGGAATAGATCGTGACCGCTGGAAGCTACCGCAAAACTCGATGGCATCGCGAGGATTTGATCCGGCTTTCCGGCCTGCCAGCCATCGGTAAACGCCGGAAGAGGAGGTTTATCGCCGGGGTCGCCCTCCGGCGCGCCGTTCTCGGCCCAAGCCCTGATCAAAGCAATCTGATCGTCCGTCAAGCGCCGCTCGTTGGCAAACTTACCGTATCCCGGTTCCGGTTTCCATGGTGGCATGAAGCGACGCTCCGTCGCGCTGGCGATCAGCTTCGCACGCTTTGCTGCATCTTCATAAGTGAGCAACGAGAATGGCGCTACTTCGCCGGGACGATGGCAGGTCGCACAGTGTTGATAAAGAAGCGGCGCGATATGCTTGTTGAACGTAGGTACATCGGCTGCACCCGCAGCCACACTGAAGATGATCGATGCGACGAATACCGCTGCGATCTTCATTGGAGGGGAATGAATCACTGCTTCAACCTTTCTGCAAAATTCTCTCGCAGCTTGTCCACCTTTGGTTGCGCGACGTAAACGACATACGGTTGGTCCGGATTCCGCGCGGCGTAATCCTGGTGGTACTCTTCCGCCGGATGAAAGGCCTCGAGGGTCTCGAGTGTTGTGACAATCGGGTCTGTGAAGACGCGGGCTTCGTTCAATTGACGAATGTAAGCTTCGGAAATCCTCTTCTGCTCGTCGTCGGCGTAAAAAATCGCAGAGCGATATTGCCCCCCGACGTCGTTACCCTGCCGATTTAGTTGAGTGGGATCGTGCGCGACGGAGAAATGGATCTTGAGCAGTTGCCCGAACGTCGTCTGGCTGGCGTCGTACCGGACCTCGATGGCTTCGGCATGATTCGTCCGGCCGCTACACACGGTTCGGTAATTTGCAGTAGCGGCGCTGTCACCGGCGTAACCGTTACGGACGGAAATCACTCCGCGTAATTCTTTGAATACGGCTTCGACACACCAGAAGCATCCACCCGCCAGCACCGCTATCTTTTGCTGCGGTTCGGACGCGAGTGGGGTATCGACTATCGGATCGGGAAACTGACGGATCGGAACTCTGCATGAGGCCATAGAGACGTCCTATAAATGCAACTGTAGGCGGTCTATTTCTTGAGGCTGCGCGCTACCGCGCTTGCGCTTCGCGGACCGCCCCTACAGTTTCGCCAATTCGCGGAGTGTACCCGCGACGTAGTACCGCGCCATTTCCTTTCGCCATGTCATGGCAAAGTCGGTATTGTCGAGCGGCTTCGCGGGTTGATACGCCGCTTGGGCGGCCTCCCGGATGATTTCTTCCGTGAGCTTTTTTCCGGCGATGATTTTTTCAGCCGTTGCGGCCTCGATCGGATAGGAACCGACGCCGCCTAGAATGATTTTCGAATCCTCCACCGTTTTGTCCTTTGAAAGCTTCAGCGAAACCGCCACACCAAGTACCGGAAAATCAAAGGAGCCACGCCGCCGCAGCTTCCAGTAGGTCGCTCGCCAGCCGTTGACCGCCGGCAGATGGATTTCGGTCAGCAACTCATCAGGACGCTTGTTGAGGTGACGGATGCCGTCATCATTGTAGAGTTCCGCTGCCGGTATCATGCGTTCGCCCGAACTGGAAACCAGCTTCACTTTCGCTCCGATCGCTACCATCACAGGAGCGCAGTCGCTGGACTGCACGGCCCAGCATCGGGGGCTCGAGGGAGCCACCCAGCAGATATCTCCGTCCTTTTTCATGCAAAAGTGGATCGCCTTGCGCCACTCGTAGTTCTGGTCGTAGTAATTGCAGCGCGTATCGAGCAGAAGGTTTCCTCCGATGCTTCCCATGTTGCGCAGCAGCGGAGTCGAGATCAACTCGGCAGCTCTCGCGACAGCCGGGTAGGCGTGCCGGATTCGACTGTCGTCTGTAACTTCGGACAGGGTGAGGTTCGCTCCCAGCACCACTCCGTCTTTCAGCTGGCCCTTCGTTGTCCGAAGATCATTGATTTGCGCCAGCCCAATAACAACCTTCGGCGTTTGCTGCCGCCGCTTCATGTTCGGATAGAGATCCGTGCCGCCGGCCACAAACATAGCGTCGGGGCCGTTATCGGCCATCATGCGAATCGCCGCACCGATCGAATCCGGCTGGAGGTAGCGAAATTTAGGGAGCCGTAACATGTTGTATCAGGTAATCCGATCCCGTTCCTATTTCTTCGTGAGCGCCGGCTCGCCTTCCAGTGCCTTGCCGTCGCCGCCTTGCCACGGTGTGGGCACGACCATCGCAGCCGGCATTGGGCATGTCGGAAACGCGGAGGGTCCATAGCGTCCCTCCTGCCCTTTCGCTTTAGCTCGGATCGCTTTCAGCACTTTATCGGGGGTGATTGGAACCTCATCGATACGAATGCCGACGGCATCGTAGACGGCATTTGCAATTGCCGGCGGCACGGGCAACTGAGGTCCCTGACCTACTTCCTTTGCCCCGAACGGCCCATTCGCGTCCGGTTCCTCGACCAGATACGTAATGACATCGCACATCTCGAGCGTCGTCGGACTTTTGTATTCGAGAAACGAAGGAAATTTGTGCACGAGATTGCGGTTTCCCCGGTAGGCCATCTCTTCCATGAGCGCCTCGCCAAGGCCCATGTATACACACCCTTCAATTTGGCCGACAGCGAGGACAGGATTGATGGCTTGGCCGATATCATGAGCAATCCAGATGCGCGGCACCACAATGATTCCCGTTTCCGGGTTGACCTCCACTTCGGCAATCGCCGCGGTGCAACTGAAGGCGGGCGAGGGACCGATCGTTGCCCCCTTGTATTTCCCGGGCGCGGCCGGCGGCTTGTAGGAGCCTGTCGTACCCAGAGTTCCGTATTTTTCTTCGGCGAGGCAAACAGCGTCGACAAAACTGACCCCTTTTTCCGGATTCTCTGAGTCGAAAACGCGGCGATCTGCGAAAGACAGCCTCTCGGGAGGAACCTCGAGCTTTGCGGCAACGGCTTCGCGCAACATGTGCCGCGCGCGCTCGGCCGCTTCGATCGCGGCGTTTCCCGTCATCAGGGTCACGCGGCTCGAGTAGCTGCCGAGATCGACGGGCGTCAGATCGGTATCGCCGGTAACGACGCGAATATCAAAGGGATCGATACCCAAGACTTCGGCGACGATGTAGGCGAGAATCGAATCCGAACCCTGGCCAATTTCCGCAGATCCGCAAAAGACGCACACGCCGCCGCTGCGATCCAGCTTCAACTGGACGCCGGAGTGCGGTAACTTGTTGTAGTAGATCGGAGTCTGCGTGCCGGTCATGTAAGCGCTGCACGCGATTCCAATCCCTTTTCCGTAAGCCAGCTTTCGGAATTTATCTTTCCAGCCGGAACCCGCAACCACTTTGTCGATGCACTGGCGCAAGGAGAGCGTGCCGATGCGAATCCAGTTCGCTGTTATCGAGTTGGGAGCAATCGCGTGCTGCTTGCGCATCTCCGCCGGATCGAGTCCCAACTGATCGGCGATCTTGTCCATTTGGATTTCCTGGGCCCAACGCGGTTGAGGAGTGCCGTGACCCCGCTTCGGACCGCACGGCGCCTTATTGGTGAAGACTCGAACGGCCTCAAACCGGTAGTTCGGCAATTTGTAGGTCGTCGGCTGAAGGATGCCCGTGTAGAACGTGCTCGCTACACCGTGGCCGCCGTAGGCGCCGCCGTCCAAAATGGTGCGGTGGTGCATGGCAGTGATCGAACCATCTTTTTTGTAACCCGTCTTCGTCGACATCAACACCGGATGCCGGCCGCGATGGCAGTAAAAGACCTCCTCACGCGTCAAACAGATTTTCACCGGCCGCCCGGTGACCATCGCTAATTTGCATACAACGATTTCGTGATTGAACGGATCGCACTTGCCTCCAAAACCTCCGCCGTTTGGCGTGGCAATCACGCGGATATGGCTTGCAGGCATCTGCAGCACTTTGGCAAGGTGCCGGTGCAGATAGTGCATGTCCTGGGTGGATGTCCAGAGTGTGAGTTTGCCGTCATGACTGAATTGAGCCAGACTCGCATGCTGTTCGAGAGCCAGGTGAGTGCTGCCTTCATAAAAGGTAATGTCTTCCCGAACGTAGTCGGCCTCAGCAAAGCCGGCTTCAATGCTGCCGAATTCGTAAGCCTGCCTTCGATGGATATTGCCGAACTCCCCATACTCATGGATGCGGGGCTCCGCCGTCGCATACGCGTCCTGAATGGATGTGACCACCGACAGAGGTTCGTATTCGACAGCGACCAAATCCAAAGCTTCCGTTGCAACATCCTCATCGACTGCGGCAACGGCGGCCACAGGATCGCCGACCATCCGGACTTTTCCGACTGCCAGTGGATATTCATCCTCGCTGACAGGAAGCGCGCCGTAGGTAATAGGCGGCAGATCCGCTCCCGTAAGGACCGCGTGAACGCCGGGGTAAGCTTTTGCTTTCGAAACATCAATATGGACGATGCGGGCGTGCGGAACCGTACTTCGCAAAAGCTTCGTATGCAGCATGCGCGGAAGAAAAAGGTCGTCCGCAAATTTCAGCTCGCCGATGCATTTTGCCTTGGCATCGACCTTGACGAACGGCTTCCCTACGACCCGCAAGCTGCGCTTGCCTCCGTTATTCCCAGCCATAAATCGTCTCCTTGGCGGGTTCGGCTTTTTCACCGGCCATCCGCGCGGCCGCCAATTCCACGGCTTCCAAGATCTTGATGTATCCCGTGCAGCGGCAAAGGTTTCCCGCAAGTGCTTCCTTGATTTCGTCTCGTGAAGGCCGGGGGATGTGCTCGAGGAGAGCTTTCGCGGTCAGTAGAATTCCCGGGGTGCAATATCCGCACTGAGCAGCGCCGAGTTCAGCAAACGTCTGCTGCAACGGATGAAGCTCGGTTCCTACGGCCATACCTTCAACGGTCGTAACCTCGTGGCCCTCCATCGCAACGCCAAGAGCCAGACACGAAAGGACCGGACGGCCGTCCACCAGCACCGCGCAGCAACCGCATTCGCCCAATTCGCAGCCGTGCTTTGTGCCGGTTAATCGCAGATCCTCGCGAAGTACCTCCAGCAGCGTCTTGTGCGGAGCGAAGGCAACTTCGACTTCTTCACCATTGACCCGGAGCCGGAGATGCGCTTTCTCCAGCTTTCTCTTGCCGTTCTTCCCGACTTTCTTCATGAACTTGGCCCTCATCGCACCATATGGCAGCCGCCCTTTTGCGGTCAAGTGCGAAAGCGCGCAGACCTTTTTGTGATTTTTGTGCCTGTTTGTGGCTGATAAAATATTCCACCGTGGAAATCATCCCTACTGGAAAGGCGCTCGGCGCCGAGATTCGCGGCGTAGATATCGCAAAGATTCAGGCCGATGAGTTCGAATCCATTTACCGAGCCTGGCTCGACCATCAGGTCTTGCTGTTTCGTGAGCAACGACTGACCGATGAAGATCTGATTGCCTTCAGTCGCCGCTTCGGCGAACTGGACCATGCGCCCATTCAAGAGAACGGCCGCCGGTTTGTTGAAGGTCATCCGGAAATTTATGTCATTTCGAACGTGATCGAAAATGGAGAGCCCATCGGCAGTCTCGGCGCCGGCGAAGCGAGTTGGCATACGGATATGTCTTACCTCGATGATCCGCCGAAAGCCAGTATGGTTTATGCGTTGGAAGTTCCCCCGGAAGGCGGCAACACCTACTTCTGCAATATGTATCGTGCCTACGAAAGCTTGCCGGACGAGCTCAAAGAGGAAATTTCGAATTCCAGTCTGAAACATGACGCGACGTATAACAGCGGCGGATATGTCCGGCAAGGCACAGCCGCCATCGATGACCCGCGGCATTCTCCGGGTGTATATCATCCGCTTGTCTGCACTCATCCTGAAACCCGGCGCCGGGTTCTGTACCTGGGCCGTCGTCGCAACGCTTATATCAAGGGACTGCCGCTTTCGGACTCGGAGGCGTTGCTCGACAGGCTCTGGTCTTATGCCACCGACGAAGCATCTGTATGGTGCAGGGTTTGGGAGGTCGGCGATCTCGTAATGTGGGACAACCGCTCGACGATGCACCGGCGTGATGCCTTCGACGACAATTCGCGCCGGATCCTGCATCGCACGCAAATCAAAGCCAGCGCGCGCTCGGCATGTTCGCCATGATGAAGGGGTGCGAAGTTCTGCTGAAACATAACAGTTCGGAGACGCTATCTTATAATGGAGTGATGGTGATCACGACCTCGCCCTTGGTCAAGACCTACACACTCCAGGAATTCTGGGACCTGCCCGAGCCCAGCGATCACTCAAAGCTGGAGCTCATCAAGGGGGTCCTGTACATGTCTCCTCCGCCGGATGAAACACATGACGACGCTGTGAGTGCGGTGCATAAGCACCTTCAACGGCAAATCGACCAATGCGGGTACGACGGCACGATCTATACGCCGCGAGCGGCGTTGTGGATTGACGATGACACCTACCTTGAGCCCGATCTCATGTATGTCTCTGGCGAACTCAAAAAACGCATGAAACCGAACCATCGGACAACGGCAGATATTGTGGTCGAGGTCGTATCGAAATCCAGCGCCGTTTACGATCGGAAGACGAAAGCCGACACCTACCGCGCGATGAAAGTTCGCGAGCTATGGCTCGTCGACATCGATCTGAAAGAAGTCGAGGTCCGTTCATTCGAAACCGGCAGGACCATGGTTTATCCAGGCAATGCGAGTTTACATTCGGAGGTGCTGCCCAGAATCGAGATATGCATCTCGAACATTTTTTCGTAACGTGCTTCGAAGTACCGCGTGCCGCGGGCGCGGGCCAGTCGAACGAATCGGCCGGTTCGAGATCTACGTCCAGCCGTATGCGGGACCGGGCGGGAAAGTCCGGATCTCGGCCAACGGTGGCGCACAACCGCGTTGGAACAAGAACGGTAAAGAAATCTTCTACCTGTCGTTGGACAGCAGGATGATGACGGCTCCCGTGAAGTTGTCGCCCGACAGGCAGTCGCTGGAAACTAGCACCCCGGCCGCCCTGTTCCCGGTCCGCATTGCCGGCGGTCCCCTGCCCAGCCCATATAAGCAGCAAAACGCCATGTCTTCCGATGGCCAACGGTTCTGGTCAATCTCGCCGCGGACGAAGGTACGGCCTCTCCGATTACGCTGATCTACAACTGGAAACCCAAGCACTGATCTGGACCACCTTGACCGCCAGCGCTTGAAGAGGCTGTTCCAATTCTGATAGGCTCCCCGCTTCGAATTTCGATTCCTGCGCGTTGAGGGACAAAATGCCGGAAGTGCTCGCATCGGAAATCATGGCTGCTGCCGGAGCCAGAGAACTGCGTGACGGCGAAGTTGTCGTCGTCGGTCTCGGATTGCCCCAAGTGGCCTGCGTGCTGGCCCAACGGACCCATGCGCCGCGGCTCAGCGCACTTTTGGAAATCGGCGTCATGAACATGAGTCCGATCGACACCGCCGTGGGTTTGGCCGATCCGCGAATTTGGTATCGAGCGACGTGCTGGAGCGGTTTTCTGGACGTGATGGGGATGAATGTTCATCGCGGCGTCGTCGATGTCGGGTTCCTGGGAGCGCTGGAAATCGACCGTTTCGGCAACATCAACACGACGCTGGTCAAGGATGATTCGGGAAAAGTCCGATACGTCAACGGCAGCGCGGGCGGAAACGACATTGCATCGCATGCGAAGCGGGTCATCATGATCATGCGCCACGAAAAGCGCAAGCTGCCGGAAGCAGTCGCTCACTTGACCAGCCCGGGATTTGTTGGCGGCCGCGGCCGGCGGGAATTGGGCCTGCGCGGCGGCGGTCCACATCGCGTGATCACCGACATGGCGGTAATGGGATTCGATACGAATACGCATTCCGCCACGCTCGTTTCACTGCATCCGCTGGCTCGTTTGGAAGATGTCGTGGAGAACACGGGCTTTCCTTTAAAGATTCCGAGGGAGGTTCCGCCCACTCCTCTTCCTTCCCAGGAAGAGCTTCGTTTGTTGCGGGAAGATATCGATCCCATGGGCGTTTATTTAAGGTAGCTTTCCGAGGACAACTCCGTGATCTATGACATTGAATTGAATTCTGCCGCACACTATCCGGTGGCGGGAATCGTCGAATTATCTCCTTTGATCGAACAAGCCGGCTTTGGCGCGTTCTGGAAGGGCGAGTCCAACAGTACCGATCCCCTCGTCCTTCTTTCCGGAATCGCGGCGCGCACACGGAAGCTGAATCTGGGAACGGCTATCTATCACATCTACGGCCGGAGCGCCGTCACGCTGGGAATTCAGTCGGCCACGCTTCAGGATCTTTCCGGAGGAAGGCTTCTCCTGGGTCTCGGAGTTGCCAATAAGACGATTGCGGCCTGGCACGGCGGCACATTCGACCGCCCGCTGCGCCGCGCGCGCGAGTACATTGAAATCGTTCGGAAGACTGCCGCGGGAGAACGGGTCGAGTATCAGGGCGAAATCTACTCGACAGGTCAACGCTTCCAACTTTCATGGAAGCCGAGTCACCCGGCGTTTCCCATTTATTTAGCCGGTCTGGGGCCGCAGATGACGCGGCTCGTCGGACAGATCTCCGATGGCGTCTTCATCAACATGGCAACGCCTGCGACGATTCGCGAGATCGCGTCGCGCGTCCATGCCGGGGCTGCCGAAGCCGGGCGCGATCCCAAGCAGGTGAAGATCATCGCGAAAGTACGTGTCTCGCTGCACAGCGATCGCGCCGCGGCCCGTTCGCGCTTGCGACAGGTGCTGACCTTCTACAACATTGCGGACCACTATCGAGACATGTTGAAAGCCTCCGGTTTCGAGGCGGAGGTTAACGCGATCCAGGAAGCATTTAAAGCGGGCGGCTTCAAAGCGGCCAGCACGCTGATGACCGACGCGTATATGGACAAGCTGCCGGTGATTCCGGCGACATCGGTCAGAGAAATCAAGGAAAGGCTCCAGCCGTTTGTGGAAGCCGGCGTGGATCGGCTGATTGTTCCCTATGTTCCGGTTACCGAGCCTGTCATCGAAGATGCCCGCCGTTTTATCGAAGCCTGGGGAAATTCATAAGGAGGATTCCTATGTGTGATTTTGCTGCGGATGCTGATGCGGCTCGTCAACTGCTCGTAGGCCGCGTCCTGACAGTCGAACGGGTCCGGCAACTCAATGCGAAGGACTACTTCTATCAGATGCTCAAAGACAACCCGGAGATGCTCAAAATTTATCCGGGAATTGAAAACGAGTTGTTGAAGGGCGCGATCGATTGTCACATCCATGCGTATCCCGATTTCGTTAACCGGTCCCAGGACATGATTCAGATCGCAATCGACGCCTCCAAGGCCGGGATGCGCGCCCTGGCATTCAAGGATCATTGGAACGTCAGCGCCAATGCCGCATTCCTAGCTCAGCGCCATATCGATTATCTGGTCGAAAAAGGAGAATTAACGCATCGCGTCGAGATTTACGGCGGGGCGGGAACGTGTTTGGGAATGAATCCCGAAGCCATCCGCATCGCGCTTCAGTATCCCAACTTCAAGATGATCTGGTTCCCGACGTTCACGTCTTTGGGATTTTGGCGCGGCGCGGGACATCCGGAGCGAGGCGGCGTTCGTCTGGTGAGTGAGTCCGGAGAGGTATTGCCCGAAGTCGTTCAAATCATGGAAATGGCTGCCGCCAAGAAAGCCGGGATCGGGTTTGGACACACGGACTTCAAAGAACTGCTGCCGCTCGCCAAAAAAGCGCGCGAACTCGGCGTCCGGGCGACGCTCGATCATCCTTTGCTGGAACTCAACAAACTTCTGTTGGATGAAATGAAGCAACTCGCGGAACTCGGCGTTTATGTGGGAACCTACTGCCAGCCGATGATTCCCAGCTTGTATCAGCCGGTGGCCGATCCCATGGAAACGATTCGCACGATCAAGGAAATCGGCCCCAAACGATGTATCATCGGTAGCGATTTCGGCCAGGTCCTTCATATGGACAGCATCGACGGCATGAGAGTCTTCATCCGCGCACTGCTCGCTTTCGGAATCAAACCGGATGAGGTCAAAGTCATGCTGCATGACAATCCGGCCAAGCTGATGTGGCTGGATTAAGCTGACGGCCGTTTATCGGCAATCAGGAAATTGCTTTTCCCAATCGGGAAAAGCAAAATCCTTGAAAGGAATCGCTTTTCCTGATTGCGGGCGCAAGGAACCATGATCGTACGCAAACAGGGTAACGACGAACTCATCCTGATCGGGCAGACCGATCATTCCCGATTAGTCGGCCAGCTTGCTGGCCGTTGGGGAAACGACACGTTTGCGGCACCCCAGCCGTATGCCTCGGTGGTACGTGCGGCGGCTTTCCACGATTACGGCTGGCTGCGGTACGAAACCAGTCCGCTCCTCCACCCCGAGACAGGAGAGCCGTACCAATTTTTGCAGGTGCCGCTGGGCACAACGCAACTCGAGGCTTATCAGTGGAGTCTGGATTGGCTTGCCGGCATCGACCGGTATGCGGGATTGATTATCAATATGCATCGGACGGGCCTGTGGAAAAACCGGTACGGCACGATTACACATCCGGGTGGTTACAATCTTCGCGATCTGACTCCCGAGGTCGGGCAGTTCATCGAGCGGAATGAGGCGTGGCAAGAGCGGGAGCGCGCATCGTGGGACGCAAACCCCCTCTGGACCAACTACAGGTTGATGCAAGTGTGGGACCTGCTTGGTCTTTATTTCTGTTGCCACGAACCCTACGAGGATTACATTGAGCCGGTGCCGGTAAGCTATTCAGAGAAAAGAGAGACCCGTGTTACTTTGATCCCCCTGGGGCCGTACCACGTTAAGGTGGATCCATATCCGTTCAATGCCCGGCCCTGCAACATTCAACTCGCCTTCAAGCGGTTGCCCAAAACCTCATTCGAAGATGCCGAAGAGTTCCACCGCGCATACTTCCAGGCCGAGAACGATCTGTTACGTTTCGAGCTGCTTTAAGCAGGCTGCAACTGAGGGGTCTTACCCGCAGAGACAAGAGTACGCGCTCGCGGCGAAGGTGTTGGATTCGCAGTGTGGGGGACAAATTTCAAACACCTGTTGCGATTGATAGACTTTGCGTTGAAGTCGTATTTAAAAGTTTCCGTCGACAACCCATCCAGGGTGAGGACCTCGCTTATTTACCGGCAGAGGCGCCGGAGTATTCGGTGTTAGCCAGTTCTCGCTTGATGCTCAGTGAACGTTCAAGATCTAAGATTTCCTCTGTTTGGGCGCGCTGGACCAATCGTTGCAAATAGATCAACCCTTTTACCGCAAAATAGATCACTTCAGCTGTAAAAGCGGCGGTGGCAGCAACCACATAACCCATCCCTAAAGCTTCGTAAATACTCATTCAATCTTCTCCTTAGCGTGCCGGGTCGCGTGTCGCTGAAGATGTCGCATCGCGATTCCTTCAGTGATGGACGTCTGAACCTGGAGTGTCGCTCGAAAGCGGCTGTCTTATATCGGACGCTTGTTCAGACGTCAAATAAAAACTGCTACGGACAACAAAAAAGTATCGGAAGTAGTCGCGTCGATGGCACCTTGGGTCCAACCGGGCATTTGATTGTCTTCGTCTCGATCTCGGAACGCGGGTCCATAAGAAAAAGAGGAGTGGACCAAAAAAGTCTCGAGAAACGAACATTCCAAGAACTTGGGGCAATCGCGCTGCCCGTTCCGGACGGCAAGAGCTTAGCCTTGCTCTCGGTATTAATCACGGGCAAGCGCTTTTGGATCAATGACAGTCGTGGTGGAGGGGGTCTGGCGCAGGCGGGCCTTCGATGCAGGGAATCGCTCTTAGATATTCGTAGATGGCCCGCAGGTCATTGTCCGTCATATTTTGAAAATTCGGCCACGGCATCACTTGGAGAAGGTTACCGTTGAACGGAGCCGGAACACAGGTTGCGTCGGGAACTCCTGGACAGGTGGGATGGAGGTGATCAAAATCCACACCGGTTCTCATGATCTGACGAAACTCTTCGAACGTGTCGCCCCCTGAAGGCAGACCAGTCTTATCCGGAGTTAAATTACGGGAGATAATATTCGCTCCAGAAGGAGGCGTCCCCAACTGGCCAAAATTCCTGCCGCCGCCCAGGTATGTTGCTGGGTTGATGTGCTTCGGCTGGCCAAAGAATGGGTTTCCGCCCGGAAGGAATTGGTTGTTCCCAGGCCCGGCGTTGTGGCAAGCGTTGCAGTCACCCGGCCCATTGACTAGATAGCTGCCTAATCCCAAGGTAGTTGTGGGGAAGGCCAATGCCCCAGCCGGCGAGGAGACCGAACAGCCGATTGAAAAGCCGCTCGATCGGATTGGGTCGCGAAAATCGTGTGCTGTCCATCCCTCACATGATCATCCCAACCGCTCCAAACGTCCACCGCGCCATGAGCCATTTATGAGAGTGCAGCGCGGCCGGCAACAACGGCTAACCTCGATTCGTGGGGTCGAAGGCGTCATTGAGAAGCGTGCATTGTTAGTTGAATGGGTGTAGGCCTTTCTGAGCGCACAGAGCGTCAGACGAACATTCTTTTAACGTGGAAGGTTTGCTTCATCCGGCATTCGCCAGCCTACGCTGCGTCGGAAGTCTTCGATTTGCCCTCAGTTGGCGCACTGATCGGCTGTTCCCAGTCAAGCGACGTCTTGTTGGCGCCGGATTCGCCCTTGGCTCGCTGCTTCAACCGCCACCATGAATGAGAGCAGTCGTCACAATCTTGAAGATGGCGCAACTCGTGGGGTTGAAGGACCGCGAGGCGGTAAGCGAAGGCCCTAATCAAGTCGGATGATAGATGTTGCCATAGCATATAACACCCCCGCTCACCACAATTAGCACGAAACATTCCAGTTTGGCCTGGGACTTAACTTACTGAAAACCATGACAACCGGAGCGAGGACGAAGCGCAGTGGCAGAGGGCTGCCACCGACAGAGAGGGAAAAAATCACTTTCGGATGGGAAAAAGTCCTACACGACCAATGGTCAAAAATGGCCGCGCCGTGGGCGATTGGGCTGACTGCGCCGTCTGAGTGATTACTTGAGCATCGACGATTGGCTCACATCGCTAGCCGAAACAGACGAGGAACTCCGGGAGCTGAATATACCGAGAATACATTTCCTCCAGAACCGCTGGCCCACGGATCGATTACTGGAGTTGGAGCGGGATGAGCAATTCTCCAATAGGCGTGTCATTCTCGCGATGTATGTCGGCCAGCGTGCGTACATCCTGTTTTCCGATTGGACCGAATACCAGGTCATCGCTGCGATAGAGCCGAAGGACAAACCCTCGCTGTATCGGGCAGTGGTTGGCAAGCTACTCGAGAATCGAAGCTTTGTCCCTACGCGGCCGACCCACATTAGAAATCGCCGGCCTGATCTTGTACCCGATTTCACAGTCCCATATGAGCATCGCGATAAAGAGACACCCACGGCTGATTGGGCCCCGGTTGGTACCAGACCTCACCATATATGGAGAAGCTTTCTTTCTGATGTTTTGGTAGGTTGGTTCGGAAAGTGGCTCAACCTACCTGAGATGGGATTTTGGCATGAAGAAATGCCTGAATCCATTAGTAGCACGTATGGAGGGATTCTCATGAAATATGAGCTGAGCAATGGAGGCGAACAGCGGGCCCGGCCGACACAGAAGAAAGAAGAACAGCTTCAAACCGGAGAAATGCCCGCCAGATCGGGAAAAATCAAAGCGATTGAAAAACCACCGCAGCGCCCAAACAAGAAACAGAAGCAAGCTTCGTGAGCGAATCACTGGGGGGCGCACACCTGAACTCCCCAATTTCGAATTCGGGAGTTCAGGTATGCGCCCCTTGAACCAATGTGCCATGAACGTCGTTGAGAGCCCCCGGATGTAAGTCCGACGCATACGTAAATCAATCCGTCTAGTGAATAACGGGCCGAAGGAATGAGATAACTGCGATGCTGATCCCTTCTACCGCTTTTCCGCCGGTTCTTGCTGATGAGAATTTCCAGGCCGCCACAGCTTGACGCGCTGCGTCGGTCAATGACGGGACATCATGAACCGTGCGGATCTGCTCGATCTGGCCATTCGCTCCGATCTTCAACTCCAGAATAACGACGCCTTCGGCAATCGAATTGACCGGATACGGCGCATCTGAAATGAACTCGGGTAAGGGCGGTTGATTCGAGGCCGGAGGCACTTGGGGCAAGTAGGTCCCAGGACCGGAGCTGAATATCTGCCTCGGCCGATAGAGGAATACCGCACTCACAACGAACTTCTTGCTCGAATCGACGCTGGTGAACTTCCATCGCCGGACTGAGTCCACTGACGGCTTCAGGAATGGCGACGTGCCGGCAACCGTCGAGATATTCCGGACAGTACCCGCTGAATCGATCGCGACATTCAGAACTACGACGCCGCCAAACGGCGTATTAAGCGGCGGAATCGGAGGTACAGCAAGCCGCAATTGCGGAGGCGCCTGAGCAAGCAGGGTTCGAACGAGAGCGATGGCGAGAAGAGGTTTCATATCTAAATTGGACGGCCGTCATTTTGACTTCTTCGGCGGTCTGGCTGGATGCGTCTTCGATGGCCGAACGTTGCCTGGTTTTCGGATGCGCTCGACTTTCCAGGTCCGAATGACTTGAGGGTGTTTTGGTTTGTCCATATCAAATCAGGGCCTCGACGACTTCACACCATGTAGGTCGATGCCGGATGACAATACGTCGTGATTTCATCTTCAACACCAACTAAGAACATAACACGGCGCATCGTATCGAACAGTCGCTTCGTGTCCCGCTCGTCGATAGCCGACAACCTCGTGCGGGGGTGAAGACGAGATACAGGTCTTTCGGGGCCCGCGGCACCATCCCGTCAAACACATTATGATCGATCTCGAAACCTGACTGTCAGACGTGAACCGACGCTGGCTTACCCGCTCATCCGATTTCGCGCCCGAAGCTCTGAAGGTAAGCTGTCGGCAGCTATTCAAGGAATTGGAGTTCCTCCGTGAATCTGCTGCGGGTTGGCGACGAAGTAAAGGTGGTCTGTCCGTCATCGCAATGGCGGGACGCGCGTGGCGTCATAACTGAAATTATCCAGCGGAGGGATGAGCAGAACGGAAAAACACTCCAGGAATGCGCTGTCACGTTCAAAGCCGGCCGCCGCTGGTTCATGGCTGAACATCTCATCAGACTATAAGATCTTCCAACACCGACCGTTTGTTGCGTGCCGAAGTGTGCATCCGGTGGCCGATCGAGCCGGACTGTGCTGAGTCCATAGACGTCAGCCGTGATACTTTGATTCCCTTTCTTTGCGCCCATTTCGGTTTTTCCGGATCCAAGGCGACAACTGAAGTCGATGACTTCCTCAACATGTTCGAAGAAAAGCTGCGACGGCGCGAAGGAATCTGAAGAGCCGATCCAATACCACCGCCGACGACGTATTTTAGTGTTCGGGAACTCCGGTCGAAGAGCCAGTAATCCTCGAAATGGGAATCGCTTGATCCTGCCTCCGAGCGATGAGGCCACTTGCCGTCAGGTGAGGCGGAAACACTCGTCACCCGTCTTCAACTTTGGCTCACACGGTCGATCAGTCATTGACCATGATGTGTTGGTCATGGCCGTGCCTTACGAGGAGAAGGCGGCACGTTCTGTTTCCATGCCTCGATCGTCACATTGAATTCCGGAACGTGGTGCCGTTCCCATTGGCGCCAGAAGGCCTCGCGCAGGCCGGCCGACACGGGCTTGCCTTGCTGTTGCAGCATAACGATCAGCCAGGGCTCTTCTTTCGCGTCGTGTGCGGTGCGATGCAGAATGCGAACGGCTTTGTGGGAACCTTTGGGAATGACAAGGGGAGCGCCCGTTTGGATGTTGATGGCCTCCCACGATTGATTCAACACCAGGCGGAAGGTTTCTTGCATAACAGGCTCCCGTCATGTAGACGATACCAGATTTTGTTGAGCGTAGGCTGAGAATTCTCCGTATTCACTGTTCTGCCTTTTGATCTTTGCACTGTTTTCCAATGCGCGTATGAGCGTCATTCGAATCTGGACGAGATTCTCAACCTTCGAGCTTCAGACGGAATGGTTCTTCTACAGTGCTCCTGGACCCTTTCCAGCGAGATAATGTGATTGAGGGAGAATTCATCTCCAAGGCGCGAGCTGATTCCGATTAATCCATTTCAAAGCGCGGACGGTCTAAATCACCATTCCGGGAGAGTCACCCTATCGGAGGTGTTCGTATGTTTAATGTTAGGTTTTTCATGATTTTGTTCGTCGTCGCCACCCCTTCCTTCGGGCAAGATGCAGGATGGATCGGGGTGCGTGTGGCGGACCAGCCGGACCGAGGCGTCCTAATTCGCGCAGTCGAACCGAACAGTGCGGCGGCAAAGGCAGGTCTGAAGAGCGAGGATGTCATCGTCACCTTCGATAAGCAGGACGTTATTGGCGTCGTTCAGTTCGCGCGATTGGTCCGCGAAACGCCCGTGGGCCGAGCGGTCGAAGTGAAGGTCCAGCGCGATAATCGGGAAGAGACCTTCCAAGTGACGACCGAACGTGCGCCGAAAACACCGGTGGGGATTGACCTTTCCGACTTACGAGATCGAATCATGCGCCAGATGCCGGATATTCGTCCGTCCATTTCAGTTTCGCAATACGGTATCCGCGTCGATTCGCTCACACCACAACTTCGCGAGTTTTTCGGCGTTGGCGCCAATGAGGGCGTGCTGGTCGCGTCGGTTGAGACGGATTCGGCAGCGGCCAAAGCTGGACTGAAAGCCGGCGATGTGATCACGGCCGTGGACGCCAAGCGCATTTCCACGCCGCAAGACTTTAGCCACGAGATGCGTTCGGCCGGATCGACGGTCACGCTTACCATCGTTCGCGACAAACAGGAACGTGAAATACAGATCGAAGGTGTCGCCCGCCGGCCGACAGGACCACGACGAGAGCGCATCAACAGTTCCGAAGTAAATGTGCTTTGACTCAGCGATCCTCGACATTCTCAGGCATCATCGATGCACTGTTGGAGGCAAAGCGGCCTAACGTCGAACGGCGAAAGATCGCTTCATCCAAAGCCTGCCCAAATGGGCGGGCTTTTTTTGCATTCCCGCACAGCGGTATGCTGGTTATGGAAGCACTATGACAACTTTATTTCTCACAGCCTTTTTTGTGTCCGCGCAACTCATCACGCTCGACGCCAGGGACATGGATCTCGGCGACTTCCTCCGCTTCATGGGAAATGTCGCCGGCATGAATGTCGTAATCCATCCGGCAGTCCAGGGCAAAGTCAACTTGATGGTGAAGGAGGCGCAGTGGGAGCAGGTCCTCGATGTGGTCCTGAAAACTCACGGCCTCGCGAAAGAAGTCGAAGGCAACATCATGCGAGTGGTACCAAATGCCGTTTTCGAAGCGGAGGCGAAACAGAAGGCTGCGACCGCCGCGGCCTGTCTGAATGCGTTACCGCTCCAGACCCACACTTACTTCCTAAACTACGCCAAGGCCGAGGATATTGCGGCGATCATCTCCAGGTTGCTGTCGCCTCGTGGATCGGTAGTCGCCTATCCCGCCCGCAATGCCGTGATCGTCAGGGATGTTGAAAACGCCGAGCAATGTTCGCATTGAAGCGGGCACACGGCGTTAACGGCGCTGTGTACCCCAAGTAAGTGCAGTCCATTTTTTAGCGTGTGATCGCAATCAATATACAAGATTAAACTATGTCCCACCAGCACTCAGTCCAGGCGCATCTTGGCATGGCTGCGACGGACTATGACCGGGTCATCCGCACATTGATTCCGGGCTACGAGCGGATGCTTGCGACCATTGTCTGGTGGCTTTCGCAAATTATTCCGCAACATGGACGAGTCATCGAGCTTGGCGGCGGCACTGGAGCGCTCGCGGAGGCAGTTTTGTCGACACTTCCGAAAATCCGTCTGGAGATCTGGGACATCGACACCAAGATGCTTGCCGTGGCGGAGGACCGGCTCCGCAAGTTCGAGGACCGCATTGCACTGCGCGAAACGTCATTCACGGAGAAATTAACCGAGTGTCACGCCGTCATCGCCACCCTTTCGCTTCATCATATTCCCACGCTGGATGCGAAGAGTGCGGTTTACAGAAATATCTTCGAGGCCCTTTCAGAAGGCGGTATCTTCCTGAATGGTGATTGCACGATGGACATGACGGAACCTACACACGGCGTAATGCTCCGGTATTGGTTGGACTTCATGGCGAAGCACGGCATCACTGAGGCGGAAGGCCGCAATCACTTGGCGGATTGGGCCAAAGAGGATACCTACCAGCAATTGTTTGACGAGCTCAGCATTCTCGCGCAAGCCGGGTTTCACCGTCCTGAAGTTTATTGGAGAGACGCACCTTTCGCCGTCTACGGAGGCATCAAAAGCCTGAAATGTTGAAACCCGGGCTCGCCGCGGCTGGGGAGTGCTGCGATGGCGATTGGGCTTCAATTTGCGCTTGCATCTACGCGTCAAGCTGACTCAAAATCGTTCGCGCTTCTATGTCAAAACCTCCGGCAGATCTGCCGCAATTCGCCCCGCAGTATCTTGCTGCCATCGTACAAAACGCCGATGATGCAATTGTTTCCAAGGACTTAGATAGTATTGTCACGAGCTGGAATCCGGCCGCGGCCCGAATCTTTGGATACACGGAGGACGAAATGATTGGCCAGTCGATCCTGCGAATCGTTCCGCTGGAATTAGCCGGGGAAGAAAACGAGATCGTAAGCCGAATCCGGCGGGGCGAGCGCATCGATCACTTCGAGACCAAACGACGCCGAAAAGACGGCACCGTTATAGACGTTTCTCTGACGATATCCCCCATTCGGGACGGCGGCGGCACTATCATCGGAGCTTCCAAGATCGCGCGCGATATCACGGAAAAGAAAATCCTGGAGCGGCGGACTGCGGAGGCGCTCGAGGAAACGCGTAAGGCGCGAAGGCAGGCCGAAGTGGCGAGCCGCATGAAGGACGAGTTTCTCGCCACAATCAGCCATGAATTGCGCACGCCGCTGACGGCAATCATGGGCTGGGTACGCATGCTGCGCTCAGGATTGCTTTCACAGGACCATGTTGAACAAGCACTCGAAGTGATCGATCGCAATGTCCGTTCTCAGGCTCAATTGATCGAATCGTTGCCAGCCTCTCCGGCTTAATGGATCAGCGTTAACGCGATCTCCGGAGAACACCCGGCGCAAGCGATTGCTGGAGAGTGCGGCCTGGCGTGTTGCGCATTGTAGAATCGCGCAGATAGTGTAATCCCAGAAAGCTTACGTGGGCGAGGGACCACGGCCATGGTACCATGTGCCCTTGTTCCGTTACGGCGAGCCGCGGCTTTGACATTTTTGCATTCGGCCCAAGGAAGAGAGGGCACGATGAAGATAACGCAATGGACCGCTGTGATCGTTTTGCTGTTTTGTACAACTTCGCCACTTCACGCCCAATGGCTGAAACATCCCACGCCAGGAATCCCTCGGAACCCGGACGGCGCCCCAAATCTCGCTGCCCCGGCGCCCCGCACGGCTGAGGGCAAGCCGGATTTCTCCGGCGTGTGGGGCTTCGATGCTGGCCCGTCTCTGTTCTACATTGCCGGTGGCCTGAAGCCCGATGAAATCCAGCCGTCGGCGCGTGAGGCTGCTAAACAGCAGACTGAAAACTTGTTTCGCGATGACCCGCCAGGGTGCCTCCCGGAAGGCCCGCGCTTCAATCACTTCCTGGCGCTTCCGAACAAGATTGTGCAGACACCGACGCTGATGATGGTCATGTCTGAAAACCTCACCTATCGCCAAATCTTCCTGGATGGACGTGCGCTCCCCGAAGTGGTCACCCCGAGTTTCATGGGCTATTCCGTGGGGCATTGGGAAGGCGATACGTTGGTTGTGGAAACGATTGGCTACAACGACACCACGAAGTTGGACTTTGCTGGGCATCCGCACACTGAAGACCTCCGGCTCATCGAACGGTATCGCCGCCTCGATTTCGGGCACATGGAGATTCAAGAAACATTTTCGGACCCGGCCGTCTACAGCCGGCCGTTAACCGTCACGGTCAAGGCTACTCTGGTACCAGATACGGAGTTGTTAGAGTACGTGTGCGCCCAGAATGAGAAGGACCGTCGCGGTCAGCATCTGGTCGGGACGCGCAGTGAGGAAATGAAGGCAATCAAACCCGTCAAGGTCGCGCCCGAAATTCTCGCCCAATATCTAGGGACGTACGACTTCCGTTGGCCCGAGAATCCCACGGTTCCTTCGGTGTGGGCCGTCACGATGGCCAATGGGGAGTTGTTCCTCGTAGGTGCGCCGTTGACTCCGCTGTCCGAGACGCAGTTCCTCTGGGCGGGGAGCAATCGACTCGAATTTGTCAAGGATGCGCAGGGTCGCGTCACGCACTTCGTCGGCGTCTTCGTAGAAGGCAACCTGATCGTCAAGAGAATACCGGGTCAAAAATAACCTCTAGTCATCCGGAAAAACTCAAGACAAGCAACTGTGGGGGCGCTCTATGAGCGCCCGCGATGTCTCGGTTTCGACATTGTGGGCGGTCATAGACCGCCCCTACAGCGCATTCGTCGTTTCGAATGGGTTTTTCAGCTGCCTGCTAGGCTGCCCTGCCTGATTCCTGCAAGTCTCCACACGGTGTTACCACGTTCGAGCTATTTGCTCCGATCGTGCTTCGATAGTAAAAAGCATTCGTCTAATGCGGTCGACAGTGATGTGCTTGAGATGAACTCGCTACCTGATTACGGCGATTACGCAGCCTCCGACATTCGGTGCAGTATCCACGAGGACACCGTTCAGGTTTGGGTTTATTGGAATGGCGTTCTGGCGGAAGGTTATGAAAT
>MNKP01000130.1 GCA_001920875.1 Acidobacteria bacterium 13_1_20CM_2_55_15
AGCTGCCCACTCAGCGGAGATTTTTCGAAGGCATGGACGCAATTTACTTCGGAAAATTCTGATCCACCGGTGGGTTTTCAACCTTTCATGTTGCACCTTTTCCACGTGGGCGATGTACCGGCTATACCAGCTGGTTTTAAAGCTGAATCTACCTGACCCCATAGGTCTTGTTGTCGGCTTGTTCAGCATCGCGATGGGATGGTTCTTCGTTAACACCTCCACTTTGTCCCTGGCCCTCTCTTTCTGGATGAAGCGCAGCTTCTGGTCTGTCTGGAAAGAGGGCATAGTCCTGTACCTTCTCAATTTCCTGGGATCTGCGGCTGTAGCCGCATTAATCTCGCTATTTTATGAGCGTGCCGGGTTCCTCATCTTTTTGCTGTGTGCTCCCATAGCTGTCGTTTTGTATGAGCTGTACCATTTCTACGTTCAAAAATACGAGCAGGCCGAAAAGCATATTCAGGAACTGAACAAGCTCTACCTTCAGACGATCGAAGTCCTGGCGAGCGCCGTGGATGCAAAAGACCGGTACACGCACGGTCACATCCGCCGTGTCCAGGTTTACGCTGAGAAATTGGCCGTGCATCTTGGCGTGGAGGGCAAAAATCAGATGCTGGCGATCCAGGCCGGAGCGCTGCTGCACGACATCGGTAAGATAGCGATTCCCGAATACATTTTGAACAAGCCGACAGTGCTGACGGAAACAGAATACGAGAAGATGAAGATTCATCCCGTCGTCGGCGCGAATATGTTGAGCACAATTGAATTCCCATACCCTTTAGTCCCAATGGTCAAGTCGCATCACGAGCGCTGGGACGGGAATGGCTATCCCGACGGACTGAAGGGAGAAGAAATCCCGTTAAACGCCCGGATCCTGTCTTTGGTGGACTGCTACGACGCTCTCACAACGAACCGGCCTTATCGATCGCCGATGTCGAGGGGAGAAGTCATCGAATTCTTCCGGCGGGAATCGGGACGAGCGTACGACCCGGCCGTCGTTCAAACATTCATCGATCATCTGGAAGAGATCGAGGAAGCCGGAAAATCGGTTGTTCTTCCGACGGGCGGCATTTGGGGAATAAACGAAAATTCAAGCGCAAGTACAGGCACTGGCCGCAAGCTCGAAAAGGCCCAGCCCACGCTGGCCTACAGCAAAGCCTTGAATGCAGGCCCGGAAGTTCAGCGGGAGCTCTATTCGGTTTTTGAATTTGCCCGGGCGGATTTTCAATGTCTTCGGCCGGCTGAGATTTTTTCTTTTATGGGAGGGAAGCTTCAGGCTCTTGTCGGCTTCGATGCCGCCGTCTTCTACGAAGCCGATCTGACCCGAGGCGTTGTCGTCGCCGCGCATGTGGCCGGCGCGGCAACCGAAAATTTGTTGGGGCTGAGTTTAGGGTTGGAACAAAAGCTCACCGGATGGGTGGCTCAAAATATCCGCTATCGCTCCCCTGAACAGGCACGGCGAAGTATTTGGAGCCATTTCACTGTATCGAAGGGACGCCGCCAAATTTACAGACGAAGAATTCCGCCGCCTGGAGATCGTTGCCTCTCAAACGGCGCTTCTGGTGGCGAAATGTAATAAGGGCGATTCCGAATCTCATCTGCTTGGCGATCCTCTCACGGCTCTTCCCAATGGTTTTCAGCTTTATCTGATGTTCGACCAGGTGGCCATGGATGCTTCAAGGTATGAATATCCCGTCGCGCTTTTGTCGATCCAGTTTGAGGAAATCAGAACGATCCGGCAAAAGTGGGGACCGATGAGCGGCGACGAAGCCGTTCGAGCAGCGGCGCGCTATTTGACTAAAGAACTTCGCGAAACCGATGTCCTGGTTCGCTATGCGAGTGATGAATTCGTCGCAATCAGCCCGAAAATGTCGCTTGAAGCCGCCGAAAATCTGAAATCGCGCCTGCAGGACGATCTGGACCATTTCAGATTTGCAGTGCGGGCACTAACCGAAATACCGCTTCACGTATCCGTCGGAATTGCCATATTTCCTGAAGACGGACAGGACCTGGACGGGCTCTTGTCCGTAGCAGAGTGGCGCATGCGGCAAGATAAGGATCTTCGTACTGCCGTCAAGCGTCGCTTGAAAAGTGCGCCAAGTGCGAATTAACCGCACTTAGTCGCGTTCCCATAACAATTCGTTCCGTCCCTTGTCGGGGGGTGGCGAAAATGAAGATTTTCGTTCCTAGCCGGTTCAGTGTAATCCGGGTGCTCCGAGACGATGGTCATTCAAAAACGTTCTTGGGCACCGACCATTTGTTGGAACGAGCGGACGTGGTTGTGAAGATTTGCGGCAAAGGCCACTTCGACCACGATCGCGATCTCATCCAGAGGCTTTCCTGGTTTTCCGGTATCCGGCATGACAACCTCAGCACAATCGTCGATGCGGAATTAACAACGCGGGGAGATCTTTACTGCGTTCGCGAGTATCTCCCTGCATCAGAACTCTTTTCTACCGAGAGTTCAATTGCAATAAAGGCCTTAGTCTCCACGATTGACTTTTTACAGTCCCATCGGCGAATACATGGCGGGATAAAACCATCCAATATTTTCGTCAACAGCAAAATTCTTAAATTGACCGATCCCAACCTCAGCAATGTGGAATTTCGGGAATCCGAAGAGCACATCCGATTCTCCGCGCCTGAGGTCTTACGGGGCGAGAGTCCTACTTTAGAGAGCGATTTGTATTCGCTGGGCGCGGTCCTCTATCGGGTGCTGACGCATCGAAATCTTTTCGAAGACCTGAACCTTATTCATCTAAGAGCCAAGTACGTTTGGGCTGTTCCGCAGCCGATCGGCAATCTATGCGATGTTCCTAAACTCGTCTCCGAAACCGTAATGCAGCTCTTGGACAAAGAACCGCAAAAACGAGCAACCGCATTTGTCTCGTTAAAGGAGTGCATCAGAGTTGAGCCAAGCAAGGCACAGCGCGCACCATTTATCGGCCATGCGGCGGTCTTGCGGGAAGGGCTCCATTTTCTTCAGCAGTCGTCGACGAATGGTCTACGCGTCTTATGGATCGAAGGAACGGTAGGCATCGGAAAATCTCGATTTGTTGAGGAGTTGCGAATCCATTGCGCTTTTGAACACTTCCAATTCGCTATCGCCCACTGTGGCCGGAATTCGTCGGACTTTCATCCCGTCTTGGAGGCAGTACGCAAATTAGCGGAACGCCTCAACGGATCAAGTCGGGATATGTTTCCCAGTTTCATGTTTGAACACTCTCAGGAGGACTCCGAAACGGAACCAAATTATCCCCTGGGCAAGCTGACAAGCGACTTGGTGGGCATACTCGCCACGATGGCTCGAGAAACACGCCTCGTTTTGGCTATTGAGAATATCGAGGAAGCGAATCCAGCAACAATTCGGTTTCTCGAACAGCTTTCATTTCGCGCTGCGGAAGTGCCAATGCGTCTCGTGCTGACGTGCCGCGCCGGAAGACCGGATCTGAAACTGAGCACCGTTCTGAATGAGTGCGTTGGTGAGGAATTCCGTCGGATTCGTCTGCAGACGCTCACGGCGCTCGAATCTCAAGACTTAGCACAATATTTCGAGGGCTCTTCTGAAAGGCGTAGAGATTTGCTTCTGATCTCGGTCGGTAATCCACTCTTAATTGAGGAATACGCGAAAGGCATTCCTAAGTCACCATTCCGGAATCGCACAAACGCGGCATTCAACTGGATGGTGTCCCAACTGACAAACCAAACAAGAGAAATTGTAGAGAGCTTGTCGTTACTCAGAAAACCAGTCGAACTGGAAATAATTGCTAAAATCGTTGGCCGGGATGTTACTGATCTTCAGCAGCAGGTCAGGGGCATTGAAGACATCGGGTTAATCGAACGATGTGGATCTCTAATCAGAATCGCATATCCACCTTTAGCACAGAGAATTTATCGAGGTATTCCTCCTGGCAAGAAATTAAGTCTCGCAACACGGACCCTTGACGTGTTCCGCACAAACGGGTGCGACCTTGAAGATCTAGCTTACTACTTCCTTGAAGCAGGAGAGTTGGAAGAGGCCGGCAAGTTATATCGCCGGTTGGCGAATGAAGCGTACGAAAAACGCAATTACCAACATGCTCGAATCTTTTACGAACATCTGCGGGAATCTGAGCGGCGAGGCGTTTTGCAGTTTCCAGCACCGGACAAAATAAATCTAGCTCATTGTTACGCGTCGGTAGGTAGACCAACCCAATCCCGTGCGGTGTGCGAAGAACTTCTGTCCAATGATGCTGTGGTTAAGGACCCTGAGCTGCTTTCCCGCGTATATGCGCGCATGGCGAACATATTCGACAAGAGGCCAGCGGAAGAACGAGTACGTCTTAGCCGACTCGCACTTGAATGCCTGACCTCCGATTCTCCCAAATTGTTCAATCGTTATCTGCATTTCTGCCGGACTTTAATGAAGGCAGGGGCTCTTTCCGATGCAGCCGAGACGTTAAAGAAAGCCAAAGAATTCCGGCCACTCTCGCCTAAAGTCGCGAACCTCCTGAATCGGGCAGAAGGAGAACTCCTAATCAATCTCGGCGACTTCCGAGGTGCCGCCGAAAGCCTACTCCAAAGCGCGCACAACGAAACGTTTGATACGCTTAACAATCTTGCACTCTGTTTTGAAAATTTAGGCGATTTGCAAAGAGCCTACAGCTTTCAATCGCAAGCAATGAAGATTGCTATTGCAGATGGAATTCTTCCGGCCCACGTTTTGTCGCTTGGTAATGTCGGTTCAATTAAAACGAAGCAGGGATTGATGCAGGAGGCCGAGGACTTGTTCGAGAACGCCCTCGTATTGATCCTACAATTGAAAAAGAAAGATCCCGCATTTGATTCGCATAGATTCATCACGGTCCAGTGCGATACAGCCTTCCATGATATGCAAGCAGGCAAGTATGGGAGGGCGGCAGAGTTGTTGAAGATAATCCCACCTTCAGTTGGTTCGCTGTATGAAATGGACAAAGTATATTGTGGAATCGTTCGGTGCTTCTTCTATCGCGATATAGGGCTTCCTAAAAACGTCCGACACATTCTGTCAAAATTGAAGGACTCCCCGACCTTCAAAACCCCGTACTTTTCCGTGGAGCACACATTAGTCGAGGCGAGGATGCCGGACGTTTCAGATCCGGAAAAACTGCGACGGCTCGAAGAAGGTCTGGAAACGACGGAGCGACTTGGAACGCTGTATCAACGATGCCAGGTGTTGAACGAGCTTGCAGCGGTTCACACTTCGATGGATGAGAAGCCGAAGGCGCAGGAATACTCGAAAAGAGCGCTGCAGTTAGCGCGAAAGCAGGGCTACAAACTCCTGGCGGTGCGTGGACTGCTTCTGGCTGGAGTCGCTTCGGACAAGCAGAAGGCCAAGGAACACGAACTTCTGGCCGCATTTCAAAGCGCAGCCGAGATGGGATTGCCGGAGCTTGTGGCGGAAAGTGCGTTCCATATTGGCATGCTGCATCTGGAGGCGGGAAATTTAGTAACGGCCCGCGAATATTTGACTCGAAGCGTATCGACGACAGCGCAGCTTGCGGAGGAAATTCCGCCTCGGTGCCGCCCCAATTATTTAGGCGTACCGTGGCGGCGGAATGCTCGCCAGGGACTCGAGCAATGCAACCGCAACATGCAGCAGCGATCTACGTCCGCAATTTCGGATGCCCATAACGATCTCGGTGAGGACCGGTATTTCAAGGCGACCTATCGGCTCGCGCTTTCGGCAGCCGCGATCAAATCGGCAGAGGCTCTGATCACCTCTATTGAAGAAACCGTGCGGACGTCCTTGGCGCATGGAGCGCTGATACTTCTGAAAGGTCCTACAGGTATCATCACCAGAGCCATCAGAATCAAACCGAGCGATCAGGTCATCCGCGAAGCACGTAACGTTGCCACAATGGCGAAGAACCGCATCTATTTCGGGTCTGCAGAAATGGATCGCCAGAAAGAAATCGTGGCGTGGGTGCCGCTGCTGTCCGAAACGTGGGAGGGCGGAATTTATGTGGTATGCCGGCAGAACGAGCCGTCGCTTACGGAAAAAGAGATGGAGTTGCTCGCCATTATCGGCACGACGGGAAATGGCGCGTTGCGAGGGCTTGAAACCCATCAGGCCCGCGAAACCAAAAATATCGTTTTGGACGAATTCTACGGAATGGTCGGCGCCTCGAAGGCGATTCGCGAGGTTTATTCCCAAATTCAGATCGCGGCCCAGAATACGGCGACCGTCTTGATCGAGGGCGAAAGCGGAACAGGCAAAGAGTTGGTCGCGAAAGCCATCCATGCTGCAGGGACTAGAGCGAAGGAGCCATTCGTTGCCGTCGACTGCGGGGCCATTCCCGAAAGCTTGATCGAAGCAGAATTGTTCGGTGCGAAGAAGGGTTCATACACAGGAGCCGTTGCAGACCGGCAGGGCTTGTTCGAGGCGGCGCATCGCGGCACTCTTTTCCTGGACGAAATTTCCAACACTACCCCGGCCCTACAAGCAAAGCTGTTGAGAGTAATTCAGGAACGTGAGATCCGGAGAATCGGCGACACCAAGGACAGGCCGATCGATGTCCGCTTGATCGTCGCCAGCAATACCAACCTGGAAGCGCTTGCAGGCGAAGGCCGGTTTCGGAAAGATCTCCTTTACAGGCTTAAGGTCTTCGACATCAAACTACCGTCCTTGCGTGCTCGCCGCGATGACATTCCCATGATTGCGCATGCGTTCCTGCATAAGCTGAACACCGTGAATAAGCTGAAGAAATATTTCGCCGCCGGGGTGCTCGATCACCTGGCCGCCCATAATTTTCCCGGCAACGTGCGGGAGCTGCAAAATGCGATCGAGCGCGCGTTCTTCTCGGCAAAAAGCAGCTTGATTTCCGAAGTAATACTAGAAACCCAGACCGCAGTCTCCGCCGCTCACGACGAAGTACAATCCTGGTTCGCCGACTTGTCGGAGGGCCGACAAGATTTTTGGTCCGCCGTCCGCAATAGATATAAACGTCGCGACATTTCCCGTGAAAAGGTGGTAGCTCTGGTCGACCTCGGTTTGCGGTCGACACGCGGCTCGTACAAAACACTGGCGGCAAAATTCCACGTAAAGGAGCATGAGTACCACCGGTTTATGGACTTCTTGCGTCGCAACCAGTGTCTGCTGGACTTCCGTCCCTATCGTAAAGCTTCCGCCGGCGCACCATGACGGGCGTTTTTTAGACTGGTCATCGTCACGACTCTGCTTGTGGTGGGATCGTCATGTGAAGGCGGGGACCCCGCAACAAAACGGGCACCCCGATTTTGTCTAGTGTTGAGTGACCGGAATCATCCGATTCAAGCAGTTCTGCTTTCAACGCTTCCAGGCGTACCTGATCGATCCTCTTTTTTGCCTTTTGACGCCATTGTCCACTTCCTGAGCAATTCGTTTCGCTTGCGCGACAACCTGGCCAGTCGAATGGAGTAATTGTTTGTAGCTTTCCTGCAATCGTTTCTTCGACCGTTCCTGTATCTTGCTACGGCTGGCGCGCGCAATTCCATCACGCGATGACTGCCACTGCGCATCCGGTTCCGCACCCGCTCTCCCACACCCTGAGCGATCTTGACGATCCGTTTCATCGTCCGCGTCAGCACACGCCGTCGCCCAGCAAGCTGCTATCGGTCGGATAATGAATATTAGTTTCGGTGACTGTCGTTTCCAGCCGTATCCTCTGACCTTTGACGACCTTTCTTTCCTGAGCAATGACTACGATGCGTCCATGGATCTTCTCAATGATTTCCGGTCCCAGGGCGCACTCAATACGAGCCAGCGTTTTGGCATCGGGCAGCTTTTCGTCGCCGACTCGCGTAAACATCCGATAAGACCATGTCGGCCCGAACCTCACGTTCGAGCGTGTCAAAGCTCCAGTTCCGTATGTGCTTCAACGCCAACATCCGCGTCGCAACTTCGGCCGGCGTTGCTTTCCGCCTTCGCGTCGCGCTTTGTGGCCGCCGTCAGCGTAAGGCCTCGTATACCGTGTCGATCATTGAAAAATCTTCCGCTTAGCGTCTTGGACGCTTCGCACCCGGCGAGGGACCAGTTCAGGCCGGCTTCTCAAGCATCTTGACCACATCCTCAACTGGAGGTCTTATGAAGCTCGGTCGGAATCAGCTTTGTCCATGGGGGAGTGGTTTGAAATTCAAAAAGTGCTGTCTCACGAAACGACCCCTCGTTACTGCTCCCTCAGTTTTGAACCATCCAGGCCTGACCGTTCCAGCCATTGTTGTCGACGATGTCCTCAATGGCATCTTTTCATCGCCGGATGATCTTCTGCGTCAACGAATTGAAACTCTGGCGAATTCTCAACACGACTTGTGCCAGTTTATTTTGAGCAGTCCTTTGCCACCTTCGGCTTCCTTTCCGGCCGCGCTGAGCGGTTTCGCGATCATCTGGATGTTTGAGCAGCACCGCCAGCCCCGCGCACTGCCTGAGATCGGTGTCGCATCTATCCAACGCTGCTTCGGTAGGAGCGCTCGATCGTTCCTTGATTTCGATAATCCGCACAGTATTATGTCCGGTACGAATCAGCCCTATATCCACAAGTTCATTGCGGACTCCCTATTCGACTTCGATGAAGGCAAGTTGCATGGTTACGACCTGTTTACGTTGTTTTTGATGTTGAAGACGAC
>MNKP01000025.1 GCA_001920875.1 Acidobacteria bacterium 13_1_20CM_2_55_15
GCCCGCCGACACCACTACAACGATTCCGTTTTTCACGGCGACTCTGCAGATCGTCGTCAACGGATCGATCGCGGCCCGTTCGTATGGACGGTGGCCGAGAGATAGATTGATGACTCGGATATTGAGGCTATAGCCGTTCGAACCGGTCGAATAGCGATTTTTGATCGCCCATTGGATAGCCGCGATCGTGTTGCTGATATACCCTGCACCGTTGGCATCCAGGACACGAAGGTCAACGAGATTTACGTTTCGCGCGATGCCCTTATACGTTCCATTCGAAGCGGCGCCGGAGCCTGCAACAATGCCGGCGACGTGCGTTCCGTGTCCAAATGGATCGTAGCCACCGGCTCGGGTAGTATCCACGAAATCGACGGCCTTGACGACTTTCAGATCCGGATGCGGAGCAATGCCGCTGTCCACGACGGCCACACCAATGCCTTTTCCTGTCACTCCATAGGCGTCGTAGGCCTTCGCCGCGCCCGAAACAACATATGGCTGGCCCGCCTGACCCTGTACATAGTCATCGATCGAAATATTTTTTACTGTCGGGTTGGCCGCCATCCGTTCCAACTGAGAAACAGGCAGAAACGCCACCTGCGCCTGGATCATGTCCAGCTCACCGACAACTCTGCCCCCGGCATTGCTGATCTCGGCAGCATGTGCCGCGTTTACAGGAACGGTTCGCTGAATGATGACCCGGACAATGCTGTTCGGCCTTGTTTTTAAAAGTTCGGCAAGCTTGTCGTCATAATGGTTTGCGGCGTGTAGGCCGCCCGCAAACATTACGACGATAGCCAGAATTGGAACGGTACGTTTCATATGTTGTCTCTTTTGGTGCCGCGACCATCTTCGCTCTCATACGCTTTATCGGTGCCAAGATAAGCGGGCTTTAGCAGGAACTACTTTTTCAGGATGCGGAGCCGGGCGACAAAATGCCGTCTTGAGGAGTCGGAAAAATGCAGGAAATTCGGTGAATTCACGTTTGGGTCCACGAACCGGGGATTGAAGTGATTGAAAAGATTGGTTACACCCACGCGGACTGCCACGCGTTTTCCGTTTCCGAATGGAATGGGAAGCTGCTTTTCAAGGCTGGCATTGGTCGTGAAGAAAGCGGCCATGCGATGGCTGTTGTAGCCGCCAATGACATGATTCAGATCATTGACGGCTGTGAACGGAAAACCCGATCGCGCCTCGACCGAAAATGAGGCGTTGAAATGCGACGGCAATGGAAAATATCCCCACGAGACGAATCGGTGCGTCGCGTTCCATTCGACCGGCGCTTCCGGTAGGAATTCGACTGTAGGATCCGGAAAATCCAAGGATAAGGACGGGCGTGCTTCGGCGTTCGAATAGATGTACGAGGCAAGGATTCGAAAATCTGTTCGAATCGGACGATCGATGCTGAACTCGACCGCCCGATAATGGGATGTCCCCGAATTATCGAATAGGATGTCGAATCCCTCGGGCGTGTCCACGGCAGCCAGGCGCGTCTGATCATGACCGTTCTTTTGGATGTATTCGATTCGGGAAACCCACCGTGGCGCCCATTCGTTTTCCCATGCGACATTCCAATGCAAACCGTAAGGATTGTGAAGATACGGACTCACATGAACGCTGGACGGCACAGCTGCAGAAATCGGAATACCATCGTCGTAGGCGGTGGTGAATCGTCGCTGCAGTCCAGTCAATTCGATGTTCAAAAACGTGACGTTATCGTAGAACAATCCAATGCCGCCGCTGATCTTGGAACGGCTTGTGCCGCGCGGCAAAAGTGAAAATCCGAGGCGGGGCGCAAGATTGTTACGACCGACCAGTCGCTCGCGATCGTAGCGGATGCCCGCTTCGGCCTGTAGCTTGGAACTGAGAACGATCCGATCCTGTAGAAAGGCGCCATACTCCAGGTTATGCAGGTCGGCGGAATTCGGTCCCACGAAGGTCACGCTGGATCGCAGAGCGCCGGACTCGTTAAACAGCTCAAAACGTCTCCTGTCCAGTTGCAGGCTCGAGTCCACATAATCGAACTCCCCGCCTGCTTTAATACGATGGGTAAGTCCTCCGATCTGCTGTTGCCACACGATCGATTGCGCCGCGTGCCAACGCTGGACGTGGCCGCGTTGGTCCGAAAAATAGTTGCCTGTCCACAGCTGGGGCCGTATTTCCAGCAGGTCGGTTCCTTTTGCCAAATCGCTGTCGTGACGGCTGCTCCACTGAATCATCGATTCCAGAAGTTTGCCTCCGATGATGCGCCGTTCCGAAACCGCGAGCGTTGTGCCACGGCGCACAAAATTCGTGGTCGTTTCGCGCGGCCGGACAATGCTCAGTCCGTTATTGCCAAAAAACTCGGTGTTGTGAATTAAATCGACGGTCACGACGTGCGACTCGCGGAGATTCCATTGAATCTTGAAGAGTTGGTCCGACATCGTTTGACGCTGCTGGTTGTCGGGCTTGGGCAAGCTCTCTATCCAATTGTGGATATACCGGAGGCTTCCCGAATACATGAACCACAGCTTGTTTCGCACAAGCGGACCCGAGAAGAGCAGCCGGGGCGAGAACTCGGCAATGGACTTTTCGCGAAAGTCAACGCCGGGAACGAAATCGGTGACGTTGAATTTATACCTGTCCCCGATGAACTGGCTATGCACGCGCACTACGCCGCCCGACCCTTTTCCGAATTCGGCGGAGTATCCTGCAAGGTCCATATCTACACTTTCGATTGCGTCCAGGGGAATACTGGACGCGAGGCCGCCTCCCGTGGCGTCCGTCAGATTGATCCCATCCAGTTGATACCGAATTTGGTCGGAGCGAGAACCGTGGATGTGAAGCTGACCGCTGCCGTCACGTACCACGCCAGGCATTAAGGCGAGAGCGTTCAAAAAATTCTGCCGGCCCGGGTAAGGAATATTCTGAATGACTTCGTCGTTTACCGTATTCTGCGACGATACGGCTTCGGAATTGATCGGTTCCGGGCGCGCAACAACGTCGATTTCTTGTTCAACTTTCTCTGCAGCCGCAAGAGTGAATTCGACGCTCTTACTTGTTTCAAGACGGACTTCAGCAGAGACGTCGAAGTACCCGGCCTTATGTATCGTCACACGATAAGTGCCGTAGGACAGCCGTTCGAACCGAAAACTTCCGTCCGTTAGAGTGCTGGTCTCCCAGCGCTTTTGCTCCGTCGGCTGTTCCAGCCGTACAAGGACGTTTCCGGCACCCTTTGCCTCCGTGTCGACCACGGCGCCACTAAGGGACAAGAGGTCGTTTTGAGGCAATAAAAAGAAGAGCAGAACAGCCAAACACGACATCAGGGAGACTAATTATATTTGAAAAGCTGTTGGGAAGTGCGATGAGTGGCTTTGGACAAAAAGTCGAAGTTCGGGAGCTGTAGCGGCGGTCTATGGTGCTGTGAAAAAATTGACGACAGCCAAAACTGTCAAATGTCGAATGTCTGTTGGTGCGATGTCATCTGACAAGTTGTGCAGGCAATTTGTTCACAGCTCCTGTAGACCGCCGCTACAGCTGGAAAGCCCGAAAATCAGCCGCCTTACTCGAACAACCTTACGCGGCGGAGCAACACGTCGGTGAAATAGAGCAGGAGAGCCAATCCGGCAAGATAAGGCCATAACGGCACAGGGAGCGCCGTCGTTTCGCCTTGCGGGTCGAAAATGTCTTCGGGCCGGGGCTGGAAGCGACCCTTCGTTTCATTACTAATCGAGCGGAGAACTTCGGTATTCGGCGGATAGAAGTGATATTCATCCGGGTACGAGTACGGCAGAACACGCGATGGCCCGCCGCCTTCTGCTCCAACAGCTCGAAATAAATAGGAACCTTTTTTTGAAATGGGGAACTTGGCTTCATAGGCGCCCGGGCCGACCTGATGGACGGCGATATCCGAAACGGATTCGTCCGGACCGAGAACTCTTACTTGAGGTTCGAGCTTGTTCTTGAACTGGCCGTCTTTTTGGATCGCGTTGATCGTAATTTTTGCTTCGGTCCCATCCTTCACTACACGGAAGTCGAACTCGTCGTTATCTCGACGTCGCATTGTTTCACGCACCACTTGCGACCAGAATTTGGGATAACCTTTCCATCTGAGCCAATCGACTGCCCAGCGGTCCTTCAAATCCGATAAGAATGCCGCCGTCTTTCCAAGTCCATATTGCCATCGCGCGAGAATGGGGTCCTTACGTTTTGATTCGAGCAAAACTTCGGAGGTCTCTTTCGACTTCGTCGCGACATAACCCAACAGGGGTGGCGCCGTATTAAAGTCGATTCCCTTGAAGGCCTCGACGCTCTTCTTCACGACCGGCTTGAACGATTCTTCACGTAGCGTTTTCCCTGTCGCCAATTCCGTTTCTTCAGTGAAGATTTGGGGCACAGCAGCAGGGTCTTCCAGGTAATAGGTCCGCCCATGGCCCCAGTTGGCGATATTTGCAAGCAGCTCGCGGTCGGCGCCATTACCCACGGCTACGGTTGAGACGGTGATTTTAGACTCGGCCATTTTCTTCGTCAGGCCATCGAAATCGTCAGGCAAAGAGCGGCCGTCCGAAAGGAGGATGACATGTTTGACCTGTGTGCTGGCTCCGGCAAGCTGAATATAGGCCTCGCGAAGCGCCGGATAGATGTTCGTCTCACCACCGGCGATAATCGTACTGATCGCTTGGGTTATGGCACTGCGATTCGAGGCGGTTTGAAATTTCACGGGCCAATAAAAATTGTAATCGAACGCGACCACACCGAAACTGTCCGTATCTTTTAGCAGCGCAAGGGGCGCTTTTGCGGCTTCCTTTGTCATCTCAATTTTCTGTCCGCCCATGCTTCCCGATTTGTCGAGCACCATGATCATTGCGATGGAGTCCGGTTTCTCCTTCTTGGCCTCGAAGGTGACCGGCAAAACTTCTTCGATTGCCGTCTTGGCATATCCGCCTTCGCCGTAATTGTTCTCTCCTCCGGCCAAAATGAAACCGCCCCCAAGATCGCGCACATAAGTGGCCAGGCTCCTCATTTGTTCCTCGGTCAGACTGCTTCGAGGGACGTCGCTGAGCAGAAGGGCGTCGTATGCATCCAACTGTTCGACGGAGGTAGGAATCATGCCCGGCGCCACCGTATTTACATTAAGACCCTCGTTGGTAAGAGCGGTTTGCAGGTATTTGGCGCTTTGTGGATGGCCTTCGACGTACAGGATCTTCGGCCTTCCTTTCACGACGAGCGATGAGCGGAACTTGTTATTGTCCGCAAAAGGATCACCTTGCGCTTTCACTTCGGCTTCGAGTGTTACCGGTCCGGCGTCGTCTTTAATACTTGCATCGAAAGCGATGCGATTCAATCCGCGGATGAGCTGAACCTTACGCGAGCCGAGGGTTTTATCGCCGTAATGAATCTGGACTTCAGCCGCAGTTTCGCCCTGGCTGTAAACGTGGACTTCAACGGGGAACAGTTCTTCGGCAGTAACGTCGGCCGGCGCCATGATGTTTTCCACCCAGACGTCGCGATTCGTGCGGGCCTGGATCGGGACGGTATAAAGATGGATGTTTTCCGACTTGAGGCGCGACAACATGTTCAGCATATGTCCGGAATTTTCGTTTCCATCACTGATGAGCACCAACCGTTTCAAATGATGCGGCGCAAAGCTTCGAATCGCCGTATCAATGGCTCCCTCAATATCCGTCGCACTTTGGTCGATAGAACCGCGGGATGACTCATTCGCGACCTCAACCACCTTCAATTGTTCCAACGTTTCGAAAACTGTAGAGTTTGCCGCGAACGGAACGAACCTCGAGTGATCCGGATGACCCAAGTTGTTGGTCTGCTGAATCCATTGCATCGCAGATTGGATCGCCGGCGGCGAAACGCTTTCGGAGACATCGAGGAGATAAACAATCGACTCCCACGCGCCAGACCGGTAGAGGACCGGCTGCATCAACGACACGGTGATTAGAGCGATGATTACGGATCGGACGACGCCCGCAAGCTGCAGATGCTTTGGACTGAGATCGGCAAGCGTCTTGGTCTGAACCCGCCAGAGGTAAGGAATGACCAACAGAAGCAACAGCGGCCAATATGTGTCGAAACTGAGTCGCATAATCAGTTACTCTGCCATTCCCCTCCTCGCAGAGGAGGGGTGGCGCGACAGCTTAATAGAAGCTGGCGCGCCGGGCGCGAAGCGCGAGCCCGATAGGGCGAAGCCTCAATCAGTGGTCAGTTCGGCCGGAGCGGTTCGCCGGTCTGACCACCCCGTCTGCGCCTTCGCTACGCTCGGCGCATCCACCCCTCCTCTGCGAGGAGGGGAATAAGTCAAGTCTTCCAAACCCCTCACAGTGTAATCCTTCGATGATACGTGAACCATTCAATACTAATCAGCACGACTGCGGCCAGCAACATGTAGAACCACAGTTCGCGGCGTAACCAGAATTGTTGCCTGGCCGCCGTGCGGTCCGTCTTGAAGATGGATCGATTCACATCCGAAAAAGTCGGGTTTGCCAGATTTACTGCGACGTGCACGCGCGTATCACCCCGAAGGGCGGCGAACAGGCCGGGTTCGTTGGCCAGAAAAATGGTCTTGCCGAGTTGTTGTTCGGAGGGGACGGTTTTCCCGTCGATCGTTTGGACTTGCGCATTGGCCAAGGGCACATCAACAATCCCCGGCGAACGTTTCAGGGCAAGCTGGTCTCGATTGAACCATGCCAGAACGTTTTCGATGAACACCGGAAAGCCGACATGAAAAGCGAAATCGGATGCCTCGAGACTGAAGGTGAGCATCACCCATTTCGGCTTCTCCGATACGACGATCAGAGGAGTCTGTTTGGAAGCAGCCACGACCGTCAGATTGTCCGCGTCGATGCGCGCCGCGCGCTCGATGGCTACGTCGTGAACCGACACGTATTGCATGATGGGGTGATCTTCCGACCACGTCGTTATTTCCGGTTTTTGGATTTCCCCTGCTGCGGGCTTCAGCCATGGTGCGCTCGGAGTTCCAAAAATCAATGCAGGACGAGCCGGCGGCGCGTTCGGCGCAAACTTGTCGAAGATGTAGGTATCGATGTTTGGCGATTCGCGGTAACTTGCCGGCTCCGTCACGGACAGCTCGACGTAATTGTCCAACTTCAGCGCGGTTTCCAGATAGCGGTTGCCCTTTGTCACCAAAAGTGTTCTTGTCTTTCGTTTAATCGGCAGGTATGCGAATGCGACGTCATCCATTGGAAACGCGTCGTCCTTTGCCTGCACTGTCGCACGAATTCCACCTTCCGCGAATTGGGAGAGGTCGAAAACGTCTTTATACGTTTGTTCGGTTTCAAGGCGAACCGTTTTGATAATCCGCTGCCCGCCTGGTCCGCTCAGCGTCAGTCCGGCTTCGGTGGGCTGCCCGAAATTCTGGATTTCCAGATACGCCTCATAACCGAGCGGGGTTGACGGGACGGATCGAATTTCGAACGCCGTAATACCAACGTTGTTGGCCGGTTCGAAAACTGAGATGCGTTTCACGAACGAAGGCGTACTGTGGATGGCAACGCCGTCGGAAATGAAATAAACCTGTGCAGCGCGGCCGTCGACTCTTGGAAAGTGTGGTTCAGCACTCTTGGACGACATCGTGTCGATCAGTTTACGGACCTCATTGCGATCCGTCGTGAATGCCGATGCCGTTACTTCGGCGGTATCCAGCACGCGGAATTCAGTTGTCGGCCCGCCGCTGTCCAGCAGCGATTTCGCCCTTTCGGCCGCGTGCTGCCAGCGGGTTTTCCCATCCGAAGTGTTGGTGTTCATTGTGGGAGAAGTGTCCAGCACGATGACAATGCGCTCATTCTTCCCCGTCAGCGACTCGATTTCCGGCCTCGCCAGCGACAATGCGATCAGCAGTGCGATCGTGGCCGCAATGACTATGGAAATGATCCGGCGCAGTTTTTCCCAAAGCGAATGGGATTGTCGTTCATCGAGCACACGGCGCCACAGGATAGAGGATGAAATAAGAACTCGCCGATGCCGTAATTTGAGCAGATACAACCCAATGATGATTGCGACCGTCGTGGCCGCAAGCAGTCCGGCCTGAGCCGCAGTCAATGCCAGAAATGTCATTTCAAGAACCTGCCTTGACGGAACACCTTCAATACAAGCTCCTCAAAGGGGAAATCGGTGACCGTTCGAGCATACCCGAGCTGATACTTACCGCAATAGGATTCGATAGCCTCGCAATATTTGTTGAACTCCGCGCGATATGCGGCAAGCAGGGAAGGCGTAATGGTGATTTCGCGGCTGACGTTGTTTTCCGAATCGACGAGCTGGAGTTCACCTCTCAACATCGGATCGATTTCTTCGTGACTGGCAATGTGGATGACGAAAATATCGTGCCGTACGTGCCGCAGGATATCCAGCGCGCTTTCAAACCCATTTCCGTCAAACATGTCCGAGATGACAACAGCCAGGCCTCGCCGGCGCGTCTCTGTGCAATACGTTTTGAATGATGCGCGGGCGTGGGTCTCGCCCCCCGGCGTGATCTCCATCAGGAAGCGAAAAATTTTGAAGATGCGGCCCTTGCCGCGCTGGGGCGGCATTTCGCTTTTGATGCCGTTGGCGAACGAAATAACGTTTACGCGATCGAGATTGGCGAGTCCGATATAACAGAGAGCAGCACAAACCCTCCGTGCGTAGTCCAGCTTTGAAGGGTTGCCGTAGCTCATCGATTGGCTGCTATCGACGAAGAAATAGATCGGGAGGTCTTCCTCTTCTTCAAACAACTTCAGGATCAAGCGGTTTAAGCGGAGGTATGCCTTCCAGTCGAGATGCCGGAAGTCGTCACCCGCCACATACGCGCGGTAGTCGGCGAACTCCAAGCCGGTTCCGCGCTTTCGCGTGCGTCTTTCCGCCCGCAGTTGTCCGGCGAAAAGCCGCTTCGAGATGATATTCAGATATTCGAGCTTCTTTAAGAACTCATCGTCGAAGAGTGTGACGTTTGCCGTGGACATATTCGTCGTGAATTCGGGGTCAGACGGTCACTCTCTCCCTCTGGGAGAGGGCAGGGTGAGAGTTCAAAATCGGACTCGACTTGAGACCCTCACCCGGCGCGACAGCCAGCGGGCTGACGCGCCGACCTCTCCCAGAGGGAAAGGGTAGGACCATCTGCCCCCCGAATTTCCCTACGCCGGCTCCGGCGTGCCCTCGAGGATTCCAGTGATGATCGTGTCGGGATCGATTCGTTCAGCCTCTCCTTCGAAATTCAGGAGAATGCGATGCCGAAGCGCGCCGTACGCGATTGCGCGGATATCCTCGCTCGACACGTGCACGCGATTCTTCAGAAGGGCACGAATCTTCCCGCCGATAACAAGCGCCTGAGCTCCTCGCGGGCTCGAGCCATACCGCGCGTACTTCATAGTTAACGGATGAGCGTAGGGTGGTTTGGGATGCGTCGCCAGCGTGATCCGGATCGCGTAATCCTGTACGGGACGAGCAATGGGAACCGCACGTACGGTCTTGCGCATCTCGAGCACTTCACCCTGTCCGAGCACGCGGTTCACTTTTGGCGCTTCGACCTTTGTCGTGCGGTTCAGAATCGTGTGAAGGCTATCGACGGTTGGGTAATCGACCTTCAGCTTGAAAACGAAGCGGTCGAGTTGCGCTTCGGGCAACGGGTATGTCCCTTCCATTTCGAGCGGATTCTGTGTTGCCAGTACGAAGAACGGCGAATCCAGTTTGTGCGTTCGCTTCCCCACCGTCACGCTGCGTTCTTCCATGGCTTCCAGCAATGCCGATTGCGTTTTCGGAGTGGCACGATTGACTTCATCCGCCAGCACGATGTTTGAAAAAATCGGTCCAGGCTGAAAGTCGAGAAACTTTTCGCCCTTGGTGTCTTCGTGAATCATGTTGGTGCCGGTGATATCGGCCGGCATGAGGTCGGGCGTGAATTGAATTCGTGAAAACTTCAAATGCATGACATCGGAGAGGGTCGATACCAGTTTCGTCTTACCGAGGCCAGGCACACCTTCTAGGAGGACGTGACCGCTGGCCAGCAGGCTCATAATGACGCCATCGATGATTTCCCCGTAGCCGACGATGACCTTGGAAACTTCCTCTTTGACCTTTCTGAACTGTTGCTGGAACGTGACAACTTGTTGATCGATGGCAGTGCTCATCTATTTATGAATCCTACTTCCTACGAACGCTCCTACTTCTTGTCGGGTGGCCGGATGGCTTGGAAATAATTTTTAATGAGCGGCCGGTATTCCCATGGAATGCGGTCCTGGTTGAGGAGATCTTTTTGCGCGGGACTCAGCTCCGACTTCACGTTGCGGTAATCGAGTTTTGAGCGTTCTTGCTTGCTCACCTCCTCGATGTTTTCTTCCTTTCCCTGATCCTGCATGCCTTTGACACGCTCCTGCTGGAGCTTGACATCGAGCGTCGTGGCCGCCCCCTCGCGCGGAGCATCGCTGCCGCCCTTTCCCGACGGCATCAGGCCATTGCCTTCGCTGTTGCCGGGCATTGGCGCGCCGGCCTGGCTGTCCAGACCCGCTTGATCGGTGGGTTCGCCTTCGGTTCCTGCCCCGAACTGCAAGCCTTCGGCTTGATCATTTTGTTGCTGGCCGCGCTGTCCTCTCTGCCCTTGCCCCTTCTGGCCCTGGGCTTGTCCCTGCTGGCCTCTTCGGCCTTGTTGTGAGCCTGCCTGTTGGCGCTGCCGCAGCGATTGCTGCAGATTCTGAAGCTGCTCGGCCGCAAGGTTCTTCAATTCCTGGCTCTGCAACCTTTCTTCAAGGCTGTCCAACTCTTGCGCGGCTTCGTCCAGGGATTGTTGCGCGCCCTGCTGATCTTCATTCTTCAGATTCTCCGCAGCTTCCTTCAAAAGCTTGGCCAGCTCTTCCAGACCCAAGCGCGGGTTTTCCGAAGCTTGCTGCAGGCTCTTTTGCATTTGCTTGTTCGATTCGGGGGTATTGAGGCCAAGCTTCTCGGCGAGTTTGCGCAATTCGTCCGCCGCGAGGTTGAGTTCCTTGTTCTTCATCGCCTCAGCCGTCGGTTCCAGCTTGTCGGACTCAGCCAAATCCCTGGCCATTTCCTCCAGGCCCTCGCGGATGCTGGCTGCATCGAGATTGCCTTCGTCGAGCAGGCTTTGAAGGAGATCCAACATCTGTGCCGCTTGCGCGGCGTCGATCTTTCCTTCCTGCAACTGCTGGACGATCTCTTCCAGCTTTTCTGCCAGTTCCGGCTGCTTGAGTTTTTCGGCTTTGCGAAGCAGCGCCTCGCTCTGTTTCAGGATGGCGGCCTCATCCGGCGTCAGAGTAAAGGCGGGAGCCGCTTGAAGCGCGAGCCAGTTGTGATTCCACGGTAAAGGAACAAAGTTGAGACCGGCAAACAGAAGAAGCAAGCCTGCAGCCACGTATGATGTTTTCGGAATGCGCCGCGGGAAAAAGGTATCGAGGTTCATTCTCTTCGCGCTGATCGACGCGCGATGAATCTGGACATCGACCCATTCCGAAGGCCTTGGGTTGTGGATAAACCAGAAGGCTGTCTTGATCTCATCGTTCAGGCCGGCCGCTCTATCGATCACGGCGGCGGCTTGTCTCAGCGTCGCCCTGTAGAGGCTACGCCAAACCACATAGGCGGCAAAAAGTAGAATCCAAATACCAGCGATGAAGGCAATCGTGGCGCCTCGAAGAGGATCGAATAGATCCCAGACTTTGAGCGCAAGAGGAAATGCCAGGAAATACGTGGCGCCTAGCGCGAGCTCATTAAGTAGCCGGTTTGTCCGAATTCGCCGCTCAACTCGCTCGAGCGACTTGATGATGATTTCCTTATCCGACATTGAATGGAAAGGCTCTTTCCTAACATTAATTTCCGGTAACGCTTACCATACCCTAGCTGGACGCATAAGGAAAGGTAGAATTCGGTAGCTGAATTTTGTGCCTTTTTGTGGCTAGTCCGTTACCATATAACGAGGAGTACTTAATGCCGGAGACAGAAGTCAAAAACGTCGAGATTACACCGAAGCCGAAGTGTCTGCGCTGCGGCGCAGAACATACCGTGTCCGATCTGGGCCATTGGGAAAAGGGTTGGTGGACTTGCTCGGTCTGCAATATCCGGTGGGAAGAAGACATTTTTGACTAGGGTCCATCCAGGATATGCCTTGCATTCCTGAATACAGCGTCCAACATCGTTTCGG
>MNKP01000184.1 GCA_001920875.1 Acidobacteria bacterium 13_1_20CM_2_55_15
CCTCTGTGGAAACCCGCCGCGGCGATCTTCGCGCTCCGTTTCCTGAGGATTTCGAAAGTCGGCTGACAGGTCGACGAGTGGAGAGGTTGTGGCGGCGGGGGAAGTACATCATGGCGGATCTCGACGGCGGTGAGACGCTTGTGATCCACCTCGGTATGAGCGGCGGCATTCGGGTGTACAAGCCGGCTGGAGAGGACATCGGGCGGGGAAAGCACGATCACGTCGTCTTCGAAACGGACGCGCCCGCTCGAATCGTATTCACGGATCATCGACGTTTTGGATTGATGACGATCGTCGACACTGAGTCGCTCCAATCCCACACGCTATTCAAGAATCTCGGCATCGAACCGCTGTCGAAGCAATTCGACGCGGATTATCTGAGAAAAGTCCTCAAGGGCAAAAAGACGCACATTAAGTCGGCCTTACTTGATCAGCGGGTCATCGCCGGCCTCGGCAACATCTACGCGTGCGAGTCGCTTTGGCGCTCTCGCATTTCACCCAAACGGAAGGCAGCCAAGATAAGCGGCGCGAATCTCGACGTCCTCGCCCGAGCCGTCAAAGAAGTTCTCAAGCAAGCCCTCAGTGCAGGCGGTTCGTCGCTCCGCGATCATCGGCAGACAAACGGCGAATTGGGGTATTTTCAGAACGCGTTTGCCGTCTACGATCGCGAAGGTCAACGGTGCATGAGACGGGGTTGTGACGGAACGATCAAGCGCATCGTTCAAAGCGGCCGCTCAACGTTCTACTGTCCATCATGTCAGACCTACTGAATGATTCCCAACAGGTTCGCCCCAGGTTAGACTTGTTTGCGGCTTCTTGTTGCGCGTCCACCGGGTCATGCCGATGCTGGCGACACCACGACGTCACCGCTTTCAGACTGCCCTTCTCAGAACACGATACGGCGAAATGATGACCGAGTTCTTTGGAACAGCAGCTAAGTGGAATCGCGCGTGGACGGGCACACGATGCCTGCCACACTGGTCTGTTGCTCAGCTTGCCAGGACACAACCGACAGACCGTCGTCATTCATCGTGCTGCAAGTGCGCCCAGGACATCTGCACTTGCAGTGCGCCGTGTGCGATACCATATTCTGTGATGGGGCGTAAGGCATAAAGGCACATTCCTGTATTCGACGTCATTATACGATTTGGATTTCGGCAACAATCAATCGCGCATGCTGTCGATCAAGATCGCATGCTGACCCGTACGGAGGTCGCCTCCGAGGGAAACGCTGATTGTAAAAGCGCTCAGAACGGACACTCGAAGCTGAATTCCGCTGTCCACGAGCCACTGAGCGTGTGATGAAATGCGCGCAGTGTCCAGAAATGGAACGCCGTCGAGCCGGAAGAGGCCATTGGCGTAAAGTCGTTTGGCAAATTCGGCATTCATCAGGGCATAGGCGCGACCCATTGGAGCCGCGCCTTTTCGTCCCGACTGAATCGCGGGGTGACCGCGCAGCTGGAGATCGGTATCGCGATCAAGACCCAAGATGAAGAGATCATCGAACGGTAACCGGCCGAAGCTCTTGCCCAGGCGCAGCCGAGCTTTGGTCTCGTAGTCGTTTCGCTGCTGGCTGAACGGAAACCACTGCAGGGAGACGTTTTCCTGTGTCTTAACGAACCGTTCCGAAGGTTGCGCAAACAGTTTTCCCAATTGTGCGCTTGCAGACCAGTCCAGGGTTAACCGCTTCTCCGGCAAGGTGAGCACCGTGCGTTGTACCGAGGCTTTGTAGGTGATCGAAGCTCCGCCGGCAAAAGAATTGGTGAATGCGCGACGCGCGACAGCGACACCACTGGTCGCATTCCATCCGCCCTTGAAAATCGCATGAACATCGCCACTCAGTTCGGTGCGCCGTAAGTTGAACGTCTGGCCGCCGCGCAGCCAATTTTCGTTGCGTGTATCGAGTTGAAGACGATATGCGAGGCTTGAATTCTGACGAAGCGGCGATGACAGGGACATCCAGCCGCGACGGTTATCACGGTCCCATCGAATCAGCGACTCAAGATTGATGGCCCGGCCGCCGGCATTCCACCATGCGGGATACACCGTCTGATAAAGCAAGCCGCGGATCCACGAAACAAAATTTGGCCCATGCCTTTCGCTGGCGCGAAGCGTCAGGTCGAAATCTCCGATATCGGTCGGCGTCAGTTCGAATTCATATCGTGAAAAAACCCCAAGCGAATCGAGCCGTCGTCGGGTTTCGCCATAGGCCGCCGGCGTCAAGAGACTCGCACGCGAGAAAGCAAACGTATGATCCAGCCGGATCGCCTCGATTTGCAGTGGCGGATCGATGTGTATCTCACGCACCCTTGGCTTGCCTGCACGACTCCAATACTTCAGTGCCGCATCGAAGTTGCCATCCAGCAGATAGGTGGTTCCTAAGAAGTCGTTCACAAAATGATCCGCGGGATGAATACGCAGAACCGATTTCAGCTGCTTTTCCGCTTCCGTGAAATGTTCTGCGCGGAATGCCGAACTGGCCATCGCCAGCTCGGATTGGTCAAGAACGGCTTCGGCTGGTCGTGGAGTATCAACTTCAATCGATTCGGATTCCGGCAGCGTCAGCAAAGTCCAATTTCCCATCGCGCTCCACTGCTTTTCGAATTCCGCCCGCCGCATCGGCAGCAGCTTCCGTTCGGCTGGATCGTTAAGCCAGACCAGGTCCTGGTCTCGATCGATCCCCGCGACCACGACATAGTGCAAAGGTACGCCACGCGCATTGCGTTCCAAGCAAACTATCAGCGGGCGGCCCTTTGAAATGTGCGCCACAAGGTCGTCCCATGCGGCTTCGAAGGCAAATGTTTGAAATGCATGCCGATTGAGATATCGCTCCATGTCTCGCGCATAGATGCCATGCGCTTCTTCCCAATAGAGCTCGCGATGGATCTCGGCGACAGGCGGGGTTGAGGCTTTCCTCCAGTACTGCATCACCATCCACACCACTGCAGAACCGCAACCGTTCTTGTCCTGGCGGACAAATGGGACATCAAGCCACAGACCGCCGCTGATCACGGCGGCCTGGGAGAAGAGCAGAGCTGCGCGAATGATCATTTCACGGCGATCAAAACGACGACGGCCGTCCCCAGAGCGATCAGGATATACGTGATTTGTTGATTGGTTAGAGCGCCTGCCGCGAAATCACTTTGGACCTGCCTCGTCTGGACAGCCAGCTTCGCGAGCTCGTCGGAGTTCAATGTGGAGACCGCCTTTTGAACGCGGTCGGGATCCAGACGGGCTACTGCGAACGCCTTGCGTGCGACGTCGCTGGAAAAGAATGTCCGGACCTGGGCGAGGTTCTCTTTCCGGGCATTGTCGGATTTGACGAGCGCCTGTTTCAATTCATCGTGTGTCACGATCGGCGCCTGCGCATACGTCATCTGGCACATAACGAGACTGCAAACAACCATCGCGACAACATAAAACTTCATAAAGTCCTCCTTCTGGTTGACTGAAGTATGCAAAAGCCAACGTGCCGGGCAAAATCGCTACCCGAAATTGGTAGCCATAAAAGTGGCCGCTGATTAGCACCGCCGGTTCGCGACATTGTGTCGATGCTTTCCAACAGTATGTCCGCCCGTGGACAGAAGAGGGGATTCGTCAACGTGCGCCCGCGTTTGCAAGGCTGCGTGCTCGCTTGCCCATTGACCTGCCTGCTTGCATCTGGCTGGTGCCGGTTGGTAGCCGTTAGCTTTAGGCCGTCATCGATGCGCATCCAAATTGAGTTTGCAGCGAATCAAGCGCTCTACCGCAAATTTGAGATCTTGGGAGCGAGGAGGGAATCCGTTCTAAGGCAGATCCGTCGAGCCCATCAGATACTTGTCGATGAATCTTGCCGCCTGGCGGCCTTCGCGGATGGCCCAGACAATGAGCGACTGGCCGCGACTCATGTCTCCGGCAGCGAAGACGCCGGGAATGTTGGTCATCTTTTCCGCGTTCGTGGCAACGTTGCCGCGCTCGTTGATAACCACGCCCAACTGGTCGAGCATTCCCTTCTTCTCAGGGCCAAGAAAGCCCATCGCGAGCAGGACAAGATCGGCGTCGATTGTGAATTCGGTCCCCGGAATTTCACGCATATTGCGCCCTTCGAATTCGACCCGAATGACGTGAAGCTGTTCCACGTGGCCGTTACGGCCGGTCAACTTTGTGGTCAAGACGCAATATTCGCGACCGCCTCCTTCTTCATGCGCAGATGAAGTTCGAAAGATATTCGGCCAGTTCGGCCAGGGGTTGTCGGCAGCGCGTTCGCCGGGAGGCTTGGGAAGAATTTCGAATTGAACGACCGACCGGCAGCCTTGCCGGTGCACCGTGCCCAGACAATCGGCACCGGTATCGCCGCCACCGATAATGACGACGCGCTGGTCCTTCGCAGAAATGAAGTCGGCATCGGGAATGTTGTCGCCTTCACATCGTTTGTTCTGGAGGGGCAAGAATTCCATGGCGAAGTAGACGCCCTTCAGTTCGCGTCCGGGTACTTGAAGATCTCGCGGAGCGGTGGCACCACCGGCTAGAAGGATCGCATCGAATTCGCGGCGCAGCTCCTCAACCGACACATTGACTCCGACATTCGCGTTGGTGCGGAACATGACGCCTTCTTCCAGCATGATATTCAGCCGCCGGTCAAGAATCTTTTTCTCCATCTTGAATTCGGGTATCCCGTAACGCAGGAGGCCCCCAATTCGGTCGTCTCTTTCGTACACCGTCACCCAGTGTCCCGCCTGATTCAATTGAGCTGCCGCGGCCAATCCTGCAGGTCCGGACCCGACGATCGCTACGGCTTTTCCTGTACGCCTCACCGGCCGGCGCGGCCGGATGATGCCTTCCTTAAACGCGCGATCGATGATCGTGACTTCGATGTTTTTGATAGTGACGGGATCGGCATTAATTCCGAGTACGCAGGAACCCTCGCAGGGTGCGGGGCAGAGGCGGCCTGTAAACTCGGGAAAGTTGTTCGTCGCCAGAAGACGCAGCAACGCTTCTTGCCACTGCCCTCGATAAACGAGATCATTCCAGTCCGGAATGATGTTTCCCAGTGGACAGCCCTGATGACAGAAGGGAACGCCGCAGTCCATGCAACGCGACGCTTGGGCCTTGAGTTTGTCTTCCGGAAATTCCTTGTAGACCTCGTTCCAGTCCTGGATCCGCTCCTCAACCGGCCGGCGTTCGAAACCAACTCTTCCGATTTCAAGAAAGCCTTTCGGATTACCCATACTGTACCATTGCGAACGTCTTTGCCGCTTGCTCCTTCTTCTGTTCCAGCACTCTTCGATAGTCGAGAGGCATGATCTTGGCGAGCCTGTCCCGGTAGTGAGCCCAGTTGGTCAGAATAGTCTCTGCACGTGTGCTCTTCGTCAGCTCCAGATGCCGGGCGATGAGCCCGCGGACGAAAGCTTCCTCTTCCGGATCTGCTAATCTTTCGAGATCGACCATCTGCAGATTGCAACGTTGTGCAAAATCGCCCTTTTCATCGATGACATATGCAATTCCGCCGCTCATGCCCGCCGCAAAGTTTCGTCCGGTTTGGCCGAGCACGACAACGCGGCCGCCCGTCATATACTCGCAGCCATGATCGCCGACACCCTCGACGACGGCGATCGCGCCACTGTTCCGGACCGCGAAACGCTCTCCGGCGACGCCACGGATAAATGTTTCTCCCGAAGTAGCTCCATATAAGGAAACATTCCCGATGATGATTTGTTCTTCCGCGTTGAACGTTGATGCCGCCGGCGGAAAGACGACAATTCGCCCGCCCGACAATCCCTTTGCGAAATAGTCATTCGCATCGCCTTCCAGGGTCAGGCTCAATCCTTTCGGGATGAACGCGCCAAAACTCTGGCCGGCGGAACCCGTGAAGCGAATTTGAATCGTGCCGTCGGGCAGACCCTGTCCGCCGTAACGCCGGGTGATTTCGCTGCCCAGAATCGTGCCGACGGTACGATTGGCGTTCGAGATCGGCAGCTCTAATTCAACGGGTTTCTTGTGGTCGAGCGCATCCTTTGCCAGTTGGAGGAGCAGGTTATCCAAGGCCCTCTGCAGTCCGTGATCCTGATAATGCACACGGCGCGTGATGACGTGATCGGGCACCGCCGGCATGTACAGGATCGGAGAGAGATCCAGCTTCTTGGCCTTCCAATGGTCAATCGCGTCGCGCATGTCGAGCTTGTCGCGGCGGCCAACCATTTCGTCAACGGTTCGGAAACCCAATTGAGCCATCAGTTCGCGAACCTCTTCGGCAATCATGCGGAAGTAGTTGACGACGTATTCGGGTTTACCTGTGAATTTTTGCCGGAGGATGGGATCTTGTGTCGCTACGCCTACCGGACAGGTATTGAGATGGCAGACGCGCATCATAATACATCCGGAAACGATCAGCGCCGAAGTCGCGAATCCAAACTCCTCCGCGCCGAGCAGTGCCGCAACGACGACATCGCGGCCGGTCTTTAATTGGCCGTCGGTTTGGACGATGATGCGGCTTCGGAGATTGTTCAGGACCAACACCTGATGCGCCTCCGCCAAACCCAGCTCCCATGGGATGCCGGCATGTTTAATGCTGGTGAGAGGAGAAGCGCCCGTTCCACCGCTGTCGCCCGATATCAGGACGACATCGGCATGCGCCTTGGCAACGCCTGCTGCGATCGTTCCGACCCCCACTTCTGCAACCAGCTTTACGCTAATGCGCGCCTGCGGGTTCGAATTTTTCAGATCGTAAATCAGTTGGGCCAGATCCTCGATCGAATAGATGTCGTGATGCGGCGGAGGTGAAATAAGTCCGACGCCCGGCGTGGAATGACGGACGCGCGCGATGATTTCATCGACCTTGTGTCCAGGCAGCTGGCCGCCTTCGCCCGGCTTGGCGCCTTGAGCCATCTTGATCTGAAGCTCATTGGCGTTGACCAGATATTCGCTCGTGACGCCGAAGCGCGCCGACGCCACCTGTTTGATAGCGCTTGATCTGGAATCGCCGTTCGGATCCGGAATGTAGCGCGCCGGATCCTCGCCGCCTTCTCCCGTATTGCTTCGCCCGCCAATACGGTTCATCGCTATGGCCAGTGTCTCGTGCGCTTCCTTGCTGATCGAACCGAAAGACATGGCGCCGGTTGCAAAGCGCTTCATGATCGATTCGGCCGGCTCGACTTCCTCGAGCGGTAGCGGCTTGTCTGCGAATTTCAGATCCATCAATCCGCGAAGTGTGCATAGCGTTGCACTAGCGGAGTTGATCAGCCCGCTGTACTCCTTGAAAATTTTGTAGTTGTTCGTACGCGTGCAGTACTGGAGCTTATGAATCGAATCGGGATTGTACATGTGGTATTCGCCGTCATGGCGCCACTGGTATTGTCCTCCCCAGTCGATGTCCGGCAGGCGGACTGGACGTTCGGGGAACGCGCGCCGGTGCCGTTCGATTGCCTCCGCCGCGATTTCATCCAACCCGATGCCGCCGATCCGCGACGGAGTGTTCGTAAAGTAAGTATCCACGAAATTTTGATCCAGGCCGATGGCTTCGAAGATTTGAGCGCCACGATAACTTTGCAGCGTCGAGATGCCCATCTTGGACATGACCTTCAACACGCCCTTCTTTACGGCTTTGGTGTAGTGATTCACCGCTTTGCGATGATCGATGGCCGTCAGAAGTTCTTGCCGGATCATGTCGTCCAAAGTTTCGAAAGCCAGGTACGGATTAATGGCCGACGCGCCGTAGCCGATCAACAGGCAGTAGTGATGAACCTCTCGCGCATCGCCGGTTTCGACGATTACGGTCGCCTTGGTGCGCATGCCTTCGCGGACGAGATGATGATGCAACCCGGACGTTGCAAGCAGACTCGGTATCGGCGCGTAATCCTTGTTGATCTGCCGGTCCGATAAGATCAGGATCGTCGCTCCATTTTTGATTCCATTCGAGGCCGTTTCGAGCAAATCGTGGAGGGCGCGCCGCATACCCTCGCCGCCTTCCGACACTTTGAAGCGCATTGGAAGCACGATGGAGCGGAAGCCCGGCAGCGCGATGGATCGCAGCTTCGCCAAATCGTCATTGTCCATGATGGGGGACAAGATTTTGATCATCCGGCAGCTCTCGGGCACCGGTTTTAATAGATTCTGTTCCGGACCAAGAGCCGTGCTCATCGACGTGACCAGCTCTTCCCGGATGGCGTCCAGGGGCGGATTCGTCACTTGCGCGAACAGCTGCTTGAAATAGTTGAACAGCGGCGGTTGCCTGTCCGATAAGACGGCGAGAGGCGTGTCGGTTCCCATCGAACCCACCGCTTCTTCTCCGTTCACGGCCATGGGACCCATGAGGATCCGCAGATCCTCGTGGGTGTATCCAAACACCTGTTGGCGCAAGAGAACCGTTTCATGACTGGGTTCCGGAACCGGATGCGCCGGAAGATCGGACAGGCGGACAAGGTTCTCGTTCAACCATTGCCGGTATGGTTTTTCGGAAGCGATTTTGTGTTTCAGCTCCGTGTCATCGATGATGCGCCTTTCGTGCGTGTCGATGAGTAGCATCTTGCCGGGTTGAAGACGACCCTTGACCAGGATGTTCTCCGGAGGAATATCCAGCACGCCGACCTCTGAAGCCATGACGACCAGGCCGTCTTTGGTGACGCAATATCGCGACGGGCGCAATCCGTTTCGATCGAGTACGGCGCCAATGCGGACACCGTCGGTGAAAACCATAGAGGCCGGACCGTCCCACGGTTCCATCAAGCAGGAGTGATATTCATAAAAGGCCTTCTTCTCATCGCTCATCGTTTCGTGGCCGTCCCAGGCTTCCGGAATGAGCATCATCATCGCGTGTGGAAGCGAGCGCCCGCACATGACGAGCATTTCGAGAGCATTGTCGATCATCGCGGAATCGCTGCCGCCCTCGACGATGACGGGAAGAAGATCGTGGATATCTTCGCCGAACAATCCGGATTCGAATAGCGCTTCGCGCGCTTTCATCCAGTTGATATTGCCGCGCAGGGTGTTGATCTCGCCGTTATGCGAGATGTATCGGAATGGATGGGCAAGCGACCAGCTCGGGAATGTGTTCGTGCTGAACCGCTGATGCACGACCGCAAGCGCCGATGCGACTCGCGGATCCGCCAGGTCGGGGAAGTAAATCTCGATTTGTTCCGCCGAAAGCATTCCTTTGTAGATGATCGTGCGGGCGGAGAAACTGTCGAAGTAGAGTTCGGATGTGACTTTTTCAATTCGCTTCCGAATGAGGTAAAGCTTTCTTTCGAATTCGTCGACGCTCTTGATATACGGGTTTCGGCCAACAAAAACCTGCTTGAACACCGGCTCAACGGCCTTTGCTGACTCGCCTATTGGCGAATTGTTCGTGGGTACGTCTCGCCAGCCCAGCAACCTCTGGCCCGCGCGCGTGATCGCCGCTTCAATGATTTCTTTCGCCCATTGCTGAGAATGGGAATCGCGCGGCAGGAAAACCATTCCGACGCCATAATTGCCGGGAGTGGGGAGATCAAAACCCAGTTTCTTGCACTCCGGTTTCAGGAACTCATGGGGAATTTGCAGAAGGACGCCCGCCCCATCGCCCGTGTTGGCTTCGCAACCTTTCGCGCCGCGGTGCTGCAAGTTGACGAGGACTTGAAGTGACCTGCGAACGATGTCGTTCGATTTGCGCCCGGCAATATCCACAACGAAGCCGACACCACACGCATCGTGTTCAAATTGCGGATCGTACAACCCCTGTTTCGGCGGCAGTGCTGAAAACATATGCATAGACCTCACGGCCAACATCTTTGCCCAAGAAGGTTGAGACTACTTTATTCATTTTTGGAAAATAAGTCATCCTGCAAAATAAAAGTACTTTGCATAAGCACAACTAATGATCTATCTTTTGAAGGCCGCCCCCTCTCAGAGCGAGAGGGCTATTTTCTCCGAGTGTCATGAATCTCGATACCTTAAACCTTTATTGCGACGTTATCCGGTCCGGCAGTTTCTCGTTGGGAGCCGCTGCCCACCGCATCTCGCAGTCGGCGGCGAGCCAGGCTGTGCGCCAACTGGAGGAAGAACTGGGCGCCCAACTCATCGACCGGACAAAACGGCCGTTCATGGTGACTCCGGAAGGGAAAAAGTTTTTTGAAGCGTGCCTGGTCCTGCTGGATGACTTTGAGAAAGCGAAAGCGGAAATCACGTCTCAACGGACGCTGGTGGGCGGTGCGGTTCGCGTGGCGGTCATCTACTCGGTTGGATTACACGATATGGGAATCTACTGCCAGCAGTTCACGACGCGGTACCCGCAGGCGAAGATACGCCTGGCGTATTTGCATCCGCACGAGGTCGTAGAAGCGGTGATCAACGACGAAGCCGATCTGGGAATCCTCTCGTTTCCTTCACCACACCGTTCCCTGACCATCATTCCGTGGCATTCCGAACCGATGGTATTCGTGTGCCACCGTTCACATCCGCTTGCAAAGAAGAAGACGGTATCCGTACGCGAGCTGGACGGCGAAAACTTTGTTGCCTTTGACCGCGGTCTGAGCATTCGGAAGGCTGTCGACAAGGCCCTTCGGCAGCGTGGAGCAACGGTGAGTATAGCGATGGAGTTCGATAATATTGAGACCATTAAGCATGCGATCACAATTCAATCCGGAGTCAGCATCCTTCCTCGACCCAGCGTGGCCCGGGAGGTTGAAAGCGGCATCCTAGCTGCGATTCCCCTCGACATGCCCGACCTTGTGCGTCCCATTGGAATCATCCACCGTCGCCAAAAGCTCCTCACGCCAACCGCGCAGGAACTGTTGGTATTCCTGAAGACCCAAAAGCAGTAATTCGGGGTCAGACGCATAAATCACCTGAATTTCGAGGGACGCACCCCGAATTCGTGAACTTCAGAATTCGGGGTGCGTCCCTCGAATTCGCCTCCAATTCGGGAATTCACCCGTCTGACCCCGAATTACCTAGTTGATGTAAAACGGTATTGGGGTAAAACAAAGGACGAACATGGCAAGGCCGATCCAGCCCAGCCACAGGTGTCGATCCCTTAAGGGAACGGAATCATCGAGCGTAACGGGATGGCGAAGGCCAATCAGGAGCAACACAACGCTCCACAATAGCCAGCCCCGCCAGTAGAAGATACCGAGTGGGATCAGGGTGAACACGAAGGCCTCAGAAATCCGCCTGTGAATCCCGCGAAAGAGGGCATAGGACACGTGACCGCCGTCGAGTTGGCCCACAGGAAGTAAATTCAGCGCAGTCGCAAAGAATCCAAACCATGCTGCGAACCCGATGGGATGGAGATTAATATCCATCCCAGCCGGTGGGATTTTCCCGGTGATGAATTCCATGGCTTTGAAAATCAGCGGCTCGCCGAGCATGACACTCGAAGCCGCTGGATCGATCGCAGTAAAGCCGGACTTTCGGAGCGCTATGATCAAGGCCGGAACCGCAAGCACGAAGCCGGCGATCGGTCCCGCAATACCGACCTCCAACAGAGCGGCGCGGTGCTGAATCGGCGATTTAATACGGATAAAGGCGCCCATCGTACCGATCAGAGTTGGCGCGGGAATGAAATAAGGCAATGTCGCATCGATTCCGTAATACCGGCAAGTCAGATAATGACCCATTTCATGAGCGAGCAGAATACTCATAATGGCCAGGCTGAATGGAAGCCCATTCACGAGTATGGAAGGCGATCGAAAGACTTCCCGAAAGAACCCGGAAAAGCCGGTGAACGTGTTGTTGAAAGAAGTCATGAGGAACGTCCCCGTCACCATGGTGGTGAGGCACGTCAAAACGAATAACACAACGTTCAGCCAGGGAAATTTTTGCTGCGGCGCTTCTTCGAGTAGTATTTCGGCGGAAGGGTTAAATGTATTGTCCATGAAAGAGGTCTTTCTGGTTAGCGCCGGGTCTTCTACTGACCGACCGCCGTCTATTGAGGCTGCACGCTATCGCGCTTGCGCTTCGCGTATTGAGGCTGCACGCTATCGCGCTTGCGCTTCGCGCGGCCAGCCCGGTGCGGTGGGCGGATTTTTCTTGAGGCTGCACGCTACCGTTTGTGCGCTCGGCGCGGCGGCCTTTTTTAAAAGGCAACGGTCGAACCCCCAACGCTTAGAGCGACTGCAAATCCTTGCCGGGCTTGAACCGTACGGCTTTTCCCGGAGGTATATTCACTTCCGAACCTGTGCGGGGGTTTCTGCCAATGCCCGTCTTCCGCGGCTTGACGGAAAATACACCAAAGCCGCGCAACTCGATCCGGTCGTTGGCCTTCAAGGCATCCTTCATGCAATTAAAGACCGTATCCACAGCTTGTTCAGCTTTTGTTTTGCTGACTCCTGTCCGCTCGACGATCTGATTCACAAGATCGAGTTTGATCACTGGAACCTCCGATTTTAAGGTAAAGCCCACGACTACAATATTTTGTACATATTTTTAACATTCAGGAGGCGAGTTAAGCAATGGCAATTAAGCCCGATCGATGGATACGCGAGATGGCTGAAAAATATGGAATGATCGATCCATTCAGTCCCAGTCAAGTCGCTGAAGGCAAGATCTCATACGGCTTGTCATCGTATGGCTATGATCTCCGGCTGGCCGATGAATTCAAATTGTTTGCTCCGCCGCGCGATGCCGTCCTGAACCCGAAGGCGATTCCTCCAGAGTTCTATCGAGATCATCGTGGTTCTTATTTCGATGTCCCGCCAAATGGCTACGTGCTGGGCCGGACCGTCGAATATCTCCGCATCCCTCGGGATGTTTTGACCTTGTGTGTTGGCAAATCGACATATGCGAGGACCGGTATTATGGTGAATGTCACACCATTCGAGCCCGAATGGGAGGGTTTCGTCACCGTCTCGATTGCGAATACGACGCCGGTTCCGGTGCGGATTTTCGCGAATGAAGGCTTGTGCCAGGTCCTTTTCTTTCAATCGGATGAACCGTGCGAAGTCTCCTACAAGGACCGCAAGGGAAAGTATCAAGCACAACAGAGGATCGAGTTCGGTAAGACACTAAATGGCTAAACCGCCGTCAACCTGTATAACCTGCCCTGTAATGTAGCTCGCTTGCGGTGAAAGCAAGAATAGCGCGATTTCTGCGACTTCCTCCGGTTTACCAAACCGGCCAAGTGGAATTTGTTCAAGCGCTTTGTTGCGGTATTCAGAGTTGAGAGTAGCGGTCATATCCGTCTCGATGAATCCCAGAGCAACGGCATTGACCGTGATATTCAGTTTCGCGACCTCTTTTGCGAGCGCCTTCGTGAAGCCAATCATCCCCGCTTTCGATGACGAATAATTCACCTGGCCCGCCATTCCCATGATCCCGCTGATCGACGTGATATTGAGGATGCTTCCCGATCGCTGCCGGAGCATGACACCGATGACCGGTTTGGTCAGATTGAACACGCCTTTCAAATTCGTGTTCAGAACGTCGTCCCAATCTTTCTCGCTCATCAGAGCGATGAGTTTGTCTCGCGTAATGCCGGCGTTGTTAACAAGGATGTCAATCCTTCCGAATCGTTCCTTCACCTGCTTCACGAGCTCTTTAGCTTGATCGAAGCGCGTCACATCGACTGGAAGTCCGATAATCGTGTCGTTGTTCGTAATCTCATCGGCAGCGGATTTATTCTGCAAGTAAGTGAACACCACTCTGGCTCCCGTGCGCGCGAGCGCCTGCACGATGGCCCGGCCGATGCCGCGGCTGCCTCCTGTGACAATTGCAGTTTTACTGGAAAACATAGGAAAGGGATTTTACCGAGGAGTGCCGCTAAGCGAGAAGCTGATTCTGGCCGTCGGAATGACAGGGACGGCTTGACCATTCAAATAAGTGGGTTCGTACTTCCAATGCGTTAGAGCTTCGACTGCGGCTGCGGTCAGCATTGGCGGGCCGGAGATGACTTTCACTTTGTCGACCGTTCCTTCGGCAGTGACTGTGGCTTCCAGAATGACGACACCTTCGACACGAGCTCGTCTTGCCTCCGCAGGATATTTCGGCTGCTCAATGTGGACGACCTTCGGTTGCTTGACATTGCCGCCGACACGAACAGGCGCGGGCGGCGGTGGAGGCGGCGGCACGTTGCCGGTCCCGCCGAGCACTCCGCCGAGCAAACCGCCCGGCAAGCCAGTCGTAGCTCCTCCGATAACTCCGCTCCGGGCTCCCGAAGCCCCGCTCGGCGGAGCTGTATCAACGATTTTGGCGATATCTTTCGGCACCCTCACAGGCGCCGTCAACTCGGGTTTTTCTACCGGCACCGGTTCGGATTCGACGACCGCTGGAGTTTCGCTCGGTGATGTCTTTTCAACCGCAGCGTGGCGCCGCGGTTCAGGTGCTTTGCTGACAGACAATGGCGGCGGGGGAGGAGGAGGGGCCATGTACAAGGTCGTCAAAAGCTGCAATTCTCCAAGTTTCTCCGGCATCGCCATCTGCACAACAATAATTGTCGCGACCAACAACACGTGAATGCCCGCGGCCAAGGCTATTGCTCGGCCTTTCTTCTTGTTTTTCTGCGGGATAGTCTCGGGAAGGTCGAACATACCCAAGGTTTTAGACGTGATCAGTAATGGAATGGGAAGTACCACCTAAGGCGCCGGCCGAGCCACGCAAGAGATCGCGAAGAAACCAACCGAGAATTGCGGGTCTGCGTGCGCCCTCTTTGAGCCGATACGGCAAGCCGCCTCCTCCGTAGGGAACGTAGACTCTAGTTGGAATGGTCAGCTCCCGGGCAATCTTCAACAATGGCCTCCACGGATATCCGTAAAGCAGTTCCAATTCGCACGAAGCCACACGGCTCTTCAGGTATTCAAGGCATGTGCGGCCCAATTTGCGATTGTGAGTAGCGATTGCGAGGTGACGAGCGCCTTTAGCGGCCAGGCGCTCGATGAGCTGGAGAAGTCCTTCGCCTGGATCCGTTTCATCCCCGTTCGGCCCAGGCCACTCTCCTTTCACAAGCCGGATCCTCAGATTCCATTCAATTGCTCGATCCGCATGGCCCAGGCTTCGGCGCCACCGGCTCGGTAACGTGCATCCAAGATTGGGATAAATCCGGCGCGCTTCATCAATCAGAGCAAATGTTCTGTCCACTGTTTCCGGAGACATCGCATCGAAATGGACGGTGGTGTTTGTGCGGCGGGCCTGGTCGAGAACCTGTCTGAGAAGGTCTACATTGAAACCCAAATGCTGGAGCTTTTACGGAAAGGTAGGAGTGAGGGGGTAGATCCCGAAGAAGACTCAATAAGGCTAAGTAGCATTGCGTCGTAAAGAGCGGCGAATCAGTAGGCCGGTTCCAATAACAGACGGCATTTGCGATACCAAGAGAGGCAAGACGGTCGCAAACCGCGCGAGCGCTGACAATGGTGGGACCGGCAGTATAAGCGCTCGCGCCTCGCTGAATCAGACGCTGAAGTGGCGATGTAGCCGTTCCCATCCGAATCTGACGGCGTCCCACACGAAAGCCGCGAGTCCTCGAAAATTGTTGGGATATGCCCAAACCGAAACACACGACCGCACGTCCGTCGTCCAGACCTGGGTCCACGGTTCAGCAGATCTGCAAGGAAAGTCCCAAAGACCAGCTCGCTTAAGTCTAGCTTGCGACACGAGCGGGCGAAGTCCTGCGCGGTATTCCCAGCAAACGGCGTGGAAGGACGGTTCCCTCGAAAAAGAAATGAGTATTGGCGTTCTCTCATTGCGCTTCGTTACAGAAGCGGTATGATGTCTCGCACAAAGAGGCCGGAGGAAGGTGCGGCCTCCTGCACAAGGAGATGAGAATGAGCAGAGAAGACGATTTCTTTGGCGACTACGACGAGTCGCCGGACAACGCGGGCGCCGGGCAGGAAGATACCTCCGAGCCGATGATCGAGTCGCCTGCTGAACCTAGGCCCGAACCCGCTGCCGAAAAACCAACCCGGCCGGCTGCGCCAAGAGCCAGACCGAGACCCAAGAAAAAAGCAAAAACAAAAACAAAACTGAAAGCGAAAAAGAAACCCGCCCCCAAAAAGAAGGCAACGAAAAAGCCGGCCGCGAAGAAAAAGAAGACTGCCAGGCCGAAACCCAAGAAGTAATTCATAATTCCGGGACGCACGCGAATTTTTGCACTTCAGCATTCAGGGTGCGTCCCAGAGTTACCTCGAACTTGCCACCCAAATTTGCCGTCCCCAACTTGTCATCCCCGAATTATCTTTCCATCGGTGCGCGCCTACATGCTATGCTGTTGCGGTTAATTTGCAACGCCATTTGCGTTATTTGCGTTGTGTGAAATGGATCTAGGAGCCTCTTGTCACGGTTTGGAGAATTGATTCTGCTTTTTGATTCCTTTCCCGCCACACCCACGAAGTTCCTTACAAATTGAATTAGGAAAAACATGTCAAAGAAAATCTACGTTGGTAATTTGTCGTTCCGAACGACGGAAGAAGAACTCACTAGCCTTTTTGAGCAGATTGGTGCTGTCGAATCTGTCAGCATCATCACGGACCGGGATACGGGCCGGTCAAAGGGTTTTGGCTTTGTTTCCATGAGCGATGAAGACGCTGAAAAGGCAATCGCTGCTTACAACGGGAAAGAAGTCGGCGGCAGAGCGCTCACCGTGAATGAAGCGCGGCCCATGGTAAAGAAAGAATTCACGAGCCGCGCCGGCCGGAACAATCGCTGGTAACCGGCCTCTCCCTCTGGGATAGGCCGGCGCGACAGCGCCGGGTGAGGGTCGCGCGAAGCACGAGCCCGCGCGGGGCGAGACCTCAGAAGTTTCGTCAAATCCTGAAACCCTCACCCTGCTCTCTCCCAGAAGGAGAGGGTATCACTCGGAGTCCCTATGCAATCCGTCGCGAAGGATCTCGAATCTCTTCTAAAGATCGCAGACCGGTTGCGCGGGATCCAAGACGCGGAGGCGTCAATTCGTCCCGCGCCGGGTAAATGGTCTAAAAAAGAAATTCTTGGCCATTTGATCGATTCGGCTGCGAACAACCATCAACGATTCGTCCGTCTCCAGTTGACCCCAGTGCTGAACTTGCCCGGTTATGACGGCGATGAATGGGTACGCGTGCAGCGGTATCAGGACCGGCCCTGGTCCGAAATTGTCGCCCTTTGGCAGATGTACAACGTCCAATTGGCAGCAGTAATTCGCCATGTCGATCCTAAAACATTGCCGAACGTGTGGCACACTCCGGACGGCAAGGATCTCGATCTGGAATTCATTATTCGCGATTACGTCGTCCACATGCGGCATCATTTGGATCAGGTCCTGGAGCGGCCGCAAGCATGATTTCAACGGGACTTCAAACATAGGGAATTCACAGGTCTGAGCGGTCGGCGCTGGAATTCATTTGGCTGAGAAATAGCCGGGCCGTGTGCGGACTTCCAGGGTCTTACCTCGCTTATCTCTCGCCGTGATTTTCACGTTGCGATAGGAACCGTCATGACTGGGATTGCTCGAAATGTAGGCGATCGTGTACTGCCCGCGGATGGCTCCGGCAATGCGTGGCCAAATCTCGCGCAGATCGGCGGACGACGTGGGAAAGTACGACTCGCCTCCCGTGACCTTTGCGATTCTTTTTAAAACTCCGGGATTTTTGTCCTTTGCGAACGGATCGTAGATTCCGATGCAATAGATCGTTGCGCTCGATTGCTGCGCTTTCCGCAGCACTTGATCCAGGCTTGCTGCACTGGCATTGTCGCCGCCGTCGCTCAATAATACGAGGGCTTTTCGCTGCCGTGACCCGTTCCTGAGGTGATCGAGGGAAAGCTCCACTGCGTCATAAAGCGCCGTTGTACCCTCCGCACGTGTCTGCAGCAAGGCCGCTCGGAGTTCAGAGACATTGCTCGTGAATGGGATCGCAGCCGGCAGCGCCAGCCACGCTCTGCGATTGAAATCGACAACAAATATTTCATCGTCGTGCTGGCTCGCGCCTATGAACGCAAGAGCGGCAGTAACGACGTCCTCTTTCTTACTTGCCATGCTTCCGCTGTTATCGATGATCAAACCAACGGTCGCCGGCGTATCTTCGGGCTGGAAAATCTTGATCTTCTCTTCACGGCCGTCTTCGTAGACATGGAAATTGGCTGTTGCGAGTCCTGTTACCGGCCTGTGAGCCGAGTCCAGCGCAGTTATATTGAATACTGCAAGGTCGACATCGACGGATAACGTGTATTGAAGCAGCAGAAAGATAAATAAGAAGTACTTTAACAGCATGCCTGGTTCATGATACGGCTTTCATTTCCGCCGCGCTTTGCGAACGCCGATGTTGCAGCGCGTGCCAGCCGCGGAATGCCAGAAGGATCATGAGAAATAGAGCATAACCGAGGGGCCTCTGGATGTCTGCCTTTACTCGCCAATAATAGTGAAGCACGCCGGCAGCGGTGCTGAGGTAAATCAAGCGGTGAAGCATTTGCCAACGGCTGCCGCCGAGCCGGACGATCCATTTTCTGGTGGATGTGATGGCAAGCGGTAGCAGCAAGAGAAAACTGATGAAGCCGGTGATAATAAACGGCCGCGTGAGGAACATGTCTTTGAAAATCGCATTGAAATCGAAATATTGATCCAGCCAGACATAGGTTGCCAGGTGCACGAAGCCATAGAAGAAACCGAAGAGTCCCAGCATCCTGCGAAAGCGGATAAGAGAACTCCATCCGCTGATCCGCCGCAGCGGAGTAACGCTCAGGGTGATGACCAAAAATCTCAATGTCCAGATGCCGGTGCGATCGCGTATGTCCTCGAGCGGATTCGCACTTAAATGGCCTGTGAATGTGTCAAAGAGCAGCCACACGATCGGCACGGCACAGGCGAGAAAAACAACCGGCTTGAGGATCCACCAACGATTAATTCTGGGCATTAGGAACGTCAGTAGTTCTTGCGCAAGTCCAGTCCTTCATACATCCGGGCGACCTGCTCAGAGTATCCATTGAACATGAGCGTGGCTCTCTTGAAGAATTCGCCGATCCTCCGCTCCTGGGCCTGGGTCCAGCGCGGATGGTCGACTTTCGGATTCACATTAGCATAGAACCCGTATTCATTCGCTGCCTGTTGCTGCCAGGTGTTCAAAGGCTGCTTGTCGGTGAAACGGATGTTGACGATGGCCTTGATTCCCTTGAAGCCATATTTCCACGGCGTCACCAGCCGGAGGGGGGCGCCATTCTGGTTGGGAAGAGGTTTTCCATAGAGACCGGTAGCGAAGAGCGCGAGCGGATTCGTTGCTTCGTCCAGTCGAAGGCCTTCAAAATAAGGCCAATCCAGAACCTTGAAGAAACTCCGGCGTTGCTCGGGATACTGATTCTGGTCCACCAGTGTTTTGAACTCGACGTATTTTGCCGAAGAAGTCGGTTCGAGTTTCTTGATGACATCGGCCAGCGGGACTCCCTGCCACGGGATGACCATCGACCACGCCTCAACGCAGCGCATCCGGTAGATGCGCTCTTCAACCGTGATGCCTTTGATCAAATCCTCGAAAGCATACGACCCCGGCTTACTGCACATACCCTCGACTTTGACTGTCCACGGTTTCGGTTGAAATTTTTTCGAGTTCCGCTCGGGATCGGACTTATCGATTCCGAATTCGTAATAGTTGTTATAGTGCGTAATGTCTTCGTAGGGCGTCAGCTTCTCTGCCGTATCGTAAGGACCTAATTTCTTCGCCTGCGGCTCCGCCGACGTGATCGAGCCGGCGGCCACGATCCCGAGAACCGCCGAAGCTGTTTTTATAAATTCCCGCCGGTTGTGATACAGGTTTTCAGGAGTGATTTCCGAAGATGGAATATCCGATGCACGTTGAATGAGCATTGAGAACCTCCTTCAAATCATCTGACGATACAGCCAGAGGCTTTGGACGGACGGTGACAGGCTATTGTAGCAGAGATGTGACCGCGGCCTGGAAACCAAGCCGCGGGTGGATTCTAAAAGGAAGACCTACTTGCCTTCAGCCTTCTTCTTCCCTGCCTTCTTTTTGCCCTCCTCTTTTTTGTCTTTGCCCTCGGCGGTTTTCTTCTTTCCTTCGCCTTTTTTCGCTTCCGTCTTCTTTTCTTGTGCGAAGGCCGGCATTGACATGCTGCCCATGACGGCAATGGCTAACAAGAGTCCCAACACTCTCTTCATCTCTGATTCTCCTTTTTGTTTCTATCGCTCACCTTTTGGCATTCTGCCACCAGGACGCGCTTAAAATACCACGATACCGCATTGCAATCAAACGATGGGCACCGTTGCACCGTTGCCTCCAGGACGCGGCACCTTGACCGGAATAAAGCCGTATAGTAGCTTGCACCGTGGGCCTTAAACTGCTCAGGAGATTATAAATGCACAACCTCAGCCGTCAGGGAATTGCCGCTGTTTTCGTCTTTGCCCTGATGACATTTGTTCGGGTTCCGGCGTTTGCGCAAGTCGATTTTTCGGGTGAGTGGACTCCAAACGGAAACGAGGACAGCATTGGAAACCCGTATGTCGGCGACTGGCTGGGAATTCCAATGAACGACGCCTCCCGCGCTCGCGCCGAAGCTTGGTCGGCATCCGTGCAGACGCTGCCGGAGTGGCAGTGCCGCCCCCACGGTTTTGCTTACATCTATCGTGGCCCCTCGCAGTTGCGGGTCTCGAAAGAGGTCGATCCCGTGACGCGGCAAATCACCGCGTTTCATGCTGAATGGCTGCGTTCGGTCGATGTTCCCATCTATCTGGATGGCCGTCCGCATCCTTCGGAAAATGCGCCTCATACCTGGGGAGGGTTCAACACCGCAGAGTGGATTGGGGACACGTTGAAAATCACCACCACGCACGTGAAGGAAGAGTATCTGCGCCGAAACGGTGTTCAACACAGCGATCTGACTGAAATCACCACGTACTGGATCCGCCGTGGAGATATTCTGACGTGGTTGAACATCGTCTATGATCCGGTTTATCTCACGGAGCCTTTGGTTCGTAGCCAGGAATATCGTTTAAACCTGAACCAACAGATCCCTCCCTATCCGTGCGATGTTGTTGAAGAGATCGACCGGCCCAAGGGCGTCGTTCCCCACGAACTGCCCGGGACAAATACGTTCGTCAGAGAATTCGCTGACAAGATTCACGTTCCAGAAGCCGTCATTCGAGCCGGCGCCGAAACGATGTATCCCGAAATCAGAAAGAAACTGAAATGAGAAACCGATTGAAAGCCTTGTGGATCGTGCGCGCTGCATTGCTTCTGAGTGTCGCTTCCGCTACCGCAGCCCCACAACAGCGCGGGCAGCAGGCCCCGCAAAACGCATCGAATACAGAATTTGAAATCCTGCCGATCCGCAACAACGTCTACATGCTCGCTGGAGATGGCGGGAACATTGCGCTGTCCATAGGACCCGACGGCGTCCTGATGGTGGATGCGGGCACGCTGGCAAACAGCGAAAGACTTCTTGCAACCATTCAGCAACTGCAGCGCCAGCTCGCAACCAACGGTTTGCAATCGTGGAACTTTGCGGCTGAAACGCGTTCGAATCTTCCGCGGATGATCAGCCCGCCCGCCCCGCCCAAACCGATTCGCTACATAATCAATACATCGCTCGATCCCGACCACAGCGGCGGGAACGAAAAATTATCTCAGGCAGGCGCCACGATCACCGGTGGAAACGTTGCAGGGAACATCGCCGATGCAGCACAGGGCGCGTCGATCATTGCTCATGAAAACGTTCTCTTGCGCATGACCAACGCACAGGCGCCGTTTCGTTCGCTACCGACGGATACGTACCACATGGACACTATGAAGCTCAGCCATTTCTTCAATGGTGAGGGCATTCTCATATTGCATCAGCCGTCGGCGCACACGGACGGCGATAGTCTGGTTTACTTCCGCGGTTCCGACGTGATCGCGGCCGGTGACATCTTCAGGACCGATAGCTATCCCGTCATCGATGTCGAACGCGGAGGAAACATTCAGGGTGTCATCGACGGGCTCAATCGCATTTTGGATCTGTCCATTGCCGAGTTCAGAACCGAGGGCGGAACCATGGTGATTCCCGGACACGGCCGGCTTTGCGATTCCGCCGACGTTGCCTATTACCGTGATATGGTGACGATCATTCGCGATCGCATTCAAGACATGATCAAGAAAGGAATGACGCTCCAGCAAATCAAGGCCGCCAAGCCGACAAAGGATTACGATCCGAGGTACGGAAAGAACACAGGCCCCTGGACAACCGACATGTTCGTAGAGGCGGTATACCAGAGCCTTATTCAGAAGAAATAAGCCTCTCCCTTTGGGAGAGGCCGCCGCGCCAGCGGCGGGTGAGGGTCACAATAGGCCGATAGTAATGAAATATCGAATTCCAATCGTGTTCGGGTTTGCGGTGTCAGCGATGCTTTTGTTCGCGCCGCCGCTCAGTGCCTTACGTCAAGTTCGAGGTGAACGTGGAGCGCCGCCCGCCGCTTCTCCACAAACGGTCGCTCCGATTGATCTCACGGGTTACTGGGTTTCGCTGGTCACTGACAACTGGTCTTACCGCGTCCTGACTCCGCCCAAAGGCGATTATTTGTATCTTCCACTCAACGCCGAAGCGCGGCGAGTTGCGAATGCGTGGGATCCGGCCAAAGACGAAGCCGCCGGCGAACAGTGCAAAGGCTATGGTCCGGTGGGTGTCATGCGGATGCCGACGCGTCTGCACATCGCCTGGCAGGACGAGAAGACGCTAAAGCTTGAAGCCGATACCGGCACGCAGACCCGGCTCCTGCATTTCGGCCCGCCCGAGCCGCCGACGGGGCCTCGTACTTGGCAAGGCTATTCCGTCGCCGAGTGGCAGTTATCAGGTAACGGCCGCGGTCGTGGAAGCGAAGCTCCGCGTCCCGGAACCGGTTCCTTGAAGGTCACCACCAATCAAATGCGACCGGGCTACATCCACAAGAACGGGGTGCCCTATAGCGAGAACGCTGTTCTCGCGGAATATTTCACGATCGTCAGCGATCGCGGCGTTACTTATCTCGTCGATACGTTAATGCTCGAAGATCCCAAATACCTCATCCAGTCATTCGTCAGGAGCGCTCAATTCAAGAAACAATCCGACGCCACCGGCTGGGATCCAATTCCCTGCTCCGCAAAATGACAATTGAACAATGAACGTTGAACAATTTTTGGGAAAACGCGTTCAAGAATTCTGTTAACCGAAATGTTGGCTCTTGGGCCGCGCCTCGATCCAATTTCCATCTTTTTGGTAATAAATTTTGACGGGATCATCGGGAATCAGTTTGCTGGTGCCGCAGACGGGACAGTCGACGGTCCACATGGCGCCGGTCCGTACAGGTTCACTGATAAATTCGATTTTCAACCGCGCGTTGCAACCCTGGCACGAGCATTGGAATAGGACGTTGCGTTTCAACTGAACCTCCGCGGTGTTATATGATCACGAAATATTTTAGTTCTGTTCTATGGCAGGTGGACATGAACCGAAATGTGAAACCGAAGTTCGTCAGCTGTTCAATTGCAGCGTTGGCAGCGGCTTTGATGTTCTCGCCCTTCCTGATGGGGCAAGCTTCTTTTGACGCGCACGACCTGTCGGGCGTCTGGCAGTTTGCACCTGGCGGCGGCGGTCAAGGCCCGGGAGACAATTTTCCTCCTCTTACTGCATGGGGTCAGGCCAGCTACGACGCCAACAAACCGGGATACGGTCCGAGAGCCGCGCCGGGTGGCAACGATCCGATCCTGAAATGTTCGCCCATAGGTGTCCCGAGGATTCTTTTCGTCATCTGGCCTTTCGAGATTATCCATATTCCCGGAAGGATCCTGATGTTCTTTGAAGGACAACACACGATCCGGGAGATCTGGATGGATGGCCGCAAGCTTCCGGATGATCCCGACCCGAGATGGTATGGGTATTCCGTCGGCCGGTGGGAAGGAGATACGTTGGTCGTGGAAACCGCCGGGTTTAATGATAAGACCTGGCTGGGCGCGCAAGGCCAGCCACACAGTGAGGAGATGCGCACCATCGAGCGTTACCGCCGCGTCGATCACACAACGATTCAGTTCAACCTCACGATCGATGATCCCAAGACCTACACGAAAACCTGGGAGGCCGAGCCGCGCGTTATTAAGTTGAAGCCGGGGGTAGAAATTCCGGAATCCTTCTGCGTTGCGTCGGAAGAGGAAGAATTTGCCAAAAGAATCCGCGAGCCTGCGGCGCGCCAAGTGAAGTAAACACACTTACAGCGGGATAATTCATGATGAACGACCCCGCCGTTGATAAATCTGTGTTTTAAAGGATTACGGTCTTGCGGCCGGCCCACCGTCTTCGTTATTTCCAGCGAAGACCTTCTTGCCATCCGGCAACAACCAGACTCTGGCGTTGACAGTGTTCGATCCATCCTTTGCCAGGAAGCCTTCGATCGCCAGCTGGTCGCCAGTCTTCAACGTGTCTTTTCTCCAGCCTTGCCGGTACAGGCCGTTGGGCGCGCCGCCTTCGACAGCATAATTCACGGTCTTGCCACTGGCGTCGGGGGCATCAATGTAGACGTAGATATGGGGATTCATCCACTCTACCTTTGTGACCTTGCCGGTGAACTTGATCGGTTTGTTGTTGTCGTATTCGGCAGCGAACGAATGATGCGCGAAGAGCGGAACTGTCGCGGCCATAACTAGAACAACGCAGAGACCACTGACGGCTAACAGATACTTCATGTTTTTTCCTCCGGGAGATCGGTTGCAGTTAGAAATTGCATTTCGATTATCAAAGCACTGACGCAATAAGTCAAGCGTTACGACGAATTGCCTGCCGACTCGTCCGGGCGTATACTGACAGGCCTCCGGAACGAACTCATAACATTGAAGGGAGATCACATGAAGTTTGGATCGAGGCGAACGATTCTTGGTGTTATCGCAATAGGAATGGTGTGCCTGCTGGGCCTATCGACGACCACGCGCGGGCAGGCGGCTCAGGCCGCGCAAGCACCCAAACCACAAATGGCCGAAGAGATCTTCAAAAATATTTCGGTTCTGAGAGGAATTCCTATCGACGAGTTCATGGACACAATGGGTATGATCTCGGCGGCACTGGGCCTGAACTGCCTGGACTGTCATACGTCGGATGCCGACAAAAGCTGGGAACGGTTCGGCGCCGACACCACGATGAAAAATACGGCGCGCCGGATGATCCAGATGGTGAACACCATTAATAAGGAGAACTTCAAGGGCGTGCGGTCTGTGACCTGCTTCACCTGTCATCGTGGCGATTTGAAACCCAAGGTGGTGCCCAGCCTCATTGTTCAATACAGCGCGCCTATGGAGGACCCCAACGAAGTAGAAATTCCTCCAAATGCGAAGGGCTCGCCCGACGAGGTGTTCAATAAATATCTGAACGCGCTTGGCGGAACGCAGCGGCTTAGCAGGTTCACCAGCTACACCGCGAAAGGTACGTATGTCGGGTTTGATACGCACCACTCCAAGGTTCCGGTCGAGATCTTTGCCAAAGCGCCGAATCAAAAAACGTTCATCATCCATGGCGCGTTCGGCGACAAGACGTGGGTCTTCGATGGCCGTCAAGCGTGGGCCGCCTCGGTGGACAAGCCGCAGCCATTGATGCAACTGAATGCGGGAAATCTGGAAGGTCTGAAGGTCGAAGCCTTGGTGTCGTTCCCGACGGGCTTGAAAGCAAACTTCACTCAATGGCGAGTGACATCGACAAGCATCGATGACAAAGATGTCACCGTGCTCCAGGGAACGAACCCGCGCCAGCCGCCCGTGAATTTGTATTTCGATGACTCCGGTCTGCTGGTGCGCCTGGTCCGCTTTGTCGATACGGCCATCGGCCGAATTCCGACACAGATCGACTACGCCGATTATCGTGAAGTTGCAGGGGTGAAGTTTCCCTTCAAAATTACCTCGACCTGGACCGACGGCCAGGCGACCGTCGAATTGACCGACGTGCAACCCAACGTTAACATCGACGCCGCGAAATTCGCCCGCCCCGCTCCCGCAAAGCCGAAAGCGGATTAGAAACCCAAGGGACAAACAAACCGAAAAGGCCGCCATTATAGAATTGATGGCGGCCTTTTAGTCGCTTCTGGAGGTTGAGAGGATGATCAAGTCTCTGCATTCGATTGTCATCTTCGCGCTCTGCTGCGCACCGGTTTTTGGTCAACAGCGTGGGCAAGGGCGTGGCAATCCCGGCGTGAGTCCGCAGACAATCATGGACACCGCGGAGGTTCGGGTCACGCGCGTCCAGCTCGAAGCAGGCGCCGTGAGGCCCTCGCATGTGCACAATGAAGGTCCATTCCACATCTTTATTCCCATCACGAGTCCTGTGGAGATCTTCTTCGGACCCGAGGGAAAAGAAGAGAGAGAAACGGTCGCCCCTGGACAGGTACATCTTTTTAAATCGAACACGCCGCATGGATTCAAAAATGCGGGTTCGACCCCGGTCACCTTCATCGAAATCTTCGTGAAGAATACCGGTCGGGCAGCTAACATCAGTCCTCGAGTGATTGAAGCTATACAGGAGAGTGCAGTGTGGCTAAAAAAGACGGATCGTTGAATCGGCGGGGTTTTCTGAAAGGCGCAGCAGCCGGCGCGGCTGCGAGCGCGGCATCTCTGGTCACGGATACGCCGCAAGCGGCGGGGCAGGGCGGCGCAAGTACGGCGGCCGCTGTACCAGCGCCGACCCAAGAGCAAGTCGCAAGAGACGCTGCAGCCGTCCGGCCCCCTGTAAGCGTGCGCGCGGTCCAGCGGCCTGGGTCCGATCTCATGGTCCAGGTACTAAAAGATATGGAGCTGGAATACGTCGCCGGAAATCCCGGTTCGAGTTTCGAAGGCCTGCAGGAGTCTTTCATCAATTACGGAAATCCGCCGAACAAGATGCCGGAATTCATTACCGCTCTCCACGAAGAATCCGCAGTGACAATGGCTCACGGTTACGGCAAAGCCGAAGGTAAACCGATGATTGCTCTCTTGCATGGCACGATCGGTGTCCAGCATGCGGCAATGTCGATTTATCAGGCCTATTATGATCGGACTCCCGTTCTCATGATTGCAGGCCGCGACGAAGGATTCATCCAGGCCCACACCGCACACGACATGGCTGCCATGGTCCGCAGCTTCACGAAATGGGACGCTCAGCCCAAAACGCTCGAGCAATCGCTTGCGGCATTACAACGCGCATACAACGAAGCCATCACGCCGCCGATGGGTCCCACGTTGGTGGTCTTGGATACCGAGCTTCAGAAAGAAGAGGCACGCGAGCTGAAAATACCAGCTTACCGGCCGCCGCAAATCGCCGGAATCGACTTGACCAAGGCAAGGGAAATCGCGAAAGGCTTGCTGGATGCACAAAATCCTAGAATCGAGGTTCGACGGCTGCGAACGGCCCAAGGCGCGAGATTATCGGTCGAGCTCGCCGAACTGGTGGGAGCGTCGGCAGGGACAGGGGCAACGACGGGACCGATGAGCTTTCCACAACGTCATCCGCTATGTGGACCCGGTTCCAGCACCGCCTACGATTACACGCTGGGTTTGGAGATTCCCGCTGCCCAGGCATCCATCATCGGTCCCGGACTTGCGACGCTGCTGGAGCGCGATAGCGCCAACATCGGATTCGGCGGTATCGCACCCGCTGCCGGCGGGCGCGGCGCCCGCGGTGGCGCCGGCGCGACCAGCGCCACCGCAATTCAGGCCGATGCGGAAGCGAGCCTGCCGCTCCTCATCGAGGAAGTGAAACGGCAGCTCACGCCGGACAAGCGAAGAATCGTCGAGGAGCGCAAAGCGAAGCATGCCGAGGCAAATCAAAAAGCCCGCATCGAAGCGCTCACGCAGGCGGTGCAAACGAAAAGAAATGGATGGGACTCGAGTCCCGTCGCGACTGCGCGCATTTACGCCGAACTTTGGCCCTGGATCAAGAACGAAGACTGGTGCCTGGCTTCGCCAAGCGGTTTCTCCGGCGCACACAACGTGCAGCTTTGGGATCACAATAAGCCGTACAGCTATCTGGGCGGACAAGGCGCAGGCGGCATGGGCTATGGTGCTCCTGCTTCTGTTGGCGCTGCGCTGGCGGCAAAGAGCCGCAATCGCATCGTCATCAATATCCAATGCGATGGTGACCTGAATTACGCTCCCGGTGTCCTGTGGACAGCAGTTCATCACAAGCTTCCCCTGCTGACGATCATGCACAACAATCGGGCGTGGCATCAGGAACTGATGTTCGTCGAGTATATGTGCGGCGTTCGCGGCCGCGGAACCGATCGCGGGCATATCGGCACAAGCCTGCGCGACCCATTCATCGATTATGCAAAGATGGCGGCGGGTTATGGAATGACATCCGAGGGGCCGATCTCCGATCCGGCCAAATTGGCGGGAGCCTTCAAGCGCGGCCTTGATTCAGCAAAACGTGGCGAACCGTATCTGATCGACGTGATCACGCAGCCGCGGTGAGGAGGAATTGTGAGTGAGCTACGCCGAACTGACCACCCCGGCGCGCCAGCGATTAAGCTGTCGCGCCACCCCTCCTCTGCGAGCTCTGCGAGGAGGGGAATTTTGATCGTTGCTGTTACCGCAGTTCTGGCGATCCCGGCTTACGCTCAGCGCGGCAACTCGCAAGCACCGACGAGTCCCGTGACCGGCAACGCTGCTAATGGAAAGGCGTTCTATTACTCGTACAGCTGCTATGCCTGCCACGGCTATAACGGTGAGACGGGGCGCGCTTTTGTTGGGAACTGGAGTTCGAATCTGGCAACCGAAGAAAACTTCATTCGGTTCCTGCGCGGCCGTGCGAACGTTGCGCCGCTGGCGCCATCGACCAGCATGCCGAATTTCGCTGAAAACACGCTATCCGACAAGCAGGCAAAGGACATCTATGCCTACATCCGGACGTTCAAGAATGCTCAGCCGGATGTGAAAAACATACCGCTGCTGAATCAAATGGTGGAGGATGCTGCGAGGCCCTCGAAGTAATCGTTATCGACAAAATTAGCCAACCGGGATAAGAAGGCCCATCACCGCTGAATCAGGAATCGCTGAACACGTTTGCCGGTATCGACTTCACCTGTGTAAACGTTGCCCTTCGAATCGGTCGCGACCATATGCAGCCAGTGGAATCCCCCGCCGGCGTGGCTGAAGAAACCGAAGTGGCCGAGCGTTTTTCCCTCAGCCCGGTTCACGATCCACACGACGTTGTTCATGATGTCGGAGATATAGATGAGCGTTTGTTCCGGACGCGAGAATGTCAGGCCTCCTGTAGAGCCACGATCCAGCGTCTCGGGCGCTACAGTGAATTCCCGCACGAACATGCCATCTTTGGTGAATACCTGTACGCGATCCGCGCCGCGATCAGCGGCATAAACGAAACCGTCATTTGCGACCGAGAGCGTCAGGTGCGCAACGAAATCTTTGGGAGGAGTGACGCCGGGGTAGTATTTGAAATTCTGTGTGACTGCGATGTCTTTGAGAGGCTTTCCATACGCTCCCCAACCGCGCTTGAACTTCAGTGTATCCATGTCGAACACCAGAACGCGTCCGCGTAGGTAGTTGTCGGTGATGAATAGCTCCCGTTCGCGCTCCAAGAACTCGCCGCCCTCGATGCCGCCGACGACCATCGGCATATCTCCAGCATACTGGCCCGCTTTGATCTGCCCGGGAGGTTCGGGCACGCGTTGAATAGTCGCCAGCAGTTTGCCTTCTTTCGTGTACTTGCGCATGGTATCGGTGCCAATCCAGATGTTGCCCGCCTTATCCGCGAGAATCAGATGAAGGCCGTTCTGCGATTCCGGATTCCAACTATGCACCAGGTTGCCCAGCTGATCGAATGCAAGCACGGCCGGCGGCCTTTTGCAGCACATGGCGGTAGGCGGGTTCAGCGATGCGTAGTTCTCAGTGACTTCGGGACGCCGGAAGATCGGATCGAACTCGAAATCGCCCGGCCGCTCCAGCACCCAGACCAGATCTTCCTTATCGACGGTGAGGCCGGTGATGCCCTCAAAAGTCCATGAATTCGGCAGCGGCATTTTGGGCCAGGAGCTGTCGTACTTGAACTTTGGAATCTTCGGCGCGGACGCGGTGTTGGAGATCTGCCCAAACACCGGTACCAGCGCAAAGCCGGCAAGAGCCACGAATGTTAAAACTTTCATCGCTTTTTTCGCCACCTTCGACCTACGCATACATCTCTCCTCAAAAACAACGAACGGGAATCCAGTCTGGTCAGCGCCCATTATGGCTGCAAGCGCGGGAATGCGCAATCAAGCTCGATGCGGGAAAAAACCAGGCAGGGCTGAAGGAACTCTCCAGCCGTGATTACTTGGAAAGTTTTTCCAAAGTCTCTTTATCGGGTAGTTGCGAAATTACTGCCGACTCGTCCTCATTCTTGATCGCCTCGTAGATTTCGTAGCGGTGGACCGAAATATGTTTTGGCGCTGTGATGCCGATACGAATATGATTCCGGCCAATGTGAAGCAATTGGATTTCGATTTCGTTTCCGATAATCACTTTCTCTCCGATTTTCCGCGTGACTACAAGCATAAGGCTCCTCGGACAGGTACGCGCGATCGGCGAATTTGGGCGGACTGGTATAACCGGCTTTGACTACACGTCAGCCCACACGTGCGTTCAACACCCGTACGGGCTACGCAAGTCGAGCGCCACGGACAGGTCGCAGGAATAAAGCCGACATTATTTTTGCAACTTCCACAATTCTCGATTCTTACACCAGCGCTTGAACCGCCGGCAGAACGTACCAGGCACATGTGAGAGAGTTGAAAGCGTAAAGAATCTTTACGGAGAAACGGATTCAGGGCCTGCCCGCCAGCTAATTCACTCATATATTGATGCTGAGGAGAATACACGAAGATTGTAAAGAAACCTTACGGTTTGCTTGAGATTCTGTGGGAAAACAGACCCAAAGACCTAGACTATTCAGCCTTTATGCCCTTAGAAATCTTTTCTAAGGTTTCTTTATCGGGAATCTGAGAGGTAACCGCGGAGACGTTCTCATTTTTGATCGCCTCGTAGATTTCGTACCGGTAAATGGAAATATGAGCTGGGGCTTTGATTCCGAGACGAACGTTATCTCGGCCAATCCGAAGCACTTGGATTTCGATCTCGTTCCCGATAATCAGCTTCTCGTCTTTTTTCCGCGTCACAACAAGCATAAGTTTCCTTTGTTGGAAGCATATCGGAAAGGTTAAGGTCAAGCAATACTATGAAAGAGCTGTAAGCGCTGTTGCCCTTGGGGGACTCTGCGGAAGCTATGTCAGAGGTTGACGGACGGATAAACCCGAGTCGGTCAGGATCATCTGCTTTCCGATCATTCTTTCATAATTAATGAGTAGCGGAGCCTGAAAATTGCCTGTGCTGGCCTGTGGCGAGGAACCGATTACAACAATCACGAAGGCCAAAGGTTTCGCTTTGTCTTTAATGCCAAGCGATTCCCATTCTCTAGGGGGTACGAGCTCGTAATAGTTGTGGATCACACTGGCAGCTTCAAGCACAAGGAAGCCGACCTTCGCTGAATCCAGCGATTGCAAAAGCCGGAAAGGCGCCAGACTCTCGCTCTCCATCAAAACGTAATCTTTGAATTCGGAAAATCCGATCAAACCTTCATCGAAGTGAATGATCGCGTCCTGGCTCTTCAGCTTGAGCTGTGCCCTGTAATCATAAGCTTGCATTGCTTTCACGTCCCCTCCTTGGGGAGTTACTTCAAATAATCCAAGATCGTTAGCTGCGAGGCTCTCGCGCCGACGGCGAGCGTCGCTTGCAGCTGTTGTTGGCTCCGCGCGACGGCGCTCATCATCGGAACCGGCGGGAGCTGTCACGAGTCTTCGTCGCGTGCAGTTGGGATCGCCTGCATTCGCAATATTGTTCGACGCTACAGACAGCGCGAGTTGGTTCGCCATCAAAGACGACAAGGCGGTGCTCAGCGCTCCCGACGACCACATACCTATGCCTCGACTGAAATCCGGCGTGAAGTTGTAACGTCCGAAACCCTGCCCTTGGCGTTGTAGCCGTTGTTGCTGCCAAGGGCGAACCACGGAGTGGTCGATACAAGGTTTTGCAGCAAGCGGGTGTTCAATGTGATCAGTTGCGACAGAGCAAGGAGGCGCTCTACGTTAGCGACTTTATCCAGGGTTTTCTTGGAGGCCGAAACCAGGCGCAACTGCGCACGAACGTTAGCGTCGTAAGCGGGGGCGTCAATCTCGACGAGTGCTTTGTGTTTTGCGCTTTCCAAGCGCAAAAGTTCTTCTACGAGCCCATCCATGGGACTTTCTCCTCTAAATCATTTTTCGTTCGCGTCGATCAGCTTTTGGGCGATATCTCTCGCGGATACTTGGTAGGTACCCGATTCCAGCGCTTCGCGAACTTTGTCGAAGCGCTCGGCACGAGATTCATCGATGGCGTTCGCCAACCGATCCAGTTCCTTCGCCTTGGAAGACAGTTCGACGGAATCTGAACCGGCAGTGACGTTTCGATCCATACCGGAGTGCCGCGTCGAGTCGTTGGGCTGCGTTCCCTGTACCCGATCGACGCCCACGTTGCTGATGTTCACTCGGTCAATACTCATCCTAGAGTCTTCTCCCCCATCCGGAACTTATCGGCAGGGGTTCATCAAAACTTTACTTCAAAATGCACATGCGGCCCGGTAGCGCGTCCGGTGGATCCAACCTCGGCTATGGTGTCGCCGCGAGACACCCAGTCACCCACCTGAACAAAATTCTGATTATTGTGGCCGTACAACATTTTACGGCCGTCGTTGGTTTCGACAACAACAGTATTACCGAAACTGCCCTTGGACCCGCTCTCCACCACCCGTCCGTCCAAAAACATACCTTGGACCTTGGCGGCTACCGCTTTCGGATCCGCCTTGGTACCCAGGTTCGTAAGGCTGTTGACGTCAGAAATCATAGAATCTCGCGTTTGGTTTGCAATGCTCCGGCCGCTGTCCATAATCCGGCGGTACGCGAAGCCGGATGGACCGGCCGCCAATCGGATTTGCAATCGGTCCGCCAAAGGTGCTATTCAGCGCATCAGCGGCACACCTGGTGGACTTTAAATCGGCGCGATCGATCTCTACCTCCAGAATGTCAACAGTTTGCGGCTTACTCCCAACGACTGCGCTTTCGACATTCGCCCCGTTCGGAACCCCGGCCGACTGTCGGATGATTGACAGTAACCCAGGTGCTGGCATTGACGACGACGAAGCCACCCACGACAAGAGCGCCTCGTGCGAGGGCATAAACGTTTCCATCTGGGCCAATTAGTGGTGTTTGCAGCAGGATGCCGCCCTGCAAACTGGTCGCATCACCGATTGACGAAACCGTGACATCAATCCGCGACCCTGGTTTCTCAAAAGGCTCCAAAAAGTCTGCCTTTAATCACCGGTCTTTTTGGTCCAGTCGTTCTTGCCTGTCGGTATCCGATCGGCGTTGCAACCGGATAATCCCCAACACAATTTCGACTTCGCCTTCAGTAACACCGCAGGAGCGGGCAATCTCGGGCGGCGCGATTCCTTGCTTGGCCATCGCGATAACATGGTTGCGTATGTCGAAATTCGCAGCCGTGTTTGGCTGAGGCAAAGCGGAGGCAGGCTTTGGCGCGGTTAGTTTCGAGAGTTGTTCATGCGCGGCCCCTACAAAACTCTCATGTGTTGACCGCGCGCTTTGCCATTCCGCCTGGAGCAGGTTCAACGTCTTCGCCGCCGATCGAAATTTGGCACGGACGTACATGAGCATCAGAATCGTCAGCAGTCCATAGGCTGTGAGAAACGAGTAGATCAGGACCGGACTATGAATTGAGAGACTTAAATCGTTCGCCGGCACTTGTGATCTCCGCAATGCGTATTCCGTAAAATCCATCGATCGTAACGACTTCGCCACGAGCAAGGACGCGGTTGTTAACAACGAGTTCGACAGATTGATCGATTCCGGAATTCAGCTCGATCACAGATCCGACGCCGAGCTTCACGATCTCTTCCAGAACCATCTCTGTTTCACCGAAACGGATGGAAACGGGAAGCTGGACGTCCATAAGGACAGAAAGATTGCTGCTTTCTTCGTTCTCGTTCTTACTCAGCGATGTGTCCATTCATCGACTCCTCTCTTCTTGGTCGTACATGTCCAGTTATAACGAAAGCCTTGTGCGTCGCATCCATTTGGGCTTTTGCATACAGTTTATTCTTGCCGCTGACCTTGATCATGACAGGCCACTTTTCCCGATGATCCAAAACGAGCGTGTCGCCTACTTGCAGAGACAACAATGATTCCATTGGAAAAGGTGTCTCAGGGGTCTCGATGCTTACATCGAGAGGAATGTGGCGGAGCAGATGCACCAGTGAGCCATCCTGGACAATTTTTCGATGACCAGGTTCTTCCTGATCGAAGATGTGAACGATCGGCTCGAGCACCAATGTCGGTATGACCAGGTGAATCTTGCCAATCGCTTCCTTCATCTGCGCCTGGAACTGGAAATGGATCACCATTTCGTTCGGCGACGTTGCTTGAACCATGTAGGGATGTGTTTCCGTTGAGGTAAGAGTGAATTCAATTGGATATACCGGGCGCCAGCTTTCCCTCAGATTGTCGACGAGCAGCCGCAAAACATTTTGCATGACGCTTTGTTCGATCTCCGTCATCGGCCTTAGGTTCGTCATCGGGCGGCCGGCACCGCCGAGCAGCCTGTCGATCATCGGAAAGACAAGTTCGGGATCGATCTCGATGACGGCCACACCGTCCAGGGGCTTCAAGGAAATACCCGTATGGCAAGTCGTATCCGACACCGTATTCAAGAACTCGGCGTAGCTGGTCTGCACAATGTTTTCAACGCTGATCTCGACAACGGTTCGCATATAGGCAGATACCGAGGAAGAAAAATTTCGCGCGAACCGGTCGTGTAAAAAATGTAACGATCGGACCTGGTTCTTCGAAACGCGATCCGGACGTTTGAAGTTGTATTTGAGAATTTTTCTTTCAGCCATTCGAGTTTACCCGGCGGCTGCGGTGCGAAACATGGAGTCGACATCGGGAACAAGCTTCCCAAGTTTTCCTCGAAGGCGCAGGGTCGCCTTCGTATGAAGTTGAGAAACCCTCGACTCGTTTACACCGAGCAGCGCGCCGATTTCTTTCATTGTGAATTCTTCGAAATAGTAGAGCGACAGAACCAACCGCTCCTTTTCGGGCAGCTCTTCGATAGCTTCTGCCAACAGCCGGGTCAATTCGTTCGATTCGAATTTCATGTATGGGTCGTTGCTGCCGTCATCGGGATAGTAGTTGATGTAATTTTCGCTGTCCTCGCTATCGCTGAGGTTTTCGAACGAGCCGATCGTCAGACCGTGCAACTGATCCACCAACTCATGGAAGTCTTCGATATTCTCACCCATTGCTTCCGATACTTCTTCATCCGTTGCGGGACGCCCCAGCTTCTGGCTGAGGTCGGCATACATTCTTTCAAGGTCCTTGCTCTTCTTGCGAAGCGAACGCGGGGCCCAATCCAGGTCCCGCAAACTGTCGAGGATTGCGCCCCGAATGCGGACTTCGGCGTACGTTTTGAATTTGACATTGCGTTCAGGCTCGAACTTTTCGATGGCATCCATCAAGCCGAGAACGCCGGCATTGATGAGGTCCCTAATTTCGACATTGCTGGGTAAGCGTATAGCGACGCGATGGGCAATGTGCTTGATGAGAGGAAGCGTTTCTTGAATCAATGCATCTCTTTGGGCATGGGTCATATTATTATAGTCTCCAGAGGTACAACAAACCCGGCCAATTCATCTGTCGCGGGGATTACCAGATCCTCTGGCACCCGTTGGCCGTTCGTGAGATATGAAACCGGAAGTTCGTTCCGTAGAAGATCTCCCGTGAGCGCGCCTTTTGAATCCGTTTCGTCAATCTTGGTGAAGATCACACTTGCTGGAGAAAAACGCTGAAACCGTGAAACGATCTTCGTAATGTCGTCGGAACGCGTGGTGGCGCTGATCACGAGATGGACTTTTCCATCCGCCGCCGCAGTCACCGGTTCCAACCTCGACAATCGGGAAAGATCCGACGGGCTCGACCCCGATGTATCGATCAGAATCAGATCGCAGTCGTCGAGACCGGCAACCAGATCTTTCAGCGTGGAAACGTCCGCACAGGTGTATGTCGGAATGCCAAGCAGTCCTCCCAGTCGAGCCAACTGTTCATGCCCGCCGATGCGCGCCGTGTCGGTGGAAATCAGCGCTACCTTCTTCTTCATTCGAATCGCGGCATGGCCGGCGATTTTTGCAATCGTCGTGGTCTTTCCGACTCCGGTGGGACCGACAAATGCGCTCACGACTGGTGTTTTCGCGTAGAGTTCCACGGGGGCAGCGATATTCAACTGATCGGCGAGCAACCGGCGCACAAAGGAGCGTTGTTCGGACGGTGCGGGATTGCCGCGGGACGCTGTAGCAATCAAATGGTCGGCAATGTCGTGATCAATACCCTGGCTTACGAGCTCGGCAAACATGCCATCTCCAAAATCCGACTTGCCTGGAATCGCTTTGGTCAAGGACCGCAGGGACTTCTTCAGATCGCTGATTTCCGCGATCAGTTCTTCCATGCGAGAATCGCGAGCCGTGCGAGCCCGCGCTGTCGCAACTGCGGCGGATGTCGAACTTGAGATCCTCAGCTGACGCTTCGCGCCAAGTGAGGGTTCAGGTTTCGGCTCAACCTTCTCCTCAAGCGCTGCGGTAATCTCCCATGCCGGCTTTTTGAATAAGCTGAAACGGGGGCGAACCGAAACGGATCGCGTGCTCAAGATGAGCGCCTCGCTTCCCAGGTCTCGCTTGATGTCCTCGAGACCTTCATGGAGCGAACAGGTGTTGTAAGTCTTGACCTTCATTGTCCTGCAACTCCAAGTGAGACGATCTGAACATTAGGTGGAATATCGTTAGGTGAGATGACCGCCAATTGTGGAAGGAATCGTTCGATCAATTTTCGCAGATGGAATCGCAGCCCGCTGGAACATAGCAGTGTCCAGTGCGCTGCCATCGTCTTTTGGCAAACCTCGGTCAGGACTTTTACCAGGCCCTCGAATGTTTTGGCATCGAGCGCGAGGTACGTGCCGGATTCTCCGCTCACCATCGCCTGATTCAGTCGTTCTTCCCATTGCGGCGAAAGCGTGAAAATCGGGAGCTCGTTTTGATCGTTCAGAAGCGCCTTGCTGATCGAACGATTCAGCGCTGCGCGCGTCATTTCGGTCAGCGTGATGTGGTCTTTAGTCAGCGCGCCGTAGTCGGCTAGTGTTTCGAAAATCGTGACAAGGTCGCGAATGGAAACTTTCTCACGCAGCAGGTTTTGTAGAACTTTCTGGATGTCGCCCACAGAAAGCGTCTTCGGAACCAGCTCTTCGACAAGCTTCGGGTGCGTTTCGGCCACATAATCGATGAGCGCCTTTACTTCTTGACGGCCGAGAAGCTCGTAGGCATGGCTGCGGATGGTCTCCGCCAAATGTGTCGCCAAGACGGTCGCGGGATCGACAACTGTGTAATTGAGCATCCGGGCGCGTTCGCGGTTGTCTTTTGTAATCCAGAATGCGGGTAGGCCGAATGTGGGTTCTGTTGTCGGGGTGCCCGGAAACGTTTCGGTCGCATTGCCCGGATTGATCGCCAGAAACTTGTCGGCCATCAACTCGCCTCGGGCTATCCCAACGCCTTTCAGCAGGATCGAATACTGGCGCGGAGCAAGCTTCAGGTTGTCCGTAACATTCACAGGTGGAACGATGAGGCCAAGATCCTGCGCGACCTGTTTGCGAATCGAGCGGATTCGATTCAGGAACTCCCCGCCTTGCTGCACATCGACAATACTGATGAGCCCGTAGCCGATTTCAATGGCGAGAGTATCGATCTTGAGAAAACTGGTGGCTCTTTCCGACATATCCGCGGCACTTTTCGGCGTCACGTCGGTTGTGCTAGCGGCTTCTCGTTGCGTTGCGGCTTTGGCTAATGTGAATGCGATGAAGCCGAGTGTTGCGGCCAGGAAGAAGAACGAGAACTTCGGAAATCCGGGAATCAGTCCAAGCCCGGCCACGATGCCCGCTCCGAAATAGACCGGTTTCGGATTCGAGAAAAGCTGCATCGAAACCTCTTGTCCCAAACTTAGGTCCGACGCGGCGCGTGTTGTAACCAAACCACCGGCAATCGAGATCAGCAACGAAGGTATCGCGGTGACGAGGCCGTCACCAATCGTGAGTACGGTGAAGGTTGTCAGCGCGGAGGCGACCGGCATCCCGAACTGGAAGACGCCGATGAACAGGCCGCCGATAATGTTGATGAGCGTAATGAGGATCGAAGCCACCGCGTCGCGCTGGGTGAATCGGATGGCGCCATCCATGGCGCCGTGGAATTCGGCTTCCCTGCCGATCTCCGCCCGGCGTTCGCGGGCTTCTTGTTGATCGATGATTCCAGCATTCAGGTCCGCATCAACCGCAAGCTGCTTGCCCGGTAAGGCATCCAACGTGAACCGAGCTGTTACTTCCGAAATACGAACAGCGCCGTGGTTGATCACGACATACTGGATAACGATCAAAACCAGGAAAATCACGATGCCGACGGCGTAATTGCCACCGACGACGAATTGGCCAAACGCGCTGATGACTTCACCCGCAGCGGACATCCCTCGACTACCGTTGAGCAGAATGAGCCGTGTGGAAGCGATATTCAGCGACAGCCGGAACAGCGTCGACATCAAAAGAATTGATGGAAACGAAGAGAACTGGAGTGGATTCAGAAGGTAGACCGCAGCCAGCAATATGACCACGGACAATGCAATATTCGACGATATCAGGACATCGAGGATGACCGTTGGCAGCGGGATGATGACAGCAATCAGGATAACGACGATTGCTATTGGCATTGCGATCTGCGACTTCATTGCACCCCGGGTGGTGCAACCTCAGTGCCAACCGGCAAAAATTGCCTATAAAGTACGCTTGCGACTCTTGTAAACGTATGCAAGCACTTCAGCAACTGGCTTATAAAGTTCCATTGGAATCTCCTGCTCGATGCCGACGCTGCGATACAAAGCGCGGTCAAGAGGCACATTTTCGACGGTGGGAATGTCATGTTCCCGACCCAGTTCTCTGATCTTTTGTGCCAACAAGTTGCGGCCTTTCGCTACAACGCGCGGGGCGGCCATCGTTTCCGGTTTGTATTCCAGCACAACGGCATAGTGCGTCGCGTGTGTAACAATGACATCGGCATCTTTCACACGTGACATCATTCGGCGGCGTGCGGCGTCGCGCTGAATCGAGCGGATTTTGGCCTTAATCATGGGATTACCCTCGAGGGCTTTCCTGTCTTCCTTGACCTCGGCTTTTGTCTGTTTGATGTTTTGCTCAAAACGCCAACGCTGAACGAAGAAATCCCCAATAGCCAAAATTCCGACAGCACCGGTGATGTACAGGAAAATGCGAAATGTGACAGAGCGGATGACCGAATTCGAAGCCTCGATCGAATATGCAGGAAGCACGATCAGTTGCTCCCAGGACGCCGCGAGCGTTTTCCACACGACCACTCCGACGACACCAACGAAGAACAACAGTTTCAACCACTGAATCCAGGAAACCTGGGTTTTCAGGCGCGATAGTCCGTGAACCGGATTCAGGCGGTCCCACTTGAACGCTGGGGAGTCTCGGGGAAAGATCGGCAAACCTTGAATGAAATTTCCTGCAAGCGCCGCAATCACAGCCGCGGCAAAGATGGGAGCAGCCACGATTAGAAAATAAGTTCCCGCCCGACGAACCAGTTCTGCACCGCTTTCAGTAGCGGCATTCTCAAGTAGGCCGGCGAAAAACGCCCGAAAGCCGGACGGCGACCGGAGGCAATAGAATGCCGTCACAACGCAAGCCGCGAGTGTCATCGCGGAAGTCAGTTCTTGGGAGTATGCAAACTGTCCTTGGTCCCTTGCGCGTTGCCTTCGCCTCGATGTGGCTTTTTCTGTGCGTTCGCCCTGGCGGGCCATCCTATTTCCTCAAGACCATCGTTTCCATCATGGAGCCGATGGCACGCGGCACAAACGTCATCGAAGCGCCCAAGATGACAATGCCGACGAGAATTTTCAGGGGAACCGCCACGACCATGGTGTTGATCTGCGGCTGCATGCGCGAGATGAATCCGACGGTCATTTCAATAACGAAGCTCGCTACAAAAACAGGCAAGGCGATTTTCCAGCCGATGATGAAGATCTGTTTCGAGGCTTCGATCAAAGCACCGAACCATTGAGTGGGCGCAATCGATCCTCCGATCGGAAAAGCGGTGTAGCTACCCGCCAGCGCCCGAAAAATGATGTGATGCTGGTTGGTGGCCAAGACGAAGGCGTACCCGAACAAGGTGAAATAGTTCGACATCACTGTCGAGCGGTTCTGCGTTTGCGGATCTATCGATTGCACTGCCGAAAATCCGAGGTGATAACTCACGAGCTGGCCTCCCATATGCAGGCCCGCAAATGCGATGCGAATGCCAGTTGTCAAAAGGAGGCCGATGAGCAGTTCGATCGGGAAGACGATCCCAGGACTCGACAATGCGGCCGCATTAAACGGAATGACGACAGACATGGCCGCCGCGATGGCGAACACCAACAGGGCTCGGAGATAATGCGGCAAACCAGGATAGCCCCAAATCGGCGCGAACAGCAGCGTCGCCCCTACACGAACGCTAATGACCGAAACGTGGAGGAGATAGAAGTAAGGTATGGAAAGCGATATCAATCGCATCGTTCATCGCACGTAAGGCTGAAAGGATGCGAGAAGAGTGTGGGTATACGACACCATCGTCGCCATCATCCACGGGAACACAATCAAGAAAACGACAAATGTCACGACGATTCGCGGTACGAATGCGAGCGCCGTATCATGAATCGACGTGATGATCTGCACAACACTGATGATGACGCCCACGATTAGCCCCGCAGCGAGCATGGGGGCACTTACAAGGAGCGCCGTTTCGAGCGTTTGCCTCGCTAGTCTCAGAATCATTTCTTCAGACATAGCTTTTAACCAGCGAGGAGACAACCAATCCCCAGCCGTCCACCATAATGAATAGGAGAACCTTAAACGGCAGCGATACCATCACCGGCGGCAGTTGCATCATCCCCATCGAAAGCAATACCGAAGATACGACCATGTCGATGACCAGAAATGGTAGAAACAGGACGAACCCGATTTGAAACGCTGTCTTGATCTCCGAAATCATGAATGCCGGCATGACGGCGCGCATCGGCAGATCATCGGGCCCCTTGGGTTTCGGGCCGCCGGACATCTCCATAAAAAGTTGCAGATCCTTCTCCCGAGTACTTCTCAACATGAACTGCTTGAGAGGCTGGGATCCTCTCTCCAACGCCTGGGCCTGGTCGATTTCGCCCTTAGACCATGGCTCGTACGCGTCGTTGTAGATCGCGGTTAAGGTTGGGTTCATGATGAAGAAAGACAGGAACAGCGCAAGTCCAATCAAAATTTGGTTCGAAGGAGCTTCCTGCGTCCCCAGAGCCTGCCGCAAGAAGTGAAACACAATGATGATTCGCGTGAATGACGAGAGCGAGATGATGATTGCCGGCAGAAAGGTGAGCAGCGTCAGCAGGATCATGATCTGCACCGGCATCGTCATTTGAACCTGCCCATTGGCGCTTGTCATATCGAGCTTCAGCGTCGATTGGACTGGCGGCGACACAGCCAGCAGATTGGTTAAGACCCAGTAGTTCATTGTGCCAATTTGTCCAGGATCGAAATATGCTCGCGCGTAACACCGATCAATAGTTCTTCACCGCGGATTTTGACAACCATGAGGCGGCATCGATCTCCCAGATGGAGCTGTTCGATCACGGAAAGATCGCGCGGCCCGGCCATCGCAGGCACATATTTCTTTAGGAGTTGGAGAACAAGCACGAGGCCGCCGAGGATTAAAACGAGGGATCCGATCACCTGGAACGCGATCATGAAGTCAGCCCTCCTGGCTTATGAACCTCGACAATCCTGATAGCGGACGATTGCTCGACATTGATTACCTCGCCCCGCGCCACCTGTACTCCGTTAATGCTGATCTCAAATGGTTCTCCAGCCGGTTTCTTCAGCGCGATGATCGAATCAGGCGCCAGCCGCAACAAATCTCGGACACGAAGGCGTAGGCGTCCGACGTCAATGGTGATATGCACCGGAACGTCATAGACGGAGGTCAAGTCGTGCAGTATGGCGTCGGTTCGAGTTGTCAGTGCAGTCTGCGTATCACTCATAACTGAATAACGAATTCGGTTCGGATTCCTTTCCTTCGACGACTTGTTCTTCGGGCACTGTTCGCCTCCTTCATTTTCCGGACAGTGAAAAGCACGCCTCATACCGTTAGCACGCAACAAAAAATGAAGGAGTTACGAAGAAATGGGCGTCAAAAGGCTGACATCCGGCAGGAGGGAAATTCGGGGACAGACACCTAAATCACTTAAATTCAATCAAAGAACTTTGCACTGAATTTTAGGTGATTTAGGTGTCTGTCCCCTGGCCGATCAACCCAACAGGTGGTCGCCGACATCTCGAATCATCTGGCGGATCTCGATCGTCTTCTCTTCGATGAGCTTGCTACGCTCGCGCGCTTTGGCGCTGAGGTTCTCCAACTGCAAGAGCTCCGCCTGGCCAAGGACCGTCCCGATGCGATTATTCAAGTCGTGCAACCATTTTCTGACTCGATCTTCATCCATAAAGGGACCAATCCTAGCATCGGGCTATCGTTTGAGCTCATGGTTTCTTGCAGCAGCCCGATAAAGTCCAGCGCGATGAATATTGATGGATAACTTCGGTATCTAGTTCTGTCGCCGTATTCGAACGAAGCGGCCAATCGATATCTCGTCTTGCGATTTCTGACTTGCCGCGTCATCCTGGTGTTCCCACTGATGCAATCGGTGTTCCTGAACCTTCTCGACCATCTTCTGTTCGCGCATTGCTTCGGTCCATTCCGTGCGGCATTGCTCGAGGTCTAGATTTGCTTTTTCAAGAGATTGCCGAATCAATCTTCGCTGCAATTCCAGGGCTTGAATATATCTTTCGCCACTTTGCACATCGTGTCCCGTAGCGGTCTGCAGATAGGCGATTTCTGCCTGCTTGCCCTGGATGTTCCCGGTCAGCTTGCTCTCGGCTGATTCCAGTTGCCGGACTTCGCCTTCAGCGTTCCGCACGTTAGCTTCAGCCACAGACACGTATGTCTGTTTGATCTGGGCAAGGCGGCCCAGTCTTTTCAGACTGGCTTTCAGTTCATCCTTCACTGCAATTGTGCCAATTGGACGAGCTGCAGTTGGGTGATCGTGAGTTGCGAGAATTCTTCAGGACGTTGTTTAAGAAATGCCTTGATCGCGTCCGCTCTGTCGATTGAAGCATCGATGCGATGATTCGAACCCCGCTTATACGCGCCGATGTTGATGAGATCTTCGGATTTTTTGTGGGTGGCTATCAGGTCGCGGATCTCGTAGGCGGCATTCTTCAATTCCGTCCTCACGAGATGCGGCATAAGACGGCTGATGCTGGACAGCACGTCGATACATGGATATTGGCCGCGTGTCGCCAGTTCGCGATCGAGCACAATGTGGCCATCCAGAATCGATCGCGCGTGATCGGCAATAGGATCATTCATATCGTCGCCTTCGACGAGAACGGTGTAAAACGCGGTAATGCTGCCCTTCGCGAATTTGCCCGATCGTTCGAGGAGTTTGGGCATCAATGAAAACACCGAGGGGGTATAGCCTTTGGACGAAGGCGGCTCCCCGGCCGCAAGGCCGACCTCGCGCTGAGCCATGGCGAACCGCGTGATCGAATCCATCAGCAGCATGACGTTATGTCCGCGGTCACGGAAGTATTCGGCCGCAGCTGTAGCCGCAAATGCAGCTCGGATTCTGACGAGGGCGGGCTGATCCGACGTGGATGCAATAACGATGGAGCGTTTCAGTCCTTCCGTACCCAGGTCGTTTTCAATGAATTCACGTACCTCGCGTCCACGCTCACCGATGAGCGCAATCACATTGACATCAGCGCTCGTGTAGCGCGCGATCATTCCCAACAAGCTGCTCTTGCCGACACCGCTGCCGCCGAAAATTCCGATTCGCTGGCCCAGACCGCAGGTAAGCAAACCGTCAATGGCGCGAACGCCGGTCTGCAGGGGCTCGCGAATGGGGTCGCGGCGTAATGGGTTTGCCGGATCGGTGTAGAGATCCTGCCGGTCCAGCAAGAGAGGCATCGGTCTATCGTCGATCGGCCTTCCCAGACCATCGAGGATTCGCCCCCGTAGCTCTTCACTCATGCCGATGGTGGCCGTACGTCCCGACGCTTGCAGAATATCGCCTTGTCTGATGCCATCGATTTTTCCGAGCGGCATCGCGATCACTTTTCCCGCTGTAAAGCCAACCACCTCTACGGGAATTCGCCTGCCCTGATTTTCCAACCAGCACACGCATCCCATCGTCACATTGGGTCCGTGCGATTCGATGGTATTGCCGACGATTTTTTCGATGGTACCGAACTCGCCGATCGGATCCGCGTACTGAAGCCGGTGATGAAAGCGCGAAAGGTCTAACATGCCTAATCGTCGAATAGGACGTGACCGATCGCTTCGAGTTGACTGGCGATGCGGCCGTCGAGATGTGTTTGCCCCGTATCGACGACGAAGTCTCCTCGCTCCAGCGATGTGTCCTCTATAACCTGAACCGCTGGATTTGTTGTTGCAATCGCAGCACGAACTCGCCCGAAATCCTGCCGGCTGACCCGCAGCGTAATGGATTGGTGACTCGATACGCGCTTGAGCGCAACAGCCGCTACGGCGGAGACAATATCCGGATCCATGGCGAGCTCTCGCTGTACGATCTTGCGCGAGATTGCCAAAGCCAGGCGAACGATCTCTTCCTCCATCGAATCAGCGAGAGCTTTGTGTGTTTCGGCCAGCCGCGCAATGGCGTGATCGTAACGTTTCACAATGGTCTCCACCATCTTCTCGCCCATCTCTTTGCCGATGCGCTCGCCTTCGGCGTAGCCCTGCTCGAATGCCTGCTTCTCGACATCCATGACGTGTTCATGCGAGCCGCTAAGGGCCTTGGCTTCACCGGGAAGGCTGACTTTGAGCTTTTGAACGCGGCCGGCGCCCCGAATGATCCTAAACGACATATTCATCACCACTGCCGTCGCCGAGATTGATAAGCCCTTCTTCTTCAAGCTGGCGGACAACGTTGACAATGCGTTGCTGAGCGGCATGGACGTCCCTGATCTTGATCGGACCGATGATGTCGATTTCTTCCTTCATCATCTCGACGCCACGCCCGGACATATTACGGAAGAATTGCTGTTGCTGCTGTTCGTTGGCGCCTTTCAGCGCTGCCGCAAGGGTCCTTCGATCCACGCGCTGCAAAATCTCACGAATGGCAGTGTCGTCGAGGGTGGCGATCTCTTCGAATACGAACATCAACTCGCGAATCGAATTTGCCACGTCCGGCTGAATGGTATCGATCTTTTCGAGAACGGTCCGGCTTTTGCGGCGATCTATGCGGTTGAGAAGCTCGGCAACAGCTCGAATACCTCCATACCCGTGGTTATGGGCGTATGGAGCGACGGGCTTAAGTTTCTCTTCGAGTACGGTCGAAATCCCCCGAATCACGTCGGGCGAGATTGTCTCCAGGGTGGCCATCCGCATGGCCACGTCCGCCTGAATATCTCCAGGCAAGGATTCGAGCAGCGCAGCGGAACTACTGGGGGTGAGATGCGCGAGTATCAGCGCGATCGTCTGGGGATGTTCGTTTTGGATGAATTGTGAAAGCTGCATCGGATTCAGGCGATCGATGGCCTCGAACGCATTGGAGTTGGAGTAGCTGTGAGTTAGGCGGTCCATGATGCGCCTGGCGGGACCGGCACCCAACGTCCGCAGAATAACTTTCTTGGCGTATTCAACTCCGCCCTCAGAAATGGACCGGTTCGCCACCAGAAGTTGGTACAGTTGCTCGGCGGATTTCTCCGCTTCCTCCGCTGGAATCGACCCGACGTTCGAGATCTGCCTAGAGATCGCCTCAATCTCCGCCTCATTCAGGTAGCGTAAGACCTCGGCCGCGGTCTCCTCGCCCATCAGAACGAAGAGCGTTGCAGCCATCTTCACATCACCGCTTTTCATCTGTTCTTCTCATCGGCAAGCCAGGTTCGAACGAGCCGGGCAACAGCTTCCGGATCCGACTGAGCGTGCTCGACCACGCGCTTGCGGATCATATCAATCTTGTTCGGAGTAGGAAGCGGCATCGAGTCACCATCCGCATTCCCATGTGAGGAGGCTCCGCTAAGCTGGGCCTCGAATTGTTTCACCGTCATCGGCGTCTGCAGGTTTGCCGGCACCAAAGGCGAGTTTCTCGCGGTCGGCGCTGTTGTGGCCCAATTCGCGAATACCGACTTCTGCACGGGACGGAGGAACAACAGGTACAGAATGATGAATACAACCGGAATGATGAGATACCGCAAAAACATCATTATCGTCGGGCCCCGTTTCTCGATGAACCCGGGTTTCTCGATCAGTTCGGTCTCACCCTGAAAGGAAATATTCTCAACAGTGAGCTGATCGCCCCGATCGGGATTGAAACCGATGGCCGCGGTAACCAGGTCCCGATATTTCTTCATTTCCTCCGGAGTACGAGGCTCCTGGCTGGTTTGTTCCTCGCCGTCGCTGCCTGTTGTGACCTTGGCGTGATTATCGATAACGACCGCAACGGAAACCCGTTCGATCTTTCCGACGGGATTGACCACATGGCGAACGGCTTTACTCACTTCATAATTGATCGTTTCGTTCTGCTTCACGAAATCGGAGTTGGTGCTGTCAGCCGATTGGTCCGCTTGTGCCGCAGGCGCGACCGCCGGATTGTTACTCGGAGTGCTCGGCGAGCCGGGGATACCGCCGACGCGTTCCGTCTTCGGTTGACGCTCTTGCTGCTTTTGCTCGCTTCGAATGACGCTGTGTTGCGGATCGTACTGTTCCACGGTCTCTTCTACTTGCTCGAAGTTCATGACGATGGAAACCTGCGGGCGGATTTTGCCCTGACCCACTGCTGGTTCGAGAATCTGAACGATTTTTCCGGCGAGCTCCGTTTCCACTCTTTGCCGCGCATCCAGTTGTTGCGCCGAAAGCCCGCTTTCGGGGCCCCCGTTGCGTGACAGGATCTTGCCCCGGTAGTCGACCAGGACTACCTTCTCCGGCATGAGGCCTTTGACGGCACTGGCAACCATGTTGACGATTCCCTGCGCAGCGGCGCCCGGTAACGAATGACCGTTTTTCAACTTTAGAATGACCGACGCCTTCGTTTGCTCGTCCGAGCTTTGAAACAGGGATTCTTTCGCGAGCACAAGGTGCACGCGCGCGGCCTCGACTTCTGCGAGGGTCATGATGCTGCGTGCCAGCTCACCTTCGAGAGCACGTTGGTAATTGACCTGTTCCTGGAAATTCGTAAGCCCGAAATTCGTCCTGTCGAATATCTCAAAGCCGATACGGCCGCTTTCCGGCAATCCTTGGCTTGCAAGCTGGATCCGGACTTCAGCAATCTTGTCAGCGGTTACCTTGACGGTTCGTCCGTCGGGTTCCAGTTCGTAGGGAACTTTCAACTCCTGCAACTTTTGAATAATGCCTTGTGCTTCCTGCGGATCGAGATCGGCATAAAGCGTTTGATACTCGACACGATTGACGAAATAAACGAGCACCCACAGCAGGATCAAAACCATAGCGGCAGATCCGGCCAGAGCCAGTTTCTGTTGAAGGCTGTAGCGGGTGAAGAACGTCTTGATTTGTTCGAACGGATTTGGAGTAGCCATTCTCGATTACCGATCCTCGGCTCAGACTTGAGATTTCATTAGTTCCTGGTACGCCTGGACGATCTTGTTGCGCACCTGCATCATGACTTGGAACGAAAGGTCTGCTTTCTCTAACGCGATCATCACGGAATGAAGATCGGATTCGTTGCTTAGAAATTTCTGAAGCTCCCCCTGCGATCTCTTCTCGACATCGTTGACTTGCTGAACGGCTTCATTGAGGAGCTTGGCGAATGACGAGCCTGAGGGCTGCCGGTTGGGCGCCGCCGTAGGCACCATGATTCGGGGAATGTCGCTGTAGACTCTGAAGTCGCTCATGCTTACCTAAACCTTCCCTCCCTCATTGATCGCAGCACGCAGGGTTCGGATTTTCTGATTCAAGTATTGGACGAGCCACGTTGCCGGCCAGAGCCTGTTGCCGCTTGGACGTCCATGACAGAAGTTCCGCGACCGCGGGAAAGAAAGGGGCATTGCTGGGGTTGATCATAGGACTGCTGCCTCCTCAACTCGATATTCGCGAAGCTTGTTGCGCAGAGTCCGAAGGGATATACCCAACAATCTCGCCGCGTGAGTCCGATTGCCGTTGGTCTGCTCGAGTGTCGTCATGATGAGCTTGCGCTCCATTTCTCCCACGGATTGTCCGGCTTGCAGTGCGGGCGCGTCCGGTGATTCAACACTCTGATCGAACAAGTCTGAGGCGGTGATCTTCAGGCGGCCGCGCAGGGCAAACGACCGATGAATAATGTTTTCCAGTTCCCGTACGTTGCCGGGCCAGCCATAGCGCTGGAGCAACTCCAGCGTTTCCGCATCGGGCTCGCTTGCCGCGGCTCCCCCGTATTTCTTGACGAAATGCTGGGTAAGCACGGCAATGTCGTCCTTGCGGTCACGCAGCGGAGGAACACGCAACGGAACGACATTCAACCGGAAGAACAGATCTTCGCGAAATTGTCCGCGCGCGATCAGCTTCCTCAGGTCTTTGTTGGTGGTGGCGATGACCCGGACACGAATGGGAATCGGCCGCTTGCCGCCGATGCGGTCGACTTCCTGTTCTTGAAGCACACGGAGAAGCTTGGCTTGAAGAAGGGGCGCCATCTCGCCGATTTCGTCGAGCAGGATGGTTCCGTTCTGTGCTAGTTCAAACTTGCCTGGCTTGAAGTTGGCAGCTCCTGTAAATGCTCCTTTCTCGTACCCGAAAAGCTCGGATTCGAGCAAATTCTCGGGAAGGGCCGCACAATTTACGGCCACGAACGCGCCGTTATGGTTCGCGCTGTTTTTGTGTATCCATCGCGCAAGTAATTCCTTGCCCGTACCGCTTTCCGCTTGCACGAGAATCGTGGCATTCGTCTTTGCGGCTTGCGCCGCCTGATCCAACAGCGACAGCATTAAAGAATTCTGCGTGATGATTTCTGTCGCTTCGGTGGACGACCGAGGTCTAGCACCCGCAGCTAGATGATGATTCAGGATCTCGTCGAGTGCTGTGTGTGAAAACGGTTTAAGAAGAAAATCGGTTGCACCGGCCTTCATCGCATCGACCGCGGTAG
>MNKP01000207.1 GCA_001920875.1 Acidobacteria bacterium 13_1_20CM_2_55_15
CATCTTCCGTCTTGATCTCTTCAAAATAGCCGAGCTGATTCAAGCGTTGCAGGCTCATGTCCCACAGTGCGGAGTTGAACACCTGCCCCTCTTCCACCATGACCTCGCGGCGGATGACCTTGTCGCGAGTCGTCGTGTTTCCGCTGAACGCGATGCGATTCACGTAAAATTGACGGTCTTCGTCCACGCTGATGTTCAAATTGACCAGCTTCTTGGCTTCATCAAAATCCTGGACCGGCACAGCGGTGAAATTGATATACCCTCGTGCCCCATACAGTTTCTTTAGATTTTCAAAGCTTTTCCGAAGCCGTTCCTCATTGAAGACCTCTCCAGGCACCAGACCCAGCACGGACTTGACTACCGTTTCATTGAACTGCTTGGCCCCGGTAACTTTGACATCTCCAACCCGATATTGATCGTTTTCTTCGATCTTGATCGTGATGTAGTAGCGATCGAGTGTTTTTTTCTTGAACGGAATCGGTATGCCCCACGGGAATGGCGGCCGGATGAAAGGCAGAGTTCGATGAAGCTGTTGCGGTTTTGTCTCGACCACCGGATCGAGCACATTCGCGCGCACATATCCGTGCTCGGCGTATAGCATACGAATGCGGGTGATATCGTCGGCAAGCTTGAGGTCGAAGTAAGTGTCTTTACTGGTAAAAACCGTCAAAGGACCGGCCTCTTTGATAAGTTTCATTGATTTCTTGATCTGGCTAGCCGGAAAGACTTTGTTACCTTCGATCGAGATCTTTTGAATCCGAATCTTCGGTCCCTCATCGACTTTGAATGTCACGGCAATGGAGTTGGGAGGAATGTCTTCAGTTGTCGCCTCAACCGTGGCGTCCTGGTGACCCTTCTCGGCGAGCATCATCTTAATGATCGTTTCGGCTTTCCTTATCTTGGTGGGATCGTACGGGGATTCCTGGCTGATGCTGGCCTTTTTTTCCCTCAATTTGTCGAGAACCTCGGAGTTTGTGACGGATTTCAAGCCATCATATTTCACGCTCCGAATCAGCTTCTTTTCCCTGACCCGGAATATGATGATCTTGCCGGTCTTCCCCTGATCTTCCTCGACTCGGATATCGTCAAAATGCCCGAGGGCATAGAGCGTTTTGATATCCCGGCGGATGACGTTTGGGTTGAACTGGTCATTTGGCTTCGTCTGAAGGTTGTACTTGATCGTGTCCGACGGTATCCTGCGATTGCCGGTCACACGGACTTCTTCGATGCGATTTGGATCAGGAGTCTGCAGCGCCTGCGGCTCTACAGCTGTAAAAACGAGAGCCAACAACACTGTAACGGCCATCATGCACCCTCCAAGCCCGTGAATTTTACTATAAGTGGACGGATTTAGACTGGATAGCGGGGATTTTGTTACTGTAATTCAGGGACCCACCCCGAATTCCTGTGGTTCAGAATTCGGGGTGGGTCCCTGAATTACAAATTTCCTACATGGTCAGTGGTACGCCGACTTCTTCGCGGTCCCGATCCATGGGACGATACCAGAGCTGCCCGCCCTCCATATAAACCTCGACTTTGGACAACTCCTTCAGATTCCCCTGGATGAGAGCTTCCGACAACGGATCTTCGATATAGCGCTGAATCGCTCGACGTAGTGGGCGTGCGCCGTAGTTTTTGTCACGACAAGCCTTGTCGAGGATCCATTGTTTCGCGTCATCGGTGATGGAGACCTCAAGCCTCTTGTGGACAAGGTTCTCGTTCAATTGCGCAATCATCATATCGACGATGCGGCCGAGATCCTCATTCGTCAATGAATTGAAGATGATGATTTCATCCAACCGGTTGATAAATTCCGGATTGAACAGCCTCTTCACTTCCTGCATGACGGCATCTTCCATCTTCTGAGCCGTCGCTTCTTCGCTCGGCGCCTGGAAACCCAGGCTGGTGTGCTTGGACAGGAAGCGCGCGCCGATGTTCGAGGTCATGATGATGATGGTGTTCTTGAAATCGATGGTATTGCCGAGGCCGTCGGTCAAATGCCCATCTTCAAAGACTTGCAACAGGATGTTGTACACATCCGGATGGGCCTTTTCGATTTCGTCGAGCAAAATGACGGAGTACGGATTCCGCTTTACACGCTCGGTAAGCTGGCCGCCTTCCTCATAGCCGACATACCCTGGAGGCGATCCGATCAGCTTCGACACCGAATGCTTTTCCATGAACTCGGACATGTCGAACCGGATCAAAGATTTTTCGCTGCCGAACAGGAACTGGGCCAGCGACCGAGCCATTTCCGTCTTTCCGACGCCGGTCGGGCCGAGGAATAAGAACGAGCCAGCCGGACGGTGGGGCGATTTCAAGCCCGCACGGGACCGCCGGATGGCGCGCGCGAGCGCGTTGATGGCCTGATCCTGGCTGACGATGCGCCGATGCAGTTCTTCTTCGATCCTCGAGAGCCTCTGCATTTCTTCTTCTTTGATCGAGTTGACGGGAACGCCTGTCCAGCGCGAAACCACATCTTCGATATCGGCTTTGGTCACAACGCCCATGCTCGTGGTTTCGCTGATATTGAACTTCTCCCGAACATTGCGCAGGTTCTCACGCTCGAGCTGCTCTTGGTTCTTGTAATGCTCGGCCTTTTCGAAGTCCTTGCTCGAGATCGCGCTTTCCATCCGCGCGACGATGAACTTGATCCGCCGCTGGATGTCGGTCATTTCCGAAGGCAGCGTTGCCTGGCGAAGCTTGACACGCGCGCCGGCTTCATCGAGAAGGTCGATGGCTTTGTCGGGTAAAAACCGATCGGGAATATACCGGTTCGACAGGTACACCGCCGACTCGATCGCCTCATCGGTATAGTTCACCATGTGGAATTTTTCATAACGAGACTTGACACCCTGCAAGATCCGCACGGCTTCACTCTCGCTCGGTGCTCCGACCTTCACGGCCTGGAAACGCCGTTCCAACGACCGGTCTTTCTCGATCGATTTGCGGTATTCGGCTGGGGTTGTTGCGCCGATACACTGGATCTCGCCGCGCGACAATGCCGGCTTCAGAATGTTCGCCGCATCGAGTGAACCTTCCGCCGATCCCGCACCGACTAGTGTGTGTAACTCGTCAATGAATACAACGGTGTTCGGATTATCGACGAGCTCTTTCATGATGGTTTTCAAGCGCTCTTCAAACTGGCCGCGATATTTCGTTCCCGCCACAATCAGCGAGAGATCCAGCACCAGAATGCGCTTGTCGGAGAGAAACGACGGAACCTCACCATCGACGATGCGCTGCGCGAGACCTTCAACGATGGCCGTTTTTCCCACGCCAGGATCGCCGATCAGGACCGGGTTGTTTTTCGTCCTCCGGCAGAGGATTTGAATGACGCGATCAATCTCCGCATCACGGCCGACAAGCGGGTCCAGAATACCATCCATCGCGGCTTGCGTGAGATCTCGGGAAAACTCGCTAAGTAGCGGGGTTTCCTTCGGCTTGATAAGCGTTTGGCGGTCAACGACGGAGCGCGCCAGTTCCTCTCGAATGGCGTTAAGCCGAAGCCCCCTCTCGTGAAGAATCTCCGCAGCGACGCATTTTTCTTCACGAAGGATGCCGAGCAATAAATGTTCTGTGCCGATGTGCCGGTGATTAAGCCGCTCCGCCTCTTCGGCAGCGTAGGCAAGGATGCGTTTACATTCGTTCGAAAGAGGAAGATCGATCGACGTCGAGACTTTCTCGCGAATCGTGGTTCGACCTTCGATCTCCTTCCGAATGCTTTCGATAGAAGAATGATTTCGAAGGAAACGATTAGTCAGATTCTTATCTTCGCGGATCAATCCGAGAAGCAGATGCTCGGTTTCGATCGTCGTGCTCCCGAACTGGCTAGCTTCATAGCGGGCGAAGAATATGACCCGTCGTGCTCTCTCGGTATATCGTTCGAACATAGTCTTTTGATTCTCTCATGTAGCCGTCACCTGACAACCCGGGCTCCACTGCGCCTAGTACCTTGGTCGACACGTAGACTTCGCGGCTGTCTTGATTCTAAACGATGCGCGTAAGTCTCACAACCTTGAAATTTTATCCCTTTCTTTCAAACGCGCCCGCGTCGAGTTCCCAGACCTCGTTACATTGGACGGCGATCCGCTCATTATGAGTGACGATGACTGAAGTAAGCCCCCGCTCCCGATGAAGCTCGCGAATCATTTGAAAAATAGCGTCACCGGTCCGGTGGTCGAGATTGCCGGTAGGCTCATCGGCCAATAACAATTCGGGCTGACCAATCAAGGCCCGCGCTATCGCGATCCGCTGTTGTTCCCCCCCGGAAACCTCACCCACTTTGTGGTCGAGCCGCTGGGCCAGGCCTACCCGATCAAGAATTTGACGTGCCGTTGCTTCGGTGCTGCTGCGGTCGTCACCCCGAATGAGCTTCGGCATCATCGTATTCTCGAGCGCGGTGAATTCCGGCAGAAGATGATGAAATTGAAAGACGAAACCCACATGACGATTTCTGAACTGAGCCAGCTGTGAAGCTTGCCATTGGAAAATACTCTGATTCTTGAACAGCACGTCACCTCGGGTCGGCCGGTCCAGCCCGCCAAGAAGGTGAAGTAAGGTGCTCTTCCCAGCACCCGAGGGACCAATTATCGCGAAAAGGCTGCCGGCCTGGACCTCGAAGTTCAGGTCTTCGAAAACCACTATTTGAGAGGCGGGGCTTTTATAAATCTTCGTGAGATTTTGCGCCTGGATCATTCGTATCGCAGCGCTTCCACAGGTTGGAGTTTCGAAGCCGCGGCCGAAGGGTAAAGGGTTGCAACAAAGCTAATCAAAACGGCCAAACCCGCAACAATTGCCGAATCCAGCGCTGCCGCTTTGAAAGGAACGTAAGCGATCGAATAGACGTCGGGCGCGAGGCTGATGAGATGATATTTGTCCGCGATGCGGCATGCGGTCTGTCCAACAACGACGCCGAATGCGGTTCCAATCACGCCGATAATGACGCCCTGCAAGATAAAGATACGGCGAATGTTGTCCTTCGTCGCCCCCATCGACATAAGAATCGCGATATCACGCGTTTTCTCCAACACCATCATGATGAGCGTCGCGACGATGTTCAGCGCAGCGACCAGAACGATCAGACCGATCGTAATGAGCGTCACGATACGCTCGAGGCGAAGCGCCTGAAAGATGGATTGGTTCATGGTCATCCAGTCCGTAAAATCGAAATCTGCGCCGATACGGTCGATGATCTTCCGGCCGATCGCTTTTGCCTGATAGATATCGTTCACCTTCACTTCGATTGTCGACGCGACATCTCCCAGGCCGAAGAGCCGTTGAGCGGCAGTCAGTGGAATGTAAACCCACGTGCTATCCAAATCGTAAAGTCCAGATTCGAATAACCCGCTCACTGTGAAGGTCCGGTTGCGAGGGATGGCCCCTAGCGGAGTCAGCGACGTCTCGATACTGACAATCTTCACGCGATCGCCATGGAAAGTGCCGAGCGTTTTCGATAGCTCCTTTCCGAGAATCACAGAGTCATCGCGGAAATCTTTCAGACTCCCGTCGACCATGTTGGCCGAAAGCGCCGATAACGGACTCTCCATCTCCGGAAGAATGCCTTTGACAATGATGCCGGCCGCCTGCGATCCGCTGTAGATCAACCCCTTCTGATAGAAGGCTGGAGCAGCAAACACAACACCGGGAACTTGCTCAACCTCTTTCGTGGTCCTCAGGTAATCGGAAATGCCCGTAGCCCGGTCCTTGCGCAACACCGAAACGTGCGCCTGCGCGCCGAGCAATCTCCTCTGCAGGTCATCACGAAAACCCGCATTGATGGCAAGAGCAATAATCAGAGCGGCGACACCGGCCCCAACGCCGATGATGGAGATGAGAGTGATGAGCGAGATGACGGCTTGTTTGCGCTTGGCCTTGAGATAGCGAACGGCTACGATTACTTCGAATTTCATAGAATAAAGCCCTCATTCTGCCCTCAAATGCGGAAACAGAATCACATCTCTGATCGACGCTGAATTCGTCACCAGCATCGTTAGCCGGTCCACGCCAATGCCTTCACCCGCGGTTGGAGGCATGCCGTAGCTCAAGGCGCGGATGTAATCTTCGTCCATCTGATGCGCTTCCTCATCGCCGCGTTCCCGCTCGCGCAACTGCGAAAGGAATCGCTCGCGTTGATCCATGGGATCGTTCAACTCGGAATAGCCATTGGCGATTTCCATCCCTCCGATATACAGCTCGAAGCGCTCAACCAGACTCGGGTCGCTTGCTTTTCGTTTTGACAGGGGCGACAGTTCGACCGGGTAGTCGTAAATGAAGGTGGGTTGCACGAGATGCTGTTCGGCTACAGTCTCAAACAAAATTCCAATGAGATTGCCGAGCGGCAATTTAGGATCGAACTCAGCCTGCAAGTGTTTCAATAACGCTTCGACCGCCGCGTGATCACTCAGCCTGTCTTCATCGATTTTCTCCGCTGAAAACTTGAGGATCGCCTCTTTCATGGAGAGTCGCGTCCATTTCCGAAAATCGATCTGCAGGTCGTCGTATGTGATCACCTTCGAACCGCAAACTTTCTCGGCGATGCCGGTCAGCATCTCTTCAGTGAGATCCATCAGGTCGGTGTAATTGCTGTAGGCCTGGTAGAACTCGAGCATCGTGAATTCGGGATTGTGGCGCGTGGAGATACCTTCGTTGCGGAAGATTCGATTCAAGTCATAAACCCGATTCAACCCGCCGACGATGAGACGTTTCAGATACAACTCGGGAGCGATGCGCAGATATAGAGACATGTCGAGCGCGTTGTGATGCGTCTTGAACGGCTTGGCGAGCGCTCCTCCGGCGATCGGGTGGAGGATCGGTGTTTCGACTTCGAGATAGTCACGATCGTCGAGAAACTTCCGCAACTCGCGAATAATGACGCCGCGCTTGACAAACACTTCGCGGACTTCGCGATTCACAACAAGATCGATGTAGCGCTGGCGGTAACGGATTTCAATGTCCCTCAGTCCATGCCACTTCTCCGGCAGCGGCAGGAAACACTTGGCTAAAAATGTCAGCTCGCCCGCAAGCACAGTCAGCTCGCCCGTTTTCGTGCGAAACAGCGTTCCCTCGACGCCGATGAAGTCGCCGATATCGAGCAATTTGTACAATTGAAAATCGCGTTCGGGCAGGCGATCTTTCTTCACGTACACTTGAAGCTGGCCTTCGCCGTCGGATAAGGTGAGAAAGCCGGCCTTTCCAAATGGGCGGTTCGTCAGAATCCTGCCGGCGATTCGAACTCGATGGTGGCTCTCGTCCAATTCCTCGACGGTTTTGACCGAGAATTGTTTCACCACTTCACCGAGCGTATGCGTATAGCGGTGGTACGTCGGGTACGGGTCAACTCCGAGATCCTTGATCTGCTGCAGCTTTTGAATGCGAATCTGTTCGAGTGGCTCCACTTAGCTTTCCAGCTCCTTCTTGATGCTGTCCAGAATGCCATTGATGAACTGAGGCGACTCCTGAGTGCTGAAGCGACGCGCGATCTCAATCGCTTCGTTGATGACCACGGTCTTGGGAGTTTCTTTGTCGAACAGAAATTCCTGGCTTGCCAGACGAAGCAAATTACGGTCTACAGTGGCCATGCGGTCCAGCCGCCAGTGCTCGGCATGACGCTGGATCAACGCGTCGATCTCTTCCACGTGCTCCACGGTCTGTATCACGAGCTGGCGTGCGAAAGCAATGACACCGGGTTCTTCATCCTGGCCATTAAAAAAAGTCGCGGCAATCTGATCGATGCTGTCGCGGGTGATATCCCACTGAAACAGCATTTGCAGGGCGTATTCTCTGGCTTTGCGCCGTGGTCCCATCAGATCTCGCTGAGCACTTTAATCATCTGGAAAGCGGCCATGGCCGCTTCAAACCCTTTGTTGCCCGAATCGCCGGAACGCTCCATCGCTTGCTCTACCGTATCCACCGTCAAGACTCCAAAACCCACCGGAATACCCGCTTCTAAGGCCACGCGTTGTAATCCGTTGCTGACGGCGCGGCTGATGTATTCGAAATGGGGTGTCTCGCCGCGCAGCACACATCCCAGCGCCACAACCGCATCATATTTCTTCGACAGAGCGGCGCGCTTCGCCGCCAGCGGGATTTCGAACGACCCCGGAACCCGTATCAAATTCACTTGCTCCTGATCTTTCAGCGCGCGCCGTGCACCGGCAATGAGCCGATCCACGATGACGGAATTGTATTCGCTGGCAACGATGGCGAATCGGTACATAACTGTAGCGATGCTACTACAGCGACCGCCGCTACAGTTTAATACAACGGTTTTGGATTGGCGGGGTCCGAGTAGTCGTAAAACCCGCGGCCGGTTTTTTTTCCGTGATGACCGGCCAACACAAGACGTTTGAGCAGCGGGGGCGGAGCGAACCGTTTCTCGCGAAATTCTTCGAACATGATATTGGCGATGTAGTACGTCGTCTCCAGGCCCACGAAGTCGAGGAGCGTAAATGGCCCCATCGGGTAGCCGCATCCCAGCCTCATGCCGTTATCGATGTCCTCGACACTGCCCACGCCTTCTTCCAGGGCCCGGATTGCGTCGAGCAGGTAAGGCACGAGCAATCGATTCACGACAAATCCGGATCGATCCGAGGTCCGGATTGGAACCTTGCCCAGACTTGCGGCAAACTTCATCGCTTCATCGAGAATCTCCTTCGATGTCGTAATCGTCCCAACGACTTCTACCAGTTTCATCAGCGGCACCGGATTGAAGAAATGCATGCCGATAAAGCGGTCGACGCGTTTCGTCGCTGTCATCATTTCCGTGACCACGAGCGACGATGTATTGCTGGCAAAAATCGCCGGGGGTTTGACGATCTTGTCGATGGTTGCGTAAGTTTCGCGCTTGAGCTGGAGATTTTCAGTGATGGCCTCGATGACGATGTCGCAATCTCCGAGGTCTTCAAACTTCGTGGTGCCCTTTAAACGTCCCAGCGTCTCGGCGCGTTGGTCCCGTGTGATAGTGCCCTTCTCAACAAATTTTCCCAATGATTTTTCAATCGACGACAATCCTTTCTTCAGGAAATCGTCGGCGATTTCCTTCACGACCGTAGAGTAACCAGCCCCGGCCGACACCTGCGCAATACCGGATCCCATCAATCCACAACCCAAAACGCCGACCTTTTTGATGACCATCAGATGGCCTCCACAATCATCGCGATTCCCTGCCCCCCGCCGATACATGCGGCGGCAAGTCCATACCTTTTGTTGCGGCGGCGCAATTCATAGAGGACGGTCATCACCAATCGCGTGCCTGTTGCGCCTAGCGGATGGCCGAGCGCGATAGCACCGCCATTCACGTTCACCTTATCTCGATCCAATTCGAGGAGCTTTTCCACCGCGAGATACTGCGCCGCAAATGCTTCGTTGATCTCGACGAGATCGATGTCGGATAGCTTTAATTTTGCCTTCTCCAACGCTATCCTGGCCGCTGGTACCGGACCAATTCCCATGAGTTCCGGCGGCACACCGGCAATTCCCCAACTAACGATGCGTCCCAGAGGTTTAGTCTTCGCGCGCTCGGGTGTGGTAACGACAACGGCTGCGCCGCCATCGACAATTCCACTGGCATTTCCCGCCGTGACGAATCCTTCCTTCCCGAAGGCCGGCTTCAATTTCGCCAGTCCTTCAAGAGTCGTGTCCGGTCGCATGTGATCGTCACGCGTGACGAGTTCGACAGAAGTGATCTCCTCTTGGACCCGTCCGGCGCTCCATGCCGCTGCCGCGAGCTTTTGGCTGCGCAGTGCAAACTCATCCTGCGCTTCTCGCGTGATTCCGTGCTTGCGCGCGAGGTTCTCAGCCGTCGTTGCCATATAACAACCGCAATATGTATCCATCAGTGCGACCATCAAGGAATCTTCCAATTTGCTTTGACCTAATTTGAGACCCCAGCGCGCGCCGCGTATAACGTGAGGCGCCTGGCTCATGGATTCCATTCCCCCCGCAAGAACCGTGTCGGCTTCGCCAAGTTCAATGAGTTGCGCCGCCGAAATGATGGATTGAATGCCCGAACCGCACAACCGATTTACGGTAAGCGCCGGTACTTCGATGGGAAGGCCTGCCTTCAGCGCCACATGGCGCGCGCCGTACAGTGCGTCGCCGCTGGTTTGCAGCGCATTACCAAAGATGGCGTGATCGAATTCGCGCGGCTCGAATTTGCATTGCCCGATAGCCGCTCTCGCGGCGATCGCACCGAGTTCCAACGCGCTGCACTCGCGAAGCGCACCGCCGTATTCCGCCATCGGCGTCCGTTTGCCTGAAACGATGACAATGTCCTTCATTCCAAAATTATATCTAAGTCCCGTACCGGATTACGTGGCCGCGGGGACAGCCTTGCCAATTCGAGATCATCCACAGCGGGACTTATATTAGACTTTTCTGCTATGCAGGACCTCTTGACTCGGCTGGAGAATCATGTGCTCGTCTGCGATGGGGCGATGGGCACGATGCTCTACAGTAAAGGCGTGTTCATCAGCCGCTGCTTCGACGAACTGAATATTTCAAACCCAGAGCTGGTGCGGGAGGTTCATCTCGATTACATCAAGGCCGGCGCCGATATTATTGAAACGAACACGTTCGGGGCGAACCGGACAAAGCTGATGACTCATGGTCTTGCCGACCAGATCCGTCACATCAACATTCAAGGCGCCCGGATCGCCGGCGACATCGCCGGCGATAATATCCTTGTGGCGGGAGCTATCGGACCGCTGGGAATTCGCATCGAACCGTGGGGCAAGACGGCGATTGAAGAAGCACAGGTCACTTTTCGAGAACAGGCAAAGGCGCTCGTCGACGGCGGCGTCCATGCACTTATTCTGGAAACGTTTTTCGATTTGAATGAAGTTTACGCGGCCATTCGCGGCGTACGGGATGTGACGGACCAGCCTTTGATCGTGCAGATGTCCATTGAAGAAGACGGCAACAGCCTGGAAGGCACGCCACCGGAAGTGTTCGCAAAGCGCTTGGAAGAATGGGGAGCCGATGTACTTGGCCTGAACTGCAGCGTTGGGCCCCAAATCATGCTGGATGCCATCGAACGCATCGCGAATGTGACGTCGAAAAAGCTCTCTGTGCAGCCAAACGCGGGCAAACCAAGGAATGTCGAAGGCAGAAATATTTATCTGGGCTCGCCGGAATACATGGCGTCATACGCGAAGAAATTTGTTCAATACGGAGTCCGGATTGTCGGCGGCTGCTGCGGAACCACTCCGCAGCATATCAAGGCGATTCGAGCCGCGGTGAAATCGGTGGGTGTTGCGGTGCTCGGACCCTCACCCGGCGCTTCGCGCCGCCCTCTCCCAGCGGGAGAGGGCACTGAGGGTGAGAGTTCAATCCCGCTGGAATCTAGATCCCGCCTCGGACGGAAACTGGCCACAAAAGAATTCATCAAGATCGTGGAGATGATCCCGCCGATTGGCCACGATTTCGCGAAAGCGATCGAGAAGGCCAAATATCTTCAGGCGCAGGACGTCGACGCGATCAACGTTCCTGATGCTCCGCCATCCAGCGCCCGCATGAGCGCGATTTCTCTGGCAGTGCTGTTGGAGAAGTCGACGGAAATCGAAAGTCTGGCCCACTACACGTGCCGCGACAAAAATCTTCTGGGCATGCAGTCCGACTTGCTCGGGGCTTATGCTCTGGGTCTCCGAAATCTTCTTCTCATAACGGGCGATCCGCATCAGATCGGCGAGCACAGCGATGCGACTGCCATCTACGAAGTCGATTCCATCGGTCTCACGAATATGGTCAGCCGGTTGAATGGCGGCGTGGATGTGGGCGGTAAATCAATCGGAAAACCGACCGGGTTTGTCATTGGCGTCGGTGCAAATCCAGGCGCCATGAGCGATCTGGAATTGAAGCGATTCTTTTATAAGGTCGAAGCCGGAGCAGAATTTGTTCTGACGCAGCCGGTCTTTGACGCCACTGTACTGGAACGCTTTCTCGATCGCGCCGGCAATTCGAAGATCCCCGTGATCGCCGCCATCGTGCCGCTACCAAATTATAAAACTGCGGAATTTCTAAACTACGAGATACCTGGCTGCTCGATCCCCGACAGCATTCTGGAACGTATGCGTGAAGCTCAATCGAAGAGTCCCGAGCATGCGCGTAATGAAGGCATACTCATTGCTCAAGAAATTCTTGAACGTATCCACGGCACGGTCCAAGGCGTTCAGATTCGGGGTCCCTTCGATCGTTATGAAACGCCGGTCGAAGTATTGTCTGTCCCGATGAAAGGGGCCACCCGATGAAAAAAGTTTGGCTTTTTGTAGTGCTCGCTGCTGTCCCCGCCGCATACGGTCAAGCGAATTTGAAGAATCCATCGGCTCTCAAGGAACGTGCGCCGGCAGTATATAAAGTGAAATTCGATACCAGCGCCGGAGTCTTTGAGATGGAAGTGCATGCGGATTGGGCGTCGAACGGTGCCGATGGTTTCTACAATCTTGTAAAGAATGGTTACTATGACGGCTGCCGCTTTTTCCGCGTCGTCCCCGGCTTCATGGTGCAATTTGGAATCAACGGAGATCCGGCAACTCAGCGCAATTGGGTCGACGCCACCATTCCCGATGAACCAGTCAAACAAGGCAACGCTCGCGGCTTCATCTTCGCGAAAAGCGCGGCGCCGAACAGCCGCACGACTCAGGTCTTCATCAATTTCAAAGACAATTCATTTTTGAATCGTCAAGGATTCTCCCCATTCGGCAGGGTCATCGGTGGAATGGAGGTCGTGGATAAGGTCTACAGCGGATACGGTGAGCAACCCGAGCAAGGCCGGATTCAGGCCGAAGGCAACACATATCTTACGAAAGCGTTTCCAAAACTCGATTACATCAAGAAAGCGACGATTGAACAATGAAGCCCGGCACTTACGCCCGTTTTGAAACGTCGATGGGGAATTTCACCGTCGAACTCTTCGATCAACAAGCCCCCAACACGGTGGCGAATTTCATCAAGCTGACGGAAAAGAATTTTTACGACGGCGTCATCTTCCATCGCGTCATCGACCGCTTCATGATTCAGGGCGGCGATCCCACAGGCACCGGCCGCGGAGGTCCCGGTTACACCTTTGCCGACGAAATCCATCCGCAGCTCAAACACAACTCCGAAGGCATCCTCTCTATGGCCAACGCCGGCCCGAATACGAACGGCAGCCAATTTTTCATTACGCTGGCGCCCACGCCTCATCTCGACGGACACCACACCGTGTTCGGAAAGGTCAGCGAAGGCATGGACGTCGTGAGGAACATCGGGAAGACCAAAACGTCGAAGCCCGGCGACCGGCCTGTCGTGGACGTAGTGATGAACAAAGTAACGATCGAACGAGTGTAGCGTGAACATTCCCCTCCTCGCAGAGGAGGGGAGGCTGCGCCGAGCGCAGCGAGGCGCAGATGGGGTGGTCAGAGCGGCCGAAATCTCTCGCCGAACTTCTATTGAGGCTTCGCCCTATCGGGCTCGCGCTTCGCGCCACCCCGGCGCGTCAGCCTGCGGCTGTCGCGCCACCCCTCCTCTGCGAGGAGGGGAATAGGAACTTCACGAAATCGCGCGCATCGTAGCCGGAGGGGATGATTGGGACGCCGACTTCCCTTTCAACATCCTTGATCGTCAGATCATCTAGGAAAAGATAATCGTCCCCTATCATCGATTCGGACGGCAGCACGGCGAAATCGCCGTAAACATTTCCTTTTAACGCAGCAATAAAATCGCGGCCTGTGAGCAGGCCCGCCACGCCGATGCCGGCCCCCCAAAACAAGCTCTCGATGGCGATGGTCTTCAGATCCAGGCCGAGTCGATCCACGCAACTTTTTAAATAAGGATAGAAAATCTTCCCCGTGCAGATCGTCCCTCGCTTCGTCTGGTAGGTACCGGCTCGGGACCGCAAAGCCGCATTGAATTGGGTTAGAAACGTCCGCACCATCCCGACCCCATTCTCGATTTGCGGAAAGCCGGCGTAGTGGCTCGCCGGCGGAACCGGGGATCCCGCCATGATGAAGATTTCGTCGCCGAGAAAGGCGAACGGTGTTCCAATTCGCCGCTTTAATTTCCTCTGAATCGGAGTGATATGCGCTATCGTTTTCCGCGCAATTACGGGAGTGAACGGGGTGAGCTTCGGAAGAGTGCTCCGGTATTGCGTCAGACCCACCGGTACGATCGCCAGCGAGGCAACGCTCGGATAGAACTTCAAGAGATCGTCGATGGTACGCTCGAGGTGCTCGCCGTCATTCAGACCCGGACACAGCACAACTTGTCCGTGCATTTGAATACCGGCCTTGGCCAGCCGATCCATCTTGCCCATAAATCCGTCATACTCATCGATACCGAGCAATTGTCTCCGCAACTCCGGTTCCGTCGCGTGTACGGAAATGTACAGAGGCGAGAGCCTTTGCTCGATGATCCGCCGCATCTCGTCTTCATGGACATTGGTCAGCGTCAGGTAATTTCCGAACAGAAATGAAAGCCGGTAGTCTTCATCCTTGATGTGCAGTGACCGCCGTACATTCTTGGGATTCTGATGGACAAAACAAAAGACGCACTGGTTCTTGCACGTCAACGGCTCGATCGGTTCGAATTCCAGGCCGAAGGATTCCCACTCCCGCCGGACGAAACTGATCGTGCGATCCTGCGTTTGAATCGTTGTGCGGCGGCCGATGTTGGCTGCATTGAACTGGAAGTCGATAACATCCGCCAGCGGCTTGCCGTTCAGTTGGTGTATCTCGTCGCCGGGCTTTAATCCGATGCGATCGGCAAAGGAGCCGCGTTCGACCGACAGGATTCGCAGCTTCTGAGCTTCGCCGCTTCGATGCGCCGGCGCCTCGCGGTATTCGTGCACCGCCTTATGAACGTAGGCCGACGCTGAAAATTGTTTCTTCGTATTACTCATTAAACGGCCATCGGCGCAGCGCACGGATGAGGTAGTGCAGACCGGAAAAGGCAGTCATGAAGCCCGTCATATAAAACAGGATATTCAACTCCGGCACGGTAATATTTCGCCAATTTACGTACAGGACGGCCAACACGGTCACAACCTGCATCGCCGTCGTGGTCTTTCCGTAGGGGGAGGGCGTGAATACGCGCCAACCTATCATCACGACCACGATCAAACTGACCAGCAAGATGAACACATCCCGGCAAATCACGAGGATCATGAGCCACCGCGGGATCGTATTGTGAAATTCCATTTGCGGGAGCGACAGAATCAGTATGGATGCGGTCATCAGTAGCTTGTCGGCCAGAGGATCGAGTAGGGCGCCAATCGAGGTCTTCTGTCCGAAGCGTCGCGCGATGACGCCGTCGAGCACGTCGGTAACACCGGCCGCAACAAATGTTTCTAAGGCCCATCCGATCTCATGATAAGCAAGTAGAATGATGAAAACAGGTACGAACACGATCCGCAGGATCGTGAGCTGATTTGCCGTAGTCAGTACGGCAGACCTGTATTGCTCGACTCGTGTGGACATGATTTTCCGGGACTTAAATTATTCCGCCGCTAGTGGCATCTTAACGTCGAGGACTTGTCTGGAGCAAAACCCATCTGCTTTCGAGCAAAAGAAGTAGGTGAGCTTGCCGGGAATTTCATACTTGCCTGGCTTGTCTGCAGAGACAGGTACCTTGATGACGGGCAAATCGACGTAATACTGGTCCTTCGATTTCGGATCGATTGAGGGCGCGGTGAGTTCATTTTTCACCAGCGTTACACCGGGGACAGCAGTCAGCTTCAAAGTCATCGGCAAAGTGCGATCGACGGCATAACCCTTCAAGGCTGTAAATGACACGGTCACTTCGCCGCGTTTGCCCGCCTTGATCGGCGCGGTCGCTTTGAAATCAGGCTGGAGGATTTGCGGTAGTCCGCCTCCTGGTCCGCTTAGCTGGCTGAAGAGCACCATCAGTCCAAGCGCGAGTTTCAACATCGGAATCTCCAATAAGCCATCAGTACGGAATACAATGTGCTAGTTGAATATTACCATGAAAGTCCTCAACGTCGTGGGCGCTCGGCCCAACTTCATGAAGATTGCGCCGATCGTCGAAGAGATGAAGGAAGTGCGGGATTTGACGAGCATCCTCCTCCACACCGGCCAGCACTACGACGATGGCATGTCGGATGTCTTTTTCCGCGATCTGGGTATTCCCATTCCCGATGTCTATCTGGATGTGGGGTCCGGTACGCACGCTGAACAGACCGCGCGCATCATGCTCGAGTTCGAAAAAGTTTGCTTCAGGGAGAAACCCGATCTCGTGGTCGTTGTCGGCGATGTGAATTCGACGATGGCCTGCGCCATCGTCGCCGCAAAGCTTCTCATTCCCGTCGCTCACGTTGAGGCCGGATTACGCAGCTGCGACCGGACGATGCCCGAAGAGATCAATCGCCTCGTGACCGACGCGGTCGCGGAGTTGCTTTTCACGACCAGCCGGGATGCCGACGAAAACTTGAAACGTGAAGGCGTCAATCCGTCGAAGATCCATTTCGTCGGAAACGTCATGATCGACACGCTTTTGAAGCACCGGGAAAAAGCCGCAGCTGTTCACATCGACAAACCCCGGCAGTATGCCTTGGTAACGCTCCACCGGCCTTCGAATGTGGATGATCCGAAGGTCCTCAGGCCTATTCTCGAATCACTCGAAGAAATATCGCAGACCATGCCGGTGCTCTTCCCGATACACCCGCGCACGCATAAGCACGTCCGTGACTTCGGCCTTTCCATGACTAACGGGATCCGGACTATGGAGCCTCTCGGCTATCTGGAATTCCTCAATCTGGAATCCACCGCAACTCTTGTGCTGACGGATTCCGGCGGCCTTCAAGAAGAGACGACAATTCTCGGCGTGCCGTGTCTCACGCTCCGTCGTAACACCGAGCGGCCTGTAACCATCACTCATGGAACCAACATTATGGTTGGCCCCGACAAGGACCGAATCCTCGACGCATTCCGCCGCATAATGAATGGCGATTGGAAACCTTCCGGCCCTCCGGAACTTTGGGACGGTCACGCAGCCAGCCGGATCGTCCGGATTATCCGCGAATTC
>MNKP01000190.1 GCA_001920875.1 Acidobacteria bacterium 13_1_20CM_2_55_15
ACGTTCAGCGAACCGCCGAAGATACCCTGTTGGCCGATATGGTCGACGACCTGAAGCGACTCACGCAGGAGAATCCAGACGTGGTGGTTCGCGCCGTCGATCACGTACAGGAATCGTTGATCCGGCGAGAATGCGAGCCCGGAGGCCGATCCGGCAAGCAGCGTTCGCGGCGCGATGAATCCTTCCCGCACAAACGTGCCGTCCCTCTTGAAAACTTGTATCCGGTCGTTAGGACGATCGGCGACATAGACGAAGCCGTCTTTCGACAGAGCCACGTTGTGTGGCAACCGGAACTGCTGGACCGGCGGCGAATCCGGGTTGTACGGGCCAAGATCTTTGTCGTCGGGCTTGTTGCCGTACGCGCCCCACATGCGCTTGAAGGTGAGCCTCTCGGTGTCGATCACGATAACGCGGTGGTTCTTGTAGCCGTCGGCGACATACAGCTCGTTGTTTGCGGAATCCACCGTCAGGTTGGCGGGCCCGCCAAGGTTCTGGGTGTCGGAGCTGCCGCCGCTCTTGCCCTGATGACCGAACTGCGCCAGGAACTTGCCCTGTGTTGTGAATTTGAGAACCTGCGCGTCCTTGTCACCATTTCCCGCCAGCCAGACGTTGTCTTTCGCATCGACGAAGATGCCGTGCTCGATCGACGGCCACTCATAGCCCTCGCCGGAGCCGCCCCATGATGCGAGCAGCTTGCCGTCCTGGTCGAACTCGAGGACCGGCGGCGCCGGAATGCAGCATTCCGCTCTCGGCGGCGTCATGGCCGCGCCCGCGAAGCGCTCGTTCTTCTGCAATGGGGCGGGCCGGTGCAGCACCCAGATGTGATCGTGGCTGTCTACGGCCATACCGCCGATTGCGCCGATTGCCCACTTTTCGGGCAGCGGCTGCGGAAACGTCGGGTCGTATTGGAACTTCGGAACCTGCACATTCGGCTGCGACTGTCCGAAGACGCCGCCCAGCGTCCACGCCACGCCAAACTCCAGGACAATCGCTGCAGCGGCAAGAATCTGCTTTCGATTCATGATTCACACTCCATATCGGGCTGGGATTTTCACGTCGGACCGAACGCCGCTATATATCATGGCTCACTTCGAAAAGAATAAACGAATCAAACTGTCGCCTGACCCGGCGTGCCAATCCGTCTATGCCCTACGGCATCCAAGGCGCTGAATCGGACAATGTGTCAGAAGCTCGCGTCGAGGCAATCCGCGATTTTCCCTTCGTCCGATAAAAACCCTCGATAAATCAGTCGTTCGGGACGTGGTGCAGCAACGTACGTTCTTGGAATCCCGAATGCGTAACGGTATGCGGAAGCTGCGACAAGAGAGCTTCTGAAAGGAGACAAAACGATGTCACTCATCAAATGGGATCCTTTCCGTGAGTTCAACACACTACCGGCGCGGCTGGCCTTTTGGGGCAAGGACTGGGAAGAGCCACTGTCGACGACAACGTATGTTCCTTCCGTCGACATTTTCGAAACCGACAATGAGGTTGTCGTAAAAGCGGAAATGCCTGGAATGAACGCGAACGACATCGACGTGAGGCTGGAGAACAACGTCCTCACACTCAAGGGTGAACGTCACTTCGAAAAAGATGCAAAAGAAGAGAACTATCACCGCATTGAGCGTGAGTATGGGACCTTCACCCGTTCATTCGCATTGCCTCGAACAGTCAATGGAGACAAGGTCAGCGCCGAGTACAGGGACGGCATTCTGAAGATCGTTTTGCCGAAGAAAGAAGAAACAAAACCTAAGGCGATCAAGGTCGCAGCCGCATAGCGGCTACGGACCATCGATAGGAGGCATATGAATCCACCCGAAGCAGCTCGGCGGCGGCTGGGTCCAGAGGAGGACACAATGACAAATCGCCGATCGATGATCTACGCGAAATTCGAAGTTTTTGAAGAGCAGCTCGCACACTGTTATTTCATGCTGCACGAACGCTTCATTGCGAATCCTCCGTTGGCCAAGTTCTGGGCGGAAACGGCCATGGACGAACTGCAGCATTATTCGATCCTTCGCTTTTGCCGCGAACGCGGAATGATAGCGGAAGCCGACGTGGATTTCAGAACGATCGAACGCGTTGAAGAATTGCTCGAGACCGTGAAGGGCATCGTCAGTGATCCCGAGGTTTCAATCAATGAGGCTTTTTATGCGTCACTTCTCATGGAGTCCTCGGAGTCGGAAGACATCTACGAAAAGCTGACTGCCGTCCTCGCAAGAGATCACCGGCTGCTGTACGACGCAATCCTGGCAAGTTTTCGCGCGCACCATGCGGCGCTTGCCGGTGCGGCCGAAGAATTCTGTAGTGACCGCGGGATCGCCGAGGCATTTAGGAATCTCGGCAGGAGGCTCTCATGAAATGCACGGACCTGCTGATTCAAGAACACAAGATTATCCTGCGGGCCATGGACGTTCTGGACCACATGGCAACGCGCGTTGAAAACAGCCAACCCGTTGCACCCGAGGACGTCGAGACCCTTTTGCGTTTCTTGCGTGGCTTTGCTGACGATCACCATCAGGCACAGGAAGAGAGCGCGCTCTTTCCGGAATTGATGCGGACGTCCGCCTGGCATGAAGGCCCGCTACGCCACATGGTCTTTGAGCACGATCAAGAGCGATCGCTTGTTGACGGGATCGAGGACGCTTTGCGCACAAAGAAGGGCTCGGATTTCGTTCACTTTGCGAACCGTCTGACGCAACTGATCCGCAACCACATCCACAAAGAAGAAAACATTCTATTCGAGGCTGCCCACCGCTGCCTTTCCGCTGAACAGGACGATCGCGTGGTGACGGAGATTAACAAATTTCAAATCGACCCGAAGAGTCTCGCCGATCTCCGGCGGCTGGAATGGGCGTATTTGAGCCGGGCAGCATGCCATGCATAACCGGATATTGGTAATTTTTATCATCCTGGCTGTGGCTCCATTCGCGTGGCCGGTGCTCTCCTCGGCACAGATCGAAGTTATTCCTGGAAACTCACTCCGGGGAGCGGCATTGTTTCGGGAAAAAGGCTGCGTTGAATGTCACGCGTTCCGGGGCGCCGGTGCACGACTTGGCCCCGACCTGGCTCAGCCCAACGAACGTACCCATACGCCAATGCAACTGGCCACTGCTCTCTGGAACCATGGCCCAAGGATGTGGCGCGAGCAGGAGAACCGGCGAATCGGCGCGACACTCAATTCCACGGAAGCTGCCGATCTATTCGCCTACTTTTATTCTTTGTCGTACTTTACAGCGCCGGGCGACGCAGCCAGAGGATCTCGAGTCTCTTCACGTCCGTCCGGTCCTCCGGTCTCCAGTTGGACTCGTGTAGAAGACCCGTTATGGTGGGCCGAACGCATGTGGAACCACTCCGGACCCGTTTACAGCACCTTGTCCCAGACTGGCACCGGCTGGCCCAAATTCTCGACCGGCGATATGGTCGATTTGTTCGCTTATCTGCGTGCCTTACCCGAGGCAGCATCGCAATCCGCGATATTCCAGCCGGGTGATCCCGAACAAGGACGTATCACGTTTGAAGGAAGGTGCGAATCGTGCCATTCTTTTGGCGGCCGCACAGCCGAACGCAAGATTGACCTGCTGAAACGGCCGGGCCCCGACCTTCTGACTGGCTACGTTGCAGCGATGTGGAACCATGCGCCCCTGATGCATTCCCGTGCCGGATCGGAATTCCCGAGCGGACCATGGAGGAGCGGCTCGTTCAATCGGAGCGCCTGGCCACGATCGGGCGATTCGCTTCTCAAATCGCTCATGAAATCCGGAATCCGCTCAGTTCCATTTCCCTTAATGTCAAGTTGCTTGAAGATGAACGGAAAGACACCGACCATCCTGGCAGTCAAAGACGATACCTGGAGTACCATTTTTAATACGTGAAAAGTGTTTTTCAGTCCTTCGTTTCGTATCTGCTGTGCGACTGGGTAGCGAGTATCGGTGCGATCGTCACCACTACTTCCGCAGTAATATTCCTGACGTTTGCCTTTCAAGGGTTTTCCAATCCGTACTATGGGATCGTTGTCTTCCTCGTGTTTCCGGCATTCTTCGTGTTGGGACTGATTCTCGTTCCGGCCGGCGTGTGGCGCTGCTCTAAGCGGAGAGGAGGCCTGCGGAATATTCCGAGTGTCGATGTCACCGGACCGGCTGCAATCCGATTCTTTGGACTGTTGGGCCTATTGACCGTGATTAACGTGGCGATCGTCTCCGCGGGCACATACACGAGCGTGAAGTACATGGACTCACAACAATTCTGCGGCAGGGTGTGCCATGTGATGACTCCGCAATACACCGCGTATCAGGATTCTGCTCATTCCCGCGTTGAATGCGTGAGTTGCCATGTCGGGCCGGGAGCCGCATGGTTCGTGCACTATAAGCTGTCTGGCATCCACCAGGCCTTCGCTGTGACCTTCAGAACTTACGACCGTCCCATCCATGCGGGAAACCGTAGTTTGCGGCCTTCCGCAGATACATGTGAGCAATGTCATTGGCCGGAAAAGTTTCAGGGCGACAAGTTGAAGGTTCTGAAGAAGTATGAGGAAGATGCACATAACACCGAGAAAATCACGGTGTTGATGATGCATGTCGGGACCAGAATCCATAAAGCTCACGTCGGCAAAAACATCGAATACATTGCTGCCGATACCGAACGGCACGATCTTCCATGGGTATCGGCGAATGGAGTCGTGTACAAGAGCCGGGATATTGCCGGTGAACGGCGAAAAATGGATTGCATCGATTGCCACAATCGCCCGACGCACGCGTTCGACATGCCCGCAACTGCGGTAGATGCGGCGCTCGAGTCGGGTGAACTGGACCGCACGATTCCGTACCTCAAGCGTGACGCCGTTCTTCAGTTAATGGGCAAGAAGCCCATCGAGGAGGCGCAGCCGGCGGTTAAGCGTATTTATGCTCGCAATATTTTTCCGGAGATGATGGTTTCGTGGGGCACCTATCCCAATAATATCGGCCACGATTTGTTTCCCGGCTGCTTTCGCTGCCACGATGATAACCACAAAAATGATTCCGGCAAGGCAATTACTCAGGATTGTTCAACCTGCCACGAACTTGTCGCCGTCAGCGAAGAGAATCCGGAAATCCTGAAGCAACTCGGGGCTAAGTAAAGATCCGAACGGCGAGAGAGTCGATCCAGATCAGGTCAGGACAACCTTCCGGCCGTTCTGCCAACGAGCCCGAGCAGGATATAACCAATCTTGACTTTAAAGTACAGATTACTTAGCCTTGAATAGAGGGTTAAGTAAATGGTGAGGGACCCGAAAACAATCGACATGCTGACACGCGATTATCCGTATGGGTTTGTCACGGAAATCGAAGAGGATTCGGTTCCTGCCGGGCTGAGCGAAGACATTATTCGAGCAATCTCTTCGAAGAAGAATGAACCGGACTGGATGCTTGAATGGCGCCTTCGTGCGTACCGCCAATGGCTGACGCTCAAGGAGCCGACCTGGGCGAACGTGCATTACGGGCCAATCGATTATCAGGCCATTCGCTATTACTCGGCACCAAAACAGCGCGGCGATGGGCCGAAAAGCCTGGCCGAAGTGGATCCGGAGCTCCTACGCACCTACGAGAGGCTCGGCATCCCGCTTGCCGAACGGGAGCTCCTGGCCGGCGTTGCCGTCGATGCGGTTTTTGACAGCGTATCAGTGGCGACGACGTTTCGCGATAAGCTCGAACAACTCGGGATTTATTTCTGCTCGTTCTCTGAAGCCGTTCAGAAGTATCCAGACCTCGTTCAGAAGTATCTAGGATCAGTCGTGCCGTACAGCGACAATTTCTTTGCCACCCTGAATTCCGCTGTTTTCAGCGATGGTTCTTTTGCTTACATCCCAAAGGGCGTCCGGTGTCCTCTGGAGCTTTCCACCTACTTCCGTATCAACGCAAGTGAAACCGGACAGTTTGAACGCACGCTCATCATTGCCGACGAAGGCAGCTACGTCAGCTATCTCGAAGGCTGTACCGCGCCGATGCGCGACCGCAATCAGCTCCATGCGGCGGTGGTCGAGTTGGTTGCTCTCGATGACGCCGAGATCCGTTACGCCACCGTTCAGAACTGGTATCCCGGCGACAATGAAGGCCGCGGCGGAATTTACAACTTCGTCACGAAGCGCGGGAAGTGCCAGGGTGTGAATTCGAAGATTTCATGGACGCAGGTCGAAACCGGATCGGCGATCACCTGGAAATACCCCGGCTGCATTCTGATGGGAGATAACTCGACAGGCGCGTTCTACTCCGTTGCGGTAACCAACAATTATCAGCAGGCCGATACCGGCACAAAGATGATCCACATCGGCAAGAACACCAGGAGCACGATCGTGTCGAAAGGAATTTCGGCCGGCCACGGACAGAATTCGTATCGCGGGATGGTGAAGGTTCTGAAGAGCGCTGAAAATGCCCGTAACTACTCGCAGTGCGACTCGCTCCTGATCGGCGACAAATGCGGCGCCCACACATTTCCATATCTTGAAGTCAAGAACTCCACCGCGCGAGTTGAGCATGAAGCGTCGATATCGAAGATCGGCGACGACCAAATCTTCTACTGTCAACAACGGGGGCTCTCTGCTGAAGACGCCGTGTCCACGATCATCAACGGCTTCTGTAAGCAGGCGCTGCAGGAGCTGCCGATGGAATTTGCCGTCGAAGCGCGCAAGCTGCTCGGCGTCAGCCTTGAAGGGAGTGTTGGATGATGCTTCGCATTCGCAACCTGTCCGCATCCGTTGATGGAAAGCCGATCCTTCGCGGTCTCGAACTCGACGTTTGCGCCGGTGAGGTTCACGCGATCATGGGACCGAATGGTTCGGGCAAGAGTACGTTCGCGCAGGTTTTGGCCGGCCGCGATACCTATCACGTTGTCGCTGATGAGTTGAGCTTTCAAGGACGCGATCTTCGTCAGATGCCTCCGGAGATCCGCGCAAGAGAAGGCATATTCCTCGCATTTCAATATCCAGTCGAGATTCCCGGTGTGAGCAATCTTTATTTTCTGCGTGCGGCCGTGAATGCGGTTCGCGCCCATCGCGGATTGCCGGAATTAGATGCCGTGGATTTCATGTCACGCGCGCGCGACGAGGCAAAGTCACTCGGCATGGATGACGCCATGCTGAAGCGATCGCTCAACGAAGGCTTTTCGGGTGGCGAGAAAAAGCGGAACGAAATTCTGCAGATGAAACTGCTGGAGCCGCGATTGGCAATTCTCGACGAGAGCGATTCGGGTCTGGATATCGACGCATTGAGAATCGTCGCTGACGGCATCAATACGATGCGCAGTGTGGACCGCGCGATTATTGTCGTTACCCACTATCAGCGGCTCCTCAACTATGTGGTACCCGATCGTGTGCATGTGCTTATCGGGGGACGCATCATCCGCTCGGGCAGTAAAGAACTGGCGATGGAACTCGAAGAGAAAGGGTACGGATGGCTTGAAGAACAGGCAGCAGCGGAGCGGAGCGAATACAAGCCCGGCGCGAAGCGCAAGCGCGATAGCGCTCAGCCTCAAGAAAATCCGCAGCCATCAAGGAAAGTCTCATGAGCACGGTAATTGCAGAACAAAACGTCTACGGCGCTCAATTCTCCTCGATGAGAGAGCACCTGCCCGGTAGCCATTGGCCTTGGGTCGAACGGCTGAGGCAAAAGGGGATGGACGACTTCCTTGCGCTCGGTTTTCCGACGACGAAGCTGGAGAATTGGAAATACACCAATGTAGCTCCCCTTCGCCGAATCACATTTCAGCCGCCAATCGATCAGCCACTTCCACCGATTCGGAAACTAGATTCTGGTCAAACACGCCTCGTATTTGTTAATGGCCGGTTCGATCCGGCATTCTCCACAATTGATGTCCGATTGAATTTCCATCTGCGGACGATCCGCGAAGCTCTTCGGGATCGGAAGCCGGCATCCGGCATCGAAAACCATTTGGGGCGGTACACCCGCACGTCCGATCACGCGTTTGCTGCATGGAACACGGCATTCTTCACGGATGGGGCCTATATTGAACTTCCGCGCGGGTCGGTTTGCGAGCAGCCCATTCACCTGGTCTTCATCGCGGCAGGAAACACTGAACCGTGGGCGTGCCACCCGCGAAACCTGATCGTCGCCGGTGAAGGTTCGCAGATCACTTTCATTGAGGAGTTCATCGGTTGGAATGATTCCGCCCATCTCACAAATATCGTGACCGAGATTGCCGCAGGACCTGGCGCAGTCCTCGACTATTACAAAATCGAGCACGAGTCCCATCAGGGTTTCCACGTTGCCGTCATCAACGCGCATCTTGCGAAGGATGCGAGCCTCACGTCGCATTCAATTTCATTTGGCGGATCTCTGGTTCGCAACGACTTGAATGTTTCGTTGGATGGCGAAGGGTCACACTGCACACTGAATGGACTGTTCGTCGCCGATGGACGGCGGCTTATCGATAATCACACGCGCATCGATCATCTTCGGCCCCACGCGTCCAGTCGTGAAATATACAAAGGCGTGCTCGCCGGCAATGCGGAAGGCGTCTTTAATGGCGCGATCGCAGTTCACGAGAATGCCCGGAAGGCGGATGCGGTCCAATACAGCAAGAACCTGCTCCTATCCACAGAAGCTCAGATCAACACAAAACCCCAGCTCGAGATTCGGAATAACGATGTCCGCTGTTTCCACGGCGCGACCATCGGTCAGATCGATACCGACGCTGCGTTCTACCTGAACAGCCGCGGCATTGCGGAACATGACGCGAAGGGCATCCTCATTCGCGGGTTTGCCGGCGAGATCATCGATACGATTCGTGTTCCCAAAGTGCGAGGCGAATTGGAGTATCAGTTGAATGAGTGGCTCCGGAGTGTTTTGGAGGCATCATGAGCGCGCTGCGAGTTCTGAAATCGGCCGAATTTGATCTATTGCAAATCCGAAGGGACTTTCCGGCTCTTCACCAGAAGGTGCACGGAAAACCGCTTGTGTATCTGGATAACGCCGCAACCACACAGAAGCCGAAAGCCGTGATCGATGCCGTGTCTCAGTTCTACCGGTCCGATTGTTCGAACGTTCATCGGGCGGTTCATGCTCTGAGCGAGCGGGCAACGAACGCGTACGAAGCAGCCCGGAGGACTGTGCAGCAGTTCATCAACGCGCGAAGTGAACGTGAAATTGTTTTCGTCCGTGGAGCCACTGAAGCCATCAACCTCGTCATGAACTCGTTTGTCCGCCCGCGCATGAAATCCGGCGGCGAGATTCTGATCTCGGTGCTGGAGCATCACTCGAACATTGTGCCCTGGCAACTGCTGGCGGAACAAACCGCGGCACGTCTTGTCGTCGCGCCGATCAACGATGATGGTGAATTGATGCTCGATGAATTCGAGCAGTGTCTGAGTTCGCGAACAGTATTCGTGTCCTTAGCGCACATTTCGAACGCGCTCGGCACGGTCTTGCCTGTGCGTGAAATAGTTCAGATGGCGCATGCTCGAAACATTCCCGTGCTCATCGATGGCGCGCAGGCGGTAGCGCATGCAGGAGTGGATGTGCACGAGTTGGATTGCGATTTCTACGCGTTTTCAGGGCACAAAGTGTTCGGCCCGACGGGTATTGGTGTTCTATATGGACGCGAGAATCTGCTCGATGAAATGCCGCCGTACCAGGCAGGTGGCGACATGATCCGTACCGTCACTTTCGAGAAGACGACCTATAACGACCTGCCTTACAAATTCGAGGCGGGTACGCCTCACATTGCGGGAGCGATCGGACTCGGCGCGGCCTTGGAGTATCTAAAGCGAGTCGGAATCGATCGCGCGGGTGCTCACGAACGAGGACTGTTGGCCTATGGAACAGAACTGTTGACTGCGATCCCAGGACTACGAATGATCGGCACTGCTCGCGAAAAAATTGGCGTGTTTTCGTTTGTGCTCGAGGGCGTGCATCCACATGACGTCGGCACCATCCTCGATCGCGACGGCATCGCCGTCCGGACCGGACATCACTGTGCGCAGCCCGTCATGGAACGGTTTGGTGTCCCTGCAACGACCAGAGCGTCGCTGGCGTTGTATAACTCGAAAGCGGAACTGGATGCTCTGGCAAACGGTATTCGCCGGCTGCAAAAGCTTTTTGCCATAAGCGGATAGGGCACAGCCAGTAAGAAAAGAATTATGAACGATATCGAAATTGCGGATCTCTATCAGGAATTGATTGTCGATCACAGTCGCCGGCCGAGAAACTATCGACGGCTCGAAAACGCGACGCATCAGGCTGAAGGTTTCAATCCGCTGTGCGGGGACAAAGTGAAGGTTTACGTAGATCTCGAGAACGACGTCGTTCGCGATATCAGTTTTGAAGGTGAAGGTTGCGCAATTTCGAAGGCATCGGCGTCGCTGATGACGGAAACGATTAAAGGAAAATCGAAGGCAGAAGTCGAACAACTGTTTTCTCGATTTCGCGATCTGGCGACAGGCACCGGCGATGGATCGGGTCTAGGCAAGCTGGCCGTCTTCTCGGGATTGCGTGGGTTCCCGGCTCGCGTGAAATGCGCCACGCTCGTGTGGCACACGCTCCGTGCGGCTTTGGAACAAACGGCCAACATTGTCTCGACTGAATGACAGCGAAACGCAAGCGAACTTGGGCGCAGCCTCAGGAGAAGTCCAATGAATCCGGCGGAAAAGCAGCTCCTGGAACTGAAGGTGATCGATGCTCTCCAGACCTGCTACGATCCGGAAATTCCGGTCAACATCTACGAGCTCGGCCTGGTTTACGGAATAGAGATCAGCGATTCCGCCGATGTGCGGATCCAAATGACTCTCACTGCTCCAGCTTGTCCTGTCGCTGGATCGCTTCCGGTTGAAATTGAATCGAAGATCAGTGCCATTGAGGGCGTCAAGAGCGCTCAGGTGGAAATCGTTTGGGATCCGCCGTGGAATCCCGGAAGGATGTCGGAGAGCGCCAAGTTGCAACTCGGAATGATATGAAGCTCAGTGCACAAGAAGAGTACGGCCTGCGATGCCTTCTCCGGCTCGCCAGCGCCGGAGAAGGCCAGAGTCTGACGATTCCCGAAATCGGACGTGCGGAAGCGCTGTCGATTGCTTACGTGGCCAAACTGATGCGCATCCTGCGGCAGGGCAAATTTGTGAAGAGCGTTCGCGGCCAAACAGGCGGTTACACGCTGGCGCGCAACCCTGAAAATATTCCGATCGGAGAAGTTTTGGCGGCACTAGGCGGGCGGCTGTTCGAGCCCGGCTTCTGTGATCAGTTCTCCGGCCTTAAACGACTTTGCACGCATTCGGTTGATTGTTCCATTCGTTCGTTGTGGCGCGCAGTACAGAGCGCCGTAGATTCGGTGCTGGGTGGAATTACGTTGAGGGACCTGCTTCAAAAAGAATCAACCATGAAGATGCAGTTGGCTTCACGGGACCGTTATTGAACGCGCACTAGTTGTCGACGCAGCGGAATGATGCATAGATATTCGGGTAATAGGGTTGAAACCAGTTGCGGAATGAACGCCGGAGTAAAAGGGACGCGGTTCGGGGCGACCCGCCTTTGAGAACGTAATGGCGGCCGTCAAAGAAATTGGCGGAATAGCCGGGGTAGAACGGCAACGCCTCGAATCCCGGAAACGGTGCAAATATTGTGGAAGTCCATTCCCAGCCATTTCCAATCAGATCGGCCACGCCGAAGGCGCTGTTCCCATTCGGGTGAGCGTCCACGGGGCTTGGAGTCCAACCGGCAAAGTTGAAGTTGCCGTGACGGGGCTGCGGGGTCACATTTCCCCATGGATAAAGGCGCTCATTACCGTCAGACGTTCCAAACGCTGCACGGTGAAATTGGGCTTCTGTGGGCAGTGACTTGTGTGTCCAGCGCGCATACGCTTCCGCTTCGGCGTGACTGACGTAGACGGGCCAGGAAGGTTGAAACGGTATCTCTCCGAACATCGTTCGCAACATCCAATTGCCGGACTGGTGTTTCCAGAACTTCGGGTG
>MNKP01000072.1 GCA_001920875.1 Acidobacteria bacterium 13_1_20CM_2_55_15
GACCCAGACCTACGATGGATCACCGAAGCCCGTCACTGTCACGACGAACCCGGCCGGTCTGACCGGCGTTTCGATCACGTACGACGGATCGACAACCGCGCCGACGAACGCCGGCAGCTACGCGGTTGTGGCCTCGCTGAGCAACGCGAACTACACCGCCTCCGACGTCACCGGCACGCTGACCATCACCCAGGGAACGGCGACGCTCACGCTCAGCAACCTGACCCAGACCTACGATGGAACGCCGAAGTCCGTCACCGTTACGACCAATCCGGCCGGTCTCGGCGAAGTCTTGGTTACGTACAATGGATCGGCAAGCTTGCCCACCGAGATCGGCAGCTATACCGTTGTCGCCTCGCTGAACAACGCGTATTACACCGCTTCGGATGCCACTGGCACCCTGAACATCCAGTGAGACGCGACCATCGAGACGGCGAAAGTCCAGTTTTCAAAGGAGGAATTCGGCGGTCGTTCGCAGAACCACAAAGACACACGAGCTTCGGCGGAGAGGATAGCCCAAATCAGCGGGGCGGGTGGAATTCGGGATATCGCATAAGGGCCGCGCTCACGGCCGGCGGTTTAATTTGTTGTAAGAGGTGTAATGTACTTGTTTCGACCACCAAATTACCGAATGGCCTGTTGACCGTTTGACGTTTTGGTGGTTCAGTAATCGCACCAAGTACATTACACATCGCATAACAAGCCATTTGACAATTGACATCTGTCGCTTGTCCCTGTGTCCGGCCAAGACTCGTTGCTAAAGATCGGCTTCCAGAGGGAAAGGGTCCATCACTATTTGCTGCGGCCGAAGGCAAACATAATGCCTTTCAAGTAAGCGTCCAGTTCGGCCTTTTCGACGTTCTTCCGAATGATCGTCGATAGTTCCGTATCCGGATCGTCCATTAACGCTACGACCTCCTTGATCAGGGACTCGACGCGCGAGACCTCGGCTTCGATCGCTGTGATGTCGAAGCCGGAATTTTCGGTCTGCATAGCGTTTCGCGGCGTGCGTTCGGCTTGCAAAAGCGCGTTGGCGCTTTGGAGTTGTCCGGCGAGTTGGTTCTTTTCTTGAATGGCTTCCTGGAGCCGCTGTTCATACTGCTTTCGCAATTGATCGACAATTTCTTTGCTGACGCGATCTTGCGATTCTGATACGCGCTGGATCTGCCCTTCCAGCCGCTCAATTTCCGTTTTCAACTGTTGGCGCTCTGCCTCCCAGGCCCTGCGGGTCTCCTGCAGTTCCTTTTGGAGACCTTCCTTTTCTCGGCGGAGCTGTTCGACCTGTGCTTCGGAAGGTTTTGGCGCGCGGGCGGCAGCTTCGTAAGTTTGAATCTGCGCTTGTGCTTTCACGAAGGCCTGCTGGAGTTGTCCGGCATGGTCGTTCAGTTGACGGCGTTCGATGTCCCAGTGCCGGGAGACTTGCTCGAGCCGATGGATTTCCTTTGCCAATTGTTCGCGCTCTGCGCTCCATTTCGCGTGTGATTCCTTGAGTTGATTTTCCAGATCCCGGGTCTTCGGATTTACGTCAGGTTTATCTTCTTTCGGAAGCGGCTGGCCCATAATCTGCGCCGCTCGCCGCAGTTTGACCATTTCGCCGGTGATTTTGAGCTTTTCTTGTTCCCATTGGGTCTTGGCTCTTAAGAAGGCCTGTTCGATTTCGGTTTTTTCCTGAGCGACCCGGTTCAATTCAATTTCGAATTGTTCCTTCATGGGTTGCGTCGATCGCAGCGGGTTCGAGGCACGTGCGATCGCTTCGGCAACTGCGCCTTCCAAGCGGTTGATCTGCGATTTCAATTGACCGCGCTCCCGCTCCCATTCCGCTGTAGCTTTCTTGAGCTTTTCATCGGCTGCTTCTTGGATTCTTGCAACCGCCAGCGGATCTGGCGATGCGGGCTTTCGGCCTGAATCCGATTGAGGCTGCTTGCGTGCGGCAGCGGCTTTAGCATCGACCAGTGCGGCCTCGAGCCGGTCAATTTCTGCATTCATACGGCGCTTCTCGGTCCGCCAGCGTTCGGATGCTGCTTCCAATTCTCCTTCGGCTTGTTCCTTTTGGCGTTTGGCTTGTCGAAGTTTGGTATCAAACTCGGCTTGGATCTCGTCAACAATCTGGCGTCGCAGCAGGTCTTTATCCATGGACCCTGCATTATAATTCACGGCCCGGGGCAACTATAAAGGTGAAGTAGCCACAAAAAGGCACAAAAATCGCAAAAAGCTTTTGTGCCTTTTTTGTGGCGCTTCTTTTGGTGCTGGACTCCCGACGTGCTCGCCGGTTCGGTTGATGCAGTTTGGGGTGCGGCGGTTTGCCGCGTCAGGTACAGATAAATCGGAGTGACCTCAAACGGCATCTTTTCGCGTGCAGAAAGCAGCGCGACGGATTTCGACTTCACCAGTTCGATTTTTGCCGACCACGGGTCGACGCGGACGCGCCCGCCGAGCGGCAAAGCCGCAATCTGATCGACCTTTGCCATTTGCAATTCTGGTGCGGTCTGTTTCAGATCGGCCATCTGCTGTACTTGGCGGTCCTTGATCATCGGATTGCCGATATGAGATGAGCGGTATCGCAAGTAGTATCGTAAGCAACACGGCGTGAATGACGAGACTCATCGAAACCGACTTTTTGCGGGACTCATGGAACTCCAATGACCGAAACATGCTGTCGAATGAGAAAGATCCAACAGTGTCCCGCGGCGGACCGGTATGGGCCCGTGGAACTAGAATTTCACCGAAAAACTGTGCTAGTTATTGTTACCAATGAAAATTTTGATCGCCGAAGACGACCGGGATTCGCGCGAGCTCTTGCGCTGGATGCTCGAAAAGCTCGGGTACCAAGTTGTTGCGGCTGAAAACGGGAAGGAGGCGTGGGAAGCATTCCGCCGCGGAAGGTTCCGTCTGGTCATCTCTGATGTGCTGATGCCGGAAATGGATGGTTTCGAATTGTGCCGGCGCATCCGCAAACGCAAGCAGTCGAAATATACGTTCGTCATCATCATCACTGCGCTGATCGGAAAAAAGGATTACCTTGAAGGCATGGAAGCGGGGGCCGACGATTTCGTCACCAAGCCTTTCGATGCCGATGAGCTGAGGGCGCGCCTCCGAGTGGCCGAACGTATCATCTCGTTCCAGGAACAGGCCCTGGGAGAGATCGCTGAAAAAAAGCCCGGTAATGAACTCCCCTCCTGAGTCGGGCCATTGACCCTACTTGATTGATTACTTGTATGCGGGCAAGCCGGTGATGTGTTCTCCCAGGATGAGTGTATGGATGTGGTCGGTTCCTTCATAGGTGTAAACCGACTCGAGATTACACATGTGGCGGAAAATGGGGTATTCCAAAGTGATTCCATTTGCTCCCATCAGATCGCGTGCCAGGCGGGCCGTTTCCAGTCCGACCCGCACATTATTCCGCTTTGCCATGGAGGTCTGGCTGAAGTGCAACTTGCCTTCATCTTTCAAGCGGCCGAGCCGCCATGCGAGCAGCTGTCCTTTCGTGATTTCTGTCAACATATGCGCGAGCTTTTCCTGGACCAGTTGGAACTGAGCGATTGGCTTGTCGAATTGAATTCTTCCTTTCGTGTATTCGACCGCCCACTCGTAGCAAGCCATCGCGGCACCAATGGCGCCCCAAGCGATTCCATACCGGGCCTGGTTCAAGCACATCAACGGCGCCTTTAACCCCGAGCTGTTCGGCAGTAGATTACCGTCAGGGACGAGAACATCGTCGAGGATCAAATCGGAGGTCACAGAGGCCCGCAGCGAGAGCTTGTTCTTGATTTCAGGCGCCTGGAATCCGGGTATTTTGGTCTCAACGATAAATCCGCGGATATCGCCTTCGGCCTTGGCCCAAATGATCGCGACGTCCGATATCGTGCCATTTGTGATCCAACGCTTCGTGCCATTGAGCACCCAACCCTTGTTCGTGCGGCGCCCACGCGTTTCCATACCTGCGGGATCGGACCCGTGGTCGGGTTCAGTGAGACCGAAGCAGCCGATCTTCTGGCCGCGGGCGAGTAACGGCAGCCATTTTTGTTTCTGCTCTTCTGTTCCGAAAGTGAAGATCGGATACATCACAAGTGCTCCTTGAACACTCACAAAACTTCGAAGGCCGCTGTCGCCGCGTTCCAGTTCCTGCATGACCAGGCCGTACGCGACGTTGTTCATATTGGCGCAGCCATATTCCTCGGGCAGGGTGCCGCCGAACAGGCCCATTTCGGCCATTTCCGGAATCAGTTCGGACGGGAAGGTTGCTTCTTCGAAATGCTTATCGATAATCGGGACGACCCGCTCATCAACAAATCGGCGAACCGTATCGCGCACCATGCGCTCTTCGTCGCTCAGCAGGTCGTCGATTCGATAAAAGTCGACACCCTTGAATGGCATCAGCCGTACTCCGAGATCTTGTTCTGTAGCGGCGGTCTATCTCTATAGGCTGCGCGCTATCGCGCTTGCGCTTCGCGGACCGCCGACGATCTTACAAATTGCGTGATTGCCGGCGGTCATAGACCGCCCCTACAGCAAAGAGGCTATCATAACCGCATGAAGCCCGACTCCGCGACCGAGATCGTACGGGAGCTACGCAGCCGAGGCCACGAAGCATATCTCGTCGGAGGATGCGTGCGCGATATGGTCATGGCAATCGAACCCGCCGACTATGACATTGCGACCAGCGCCCGGCCTGAAGAAATCGTGGAGATATTTCCCCGTACCGAGAGCATCGGCGCACAGTTCGGCGTCATTCTCGTCATTTATCGCGGCCATCGATTTGAAGTCGCGACATTCCGTTCCGACGAAGCTTACGTTGATGGGCGGCGTCCAACCGGAGTCGTCTTCACTGACGCCAAGCAGGATGTTTTAAGGCGCGACTTCACGATCAATGGGCTCCTTTATGATCCCATCTCCAAGGAGGTTATCGACTACGTGGGTGGCCAGGCCGATATCCAAGCCAAGCTGGTCCGCGCGATTGGCGATCCGCACGACCGTTTCGAGGAGGACAAGCTGAGAATTCTGCGTGCCGTTCGGTTTGGCGCACGCCTTGGATACCAGATCGAGCCGCGGACCTGGCAGGCTGTTGCGGCGATGGCGCCAAGGATTCATCAAGTCAGTAGCGAACGTATCCGGGAAGAGGTCTGCCGGATACTGACGGAAGGCCGGGCGGCACGAGGCTTTCGCCTGATGGAGGAATCGGGTCTTCGTCGGGAAATCTTTCCAGAGGTGGAATGGACGGGTCACATTGAAGCTTCTCTCCGGTTTCTTAAACCCGGCGCTCTGGCGGACTTTGCGATGGGTGTTTTACTTCACCACACTGCCCTCTCCAGCGCGACGACCATCGTTGAACGCTTGAAATTTTCGCGGGCCGAGATGCATCATATTCTTGCCCTGATTGGGAACCTGCCCCAGTTCTCCAGAGTCCGACAGATGTCTGTTGCGGAAATTAAACGTTTTTTCCGGCTCAATCGGTTTGAAGATCACGTGGAGCTTGCACGGATTCACCTTATGGCGGCCGGAAAGGATCTGAGTGACGTCAACTACGTTCTGGGCAGACTTGCGGCTTGGACCGATAAGGACATCTATCCTGAACCGCTCATTACGGGCGATGACCTGATCGCGATCGGTTTTCCGCCAGGACCGGTCTTCAAGGAAATTCTCACGATAGTAGAGGACGCCCAGCTCGAAGGCCGGCTTAGGAACCGGTCGGAAGCGCTTGACTTCGTCAAAGGCCGGTACGGGCGGGCATGAGAGTCACAGCAATCGTTCTTCTCATCATCAACCTGAACACAGCTTCAGTCCAGCAGCTCCAGTCTTTACCGGGTATTGGCCCCGCTCTTGCCAGGCGCATCGTGGATTTCCGCGAAAAGAACCACGGTTTCAAGCGCGTCGAAGAACTGCTGGCCGTCCCTGGGATCAGCGAAAAAAGATGGCGGGCCATCCGAGACAAGGTAGAAGTCACGCCAGTTGGGGGGAATCAGGCGGGTGTGAGTGGGCCGCATTCCCCTCCTCGCCTCCTCTGCGAGCTCTGCGAGGAGGGGAATATTACTGAATGACAGCTCCGCTTTTCATGACGAATCGAACGCGTCGAACTGCCGAAATGTCGCGCGTGGGATCGCCGTCGACAGCGATCAGGTCGGCAAACAAGCCGTCTCTCACTCGACCAATCCGATTTTCCATGTGCAGGACCTGCGCGTCGATGGATGTTGCCGAGCGCAGAGCATCAAGAGGGGTCATTCCGAAATCAACCAGTGCTTCAAGTTCGCGGCCGTTCTCGCCGTGAGCAAAGACACCAATATCGCTGCCGCTGGCGATCGTGACACGCGCATCCAGCGCAGCCTTGAAACTCGCACGCTTTCGATCGAGATCTCGGGCAATGGTGATGGAGGTCGTCAATGTGGGACACAACGCTACATTGTGCTCTTTCATCAGGCGAAACACCTCGGGAGTGCCGGCGTTGCCGTGTTCGATGCTTTCGACTCCAGCCAAAGTGGCCCGCCGCATCCCTTCCGGAGTCGATGCATGCGCCGCCACTGGGCGGCCGCTGCTCTTTGCGGTTTCGACAATAAGCTTGAGTTCGTCCAGTGAAAAGGTCGGCTGAGCCTCGCCGTTAGGGCCCCAGCTATAGTCGCCATACACTTTGATCCAGTCAGCGCCTTTTCCAATTTGGTCGCGAACGACGCGGATCAGGCTGTCCACACCGTCGGCTTCTTCAGCGCCTTGCGGGACGCGCCATTCCGCAGCGTAACCTTTAGGAGCATAACTGCCGGTTGCGACAATCGCGCGTGTGACGACAAGCATGCGCGGTCCGGGAATAATGCCTTGCGCCACTGCGTCTCTCAGACCGACGTCGGCATAACCGGCGCCTTCCGTTCCCAGATCGCGAATTGTTGTGAATCCAGCCCGGAGCGTGTTGCGAAGGTGATTCGTTGCGCGCGCGATCCGCAGCGCCAGAGCCTCGTGAGCGACCTGATCGTTCCAAGACGTCTCGCTGTAGGGATGCAGCAGCACGTGCGAGTGGGCATCGATGAGGCCAGGCATCAATGTCAATCCCGGCAGATCGATCGAGCGCGCGCCGGCCGGAATCCGTACAGTACTAATCGGACCGGCGGCTTCGATCTTTTCGCCGCGTACGACAACCACCCAGCCGTCGTGCAGTTGAGCGGATTCTCCGTCAAAGATGCGCGCCGGCCGGAGGACATAGGATTGCGGAGCGGGCGTCTGGGCAACAGTGGCCACAAAAAGGCACAAAAGACATAAAAAGATTTTTGGTGCTTTTTGTGCCTTTTTGTGGTTAAAACCCTTTCCCGTACATTTACTTTTCGATCCCATACGCCTTCATCTTCCGATAAAGATAACTACGTTCCAATCCCAAGGTCTGCGCGGTCTGTGAAATATTCCAGTTGTTTTCTTTCAATTTCGTCACAATGAATTCACGCTCGTATTGAGCTCTCGCTTCGTGAAGAGTGGAGGCACGGGATGTATTGCCGTTCGGCAGCGAGAGATCCGCGGGGCGAATGACCTCGTCCGGGATCATGATGACCAGCCTCTCGATTTCGTTTCGGAGTTCCCGGACGTTTCCAGGCCAGGAATAGTCAATCAGCAGGTCCAGCGCGTCGGAAGTGAACTCCTTCGGCCCGCGGCCGTGTTCACCTGAAAACACGCGCAAGAAATAGTCAGCCAGTATGGGTATATCTTCGCGGCGGTCGCGCAACGGAGGTACGAAGAAGGGAATCACGTTCAATCGATAAAACAGATCCTCCCGAAAACGGCCGGTAGCAATTTCATTTTGCAGATTTTTATTTGTCGCCGTGATGACGCGCACATCCACTCGTACGCCCGTTGGGGCGCCGATGGGCTGGAAGCTTTGCTCTTCGAGAACTCGCAGAACCTTGGCTTGCGTTTTCAGGGACATGTCACCGATCTCGTCGAGGAACAACGTGCCGCCGTCGGCGAGTTCAAATTTTCCCTTCTTGGGATCGCTGGCTCCGGTAAACGATCCCTTTGTGTGCCCGAACAATTCACTTTCAATCAGCTCTTCAGGAATGGCGGCGCAATTGACTTCGACAAAGGGCGCGGCCGCCCGATGGCTCATGAAGTGAATGTTGCGGCTGACCAGTTCCTTTCCGGTTCCGCTTTCTCCGTAAATAAGGATGCGGCTGTTGGTCGGAGCGACAATTGCAATCTGCTTTCGCAATGCCTTCGTGGGTACGCTTTCCCCAACGATATTGAATCGTTGTTCGAGTTGATGGCGAAGCAGGTCGTTGGCTTGTTGGAGCCGCCGATGTGAAAGAGCATTTCTGGCGATAAGCAGCGTGTGCTCGAGCGAGAGGGGTTTTTCGATGAAGTCGTAGGCACCGAGTTTCGTCGCGGTGACGGCTGTGGCGATCGTCGCGTGGCCCGAAATCATGATGACGTGTGTTTTAGAGGACTTTTCACGCAATCTGCGCAGTGTCTCGATGCCGTCAATGCCAGGCAGCCAGATGTCGAGAAGCACCAGATCGTAGGCGGCCTGCTCGAGCTTCTTCAGGCACTCCTCGCCGGAGGACACGGCTTCGGTTTGAAAACCTTCGTCTTCGAAAACGCCTTTTAGCGACTGCCGGATGCCGGGCTCGTCATCGACAATGAGGATTCTTGGCATACGGGTAACTCAAAAATGAATCGTGTGCCCTTCGGTGAGTTGGGTTCGACGCCAATATAGCCGCCATGATCGGCCACAATCCGGCTCGAGATGGCGAGTCCAAGGCCGGTGCCGATTTTACGGGTCGAAAAATAGGGCGTGAACAAGCGCTCACGATCTTCGGAAGCGATTCCCCGGCCTGTGTCGGCGATGGTCAGACGCGCCATAGTCTCGTCGCGTGCGAGCTCGCATCGGATTGTCAACTCCTGGATAGGCTCACCGGCAAGCGCGTCGAGTGCGTTATCGAGCAGATTGACCAGAACGCGCTTCATTTGCAAGGAGTCCATCAGAATAAGCGGGAGATCCTCTGAAACGTCGACGACGACTTTTACTTTATCCAGACGGCCTTCATACAGCGCCAATGTCCGGTCGACCAGTTCTTTCATTCTGTTCGGAACGCGCGATACTGCCGGCAGCCGCGCGAACCGGACAAATTCGTCGACCAGATGCTTCAAGCTGGAGACCTCCTCCACGATTGCCGCAACGCATTCCTCGATCACCGTGGCAACCCGAGGCGAGGCGGCGGGCAAGCGGCTGATGTTTCGAGCGATGCGCTCCGCCGAGAGTTGAATTGGCGTGAGCGGGTTTTTGATTTCGTGCGCCAGCCGCCGCGCGACTTCGCGCCACGCGCTCGCTTTTTGCGCTCGCACCACTTCGGTCAGGTCCTCAATCACCAAAACGAAACCGCCCGTCATCAATCGTGTCACCGTAACGGCCACGTGGGCGGGCCTCCCGTGCACGTTGAATTCAATTTCACGCGTGATCGAATTGCCATCCGAGGCGGACAACAGTTCGCTAACGGTATGAAAGTCCTGGCCGAAAATCTCCTCCAGCGTGTTTGCATTCTCGCTGGAGAACATCGCGCGCCCCGCGCGATTGATTTTGTTGGCCCGAAGATCGCGATCGACGGAGATCACGCCGGTAGGAATGCTTTCGAGAATGATTTCCATTAAGCGCCGGCGCGCTTCAAGCTCGCGTGTTGTGGCTTGCAGCTGCCCGGCCATATCATTGAATAAGCGCACCAGCAAACCGAGTTCATCCTGCGCCTGGACGTGGACCCGGTGATCAAGGTTTCCTGACGAAATCTCGCGAGTGGCCTCGGAGAGAGCTTCAATGGGAATCGTGATGCGCTTCGAGAGAAACAGACCGGTCCAGACCGCGGCAAACAGGACCAACACTGTCATCAAAATGAGGATATAGACGTAAGTGTCCCGATATAGCCTTTGGTTCTGGACCAGGGCGTTGTAGTGCTGCCGCTCTTGGGCAATCTTCGCAGCCAATTGGAGGATGCGTTCGGGCCGTGGAAACAGCGCTGCCATGATGTTGCCGTCGGGAGGTGTCCGGCGGACGACGACCCAGTAGGAATCGATATCGAGGAAGGCCTCGACGGCGTTGCCCACGTTCGACCGTATCTGGCTGCCCAGAGCCGCCGCGGCGACATCCGGTTCGGCCGATGATCGCAGGACTGTGCCGCGATCGTCGATCACAATGATCGCCTTCAAACGGAACGTCTGACGGAGTTCATCCAGATCGGTATCCGGTGCGCGATCCAGTTCTAGCAGTATCGATCGGGCGATGGCTTCGTGCTCCTTTTGCCATTCCGCATTCATATCGGCCGAGGCATTGAAGATTTGATCCACCGGCACGCTAAACCACTTTACGATGCTGCGATTCACTAAACCGAACGCGAAAAGGAACAGACATGTGGCCGGGATCAAGGTCAGCGAGATAAGCGACACCAAAATGCTGGTCTTGAATTTAGAACCGGGCTTTTGCTGTTTCCGTTCGATCCACACTTTGACCAGCGCGCGAAGAAGAACGAAGCCAAAGATCAAAAGGACGAGAAAGATGAAAGTCGAGAGCGTATACAGCAGAACAATTTGCGTCGGCTCCGACGGACTGAAAAAGGGATCGAGATTAAACGCCGCCTGTACAAATACAATCAAGGCCAGCATCAGCAAGCAGAATCCCGCCAAATAGAGCTTTGTCGTTTCGGGCTGCACCTTCATAACTTACCTATTTTGAAGCCGGCCGCAGCGGCCCGCAAGGAATGTATATCCAAAAAATAATGTCCTTTAAGTAAAATGCCCCGTCGGAGGAGAGGTGGTTATGCCCAATTTCGCATTCAAAGCACGAAATCGTCAGGGAGAGACGCTCTTGGGCGAGCGCATGGCCGATAGCCGGCAGGCGCTGGCGCTCGCGCTTCGGCGCGAGCAGATCTTTTTGCTCGATGCCCAGGAAAAAAAGGTCGCCAGGAAGTCCTTCGAGTTCGGTGGAAACCCGACGCCGAAGGACATTGCCGTCTTTACGCGGCAATTTTCGGTAATGATTGACGCGGGAGTGCCTCTCGTCCAATGCATTGAACTTCTGGCGTCCACGCAAGCTAACAAGAAGTTCGCGGCGGCGCTAAAGGCTGTACAAACTGAGGTCGAGTCGGGCAACAGTCTTGCGGCGTCGATGAAGAATCATCAGAGAATATTCGATGATTTGTACACCAACATGGTTGCAGCGGGAGAGGCCGGCGGTATTCTCGATACCATTTTTCAGCGGCTTTCGATGTACATCGAAAAAAACGTCAAATTGAAGCGTGCCGTCCAATCGGCCATGGTGTATCCAATAGCAGTCGTGGTGATCGCGAGCGGCGTCATCACCCTCATTTTGTGGAAAGTAGTTCCCATGTTTACCGAACTTTTTGCGAGCATGGGCGTGGATCTGCCGCTGCCAACGCGGATCGTGATTGGCGCCAGTAGATTCGTCGGCGGCTACGGCTTGTTTATTGCGATCGGTCTGGTCATTCTGGGCTTTCTTTTCAGGGCTTACTACCGGACGCCGAAGGGGCGGTACACGGCGGATGGCTTGATATTGAAAGCGCCGGTATTCGGACCGCTGTTGCGAAAAATCGCCGTCGCGCGTTTCACGCAAACGATGGCGACGCTGATCGCGAGCGGCGTTCCGATTTTAGATTGCCTGGACATCACTGCGCGTACATCGGGCAACGCGATCATTGAAGAAGCGATTCTCAATGTAAAGAAGGCTATTTCCGAAGGCCGCACTATCGTCGATCCGTTGAGAGAATCGGGCGTGTTCCCGAGCATGGTAGTTTCGATGATCGGCGTCGGTGAGCAAGCCGGCGCTTTGGAAACCATGCTGACCAAGATCGCGACCTTCTACGAAGAAGAAGTCGACGCTGCCGTGGGCGACCTCATGACCGCCTTGGAACCGATGATCATCGTCATCCTCGGTACCACTGTCGGTGGTATCGTGATCTCTATGTATATGCCCATATTCACACTGGTCGGACAATTGAGCAAATAATCCGATGGCCGAAACCGCCATCCCCGTCCTGAAAGACAGGCGCAAATGGCTTCTCCGGTTGATTTATGTCCGGATGGTGGCCTTTACGATTTTCCTTGCCGCTGAAGCCACGCGTAACCCAACGGCGGACGTGTTGGTGCTGCTGGCAGCCGTGTATGCGCTGTCGGCTTGCTGGTTCGCGCTCCTCAAACTGAATCCATCTTACGTCGCACAATCCTACGCTCAAATTGCTGTTGATTTGCTGCTCATCACCTGGACCGTCAACCGGACGGGCGGCCTCGACAGCTATTTTTCGTCGCTTTATTTCCTGGAGATCGTGATGTCGAGCATCCTCCTTGAGCGGCGGGGAGCGTTCGTTGCGGGAACCGCAAGCTCGCTGTTCCATTTCGCGCACCTGGACCTCGGCTATTTCGGTTATGTTCCGACGACGACAAATGTCTGGCCCGACCTTCCATCGCTGCAATACATCATCAGCTTGAATATTTTCGGTTTCTGCTCGGTTGCGTTTCTCTCGAATTTCCTGGCGGAGAGCTGGCGAAGGACCGGCGTGGAACTGGAGAAGTCGACCGGACAGATTGCATTTCTCCAGGCATACAGCGACCGCATTGTTGATAGCTTAGGATCCGGGCTCATCACCACGGATATTGAAGGGCGCATTTACCTCTTCAATCGGGCGGCCGAGAAAATCACGGGATACCGTTCCGGCGAAGCGTTGAAGATGACCATCTGGCAGGTCTTTCCCGGCATGCTGTCGGAAATCAATTCGGGACGTTTCGAGATCTCGACGTCTCATCGGGAAAACGTTCCGATCAACCTCCGATTTTCGGTTTCTCCTGTCATGATTGACGAAAAGAATACGGCCGGTTACGTTTGGTGCTTCGATGATGTCACCGAGCTCCGTCTGCTGGAACGTCAAATGCATCAGAAGGAACAGATGGCCGCGATCGGCGCTTTGTCCGCCGGCATCGCACACGAGATCCGAAACCCCCTGGCTTCGATTGCGGGATCGTTTAACCTGTTACGGTCGGATTTGAATCTCAGTCCCGATCAGCGCCATCTTGCGGAAATTATTAACCGGGAAACCGAACGGCTCAATCGCATCATTACGGAGTTTCTCGGCTACGCGCGTCCGCGAGCGCCAAATCGGAAAACGGTGGATCTGTCGGAGTTGATTTCGGAAACGATGAAATTGATGCGAAATAGCTCGGAGCTGAAGCCGGCGCACCGGATCGAGACATGGCTGACGCGCGTCGAGTCGCAAGTCGACGAGAGCATGATGCGCCAAGTTTTTTACAATATCGCCTCCAACGCATTCAAAGCCATGCCGGATGGTGGAACTCTGACAATTTCTTTGGAAGCCCATAACGGGAATGCGCACATCCGCTTCAAAGACACCGGTGTCGGCCTGACGGAAGATGAACTCAAGCAACTCTTCGTTCCGTTCAATTCGTCGTTTCCCAACGGGACCGGTCTTGGGTTGCCGATCGTGTATCAGATCATCAGTGCACATAACGGCACTATTGCTGTCCGTTCCCGCAAAGGGATGGGCACGACCTTCGTGATTGATTTGTAAATGCCGAAACGCGACAAGATTCTGATCGTCGATGATGACCGTTCGATTCGGGAACTGCTCGAAATCCTCCTGAAGAACGAAGGCCTTACCGTCACCAGCGCCGCGGGGGCGGAAGAGGGTCTCGCGCAAGCAAAGGCCACGGAATTCGACGTCGTCATTTCCGACCTCAAGATGCCCAACATGTCCGGAATCGAGTTCCTCCGTGAACTTCTCGAAACTGGACTCATACGCCGCCGCAGGGGAGAAGTAGGAACCCAATTTATCCTGCTTACCGCACACGCTGAGGCCGAAGCGGCGGTTCAAGCGCTGAAGATGGGTGCTTTCGATTACATCTTGAAGGATCAAAATTGGACGGAAGAGTTGAAATTCGTCGTCCACAACGCTCTCGAGAACCGCCGGTTGCGTGAAGAAAACACCTATCTGAAGCGCGAGTTCAAGAAGGTGCACGGGATGGGCAATCTCATCGGGAAGAGCAAGAAAATGCAGGAGCTCTTCAAGATGATCGAAGTCGTCAGCGCCACCAACAGCACGGTGCTCATTACCGGGGAAAGCGGGACCGGAAAGGAACTGGTCGCGAAGGCTATCCATCTGAACAGCCCTCGCGCGGAAGAAGCCTTTGTATCCGTGAACTGCGGCGCGTTCACGGAGACACTCCTTGAAAGCGAGCTCTTCGGTTATGTGCGAGGCGCCTTCACCGGGGCCACAGCAAACAAGAAAGGCCTATTCGAGGTATCCGACAAAGGCACGATCTTTCTCGACGAGGTCGGCGACACGAGCCTCGCCATGCAGGTAAAGCTGCTGCGCGTTTTGCAGGAACGAACCCTTCGGCGGGTCGGAAGTACTGAGGAACTTTCGGTCGATGTTCGAATCATTGCGGCCACGAATCGGGATCTGTCCGAGATGGTCGCCGAAAATCAGTTCCGCGAAGATTTGTTTTACCGCATCAGCGTCATTCCTCTCGAGCTTACGCCTCTGCGCCACCGGCGCGACGATATTCCGCTTCTGGCCGATCATTTCCTTGCACGCCTGAATGCATCGATGGGAAGGAAGTTCGACCGTATTTCCGATGAAGCGTTGAAGAAGCTCGAGAGCTACGACTGGCCCGGCAATGTGCGCGAACTCGAGAATGCCCTCGAGCGGGCTTTTATACTGGAGACGTCTAACGAACTGTCTGCGCAGCATCTCCCTGAAAACGTATCGACCAACTCCCGGATGCGGTCGACCGCGAGCTTTCCAGACGAAGGATTTGATCTTGAACTTTACGTCGAGAATCTTCAAAAAAATTTTCTCGAAGAGGCCCTCCGCCGCACGAATAGGGTCCAGGTCAAAGCGGCTGAATTGCTGCGCATGTCCTACCGTTCATTTCGGCATTACATGCAGAAGTACAACATCCCGTCATGAATTTGGATGGTCAGCTTGAAGGATGGATTTCTCCTCCTAACTGGGGAGGGGGAGTGCGCTCGTCTTTAGTATCTGCTCCCCAGCGGCCTTTCCGCTGAGGATGGAATCCTCCATCGAAAAATAGTCCCACCGGCCATAGCGTCCGGCGGTGTATATACCGCGGGATTCCAGATAGTCGATCAACGTGTGCAGGTGCTTTTGACGATGTTCATTGAAGACGACGTATGCGAATTTGATGTCGATCACGTGACGTGTGAGGATCCGGTCGTCCTTGAGTAGGATCCCTGCGGCTTGAAGATCCATCAGGCATCGCTCAAAAGTTTCCTCGAGGTTGAGCTGCTCATGCGGACGGTGCGTAATCTCGATGTACATGGAACTCGTACCGTCCGGCGCAACCGATTTTGAAAAATTCGCCGGAAAACCAACTCGAGAAAATATGAATTGGTCTTCCGGAAAATAGATCCAGTGCTGATCGCTAATATTCGGTCGGGCGACGCCGATGTTGATGTTGAGCACCGAAATTGCCTGAAGCCGGCCGGCCTCGTGGCGCAGCGCATCAGGAGCGTCCCGGATCATCTGGTAGGCGGCGGGAACGGGCAATGTTGAAATGAGGAAATCAAAGGATTCCTCGCGTCCGCTTTTCATTCGGACGTATTTCTTCTTTGCATCGATGTATTCGAGGGTCTCCCCCACGTGAACGCTACGGAGCTGTCGGGCGAGAGCCTTCGGCAGACAATGGATTCCGCCGTGGCGGGGATACATGAATTTCGGGTTATATCCCATGCCTTTGTTGGTCAAACCCAGCGCGCCATTGACGACCTCATCGAGTTTGGGTTTCGGAATCGACCAGCTTACCCAGTCCGCCGTGATCGCTCGGAGGTCTTGTTTCCAGAACTTTTCGTTGTACGGGAGCATGAAATGCTTCGCGATGCCCGTACCGAACGTCTTCATGACCCACTCATGAAAGTTTTTCGGCCCGCCGTTGGGCGAGGCAGTCAGTGTTTCGACAAACCCGACAACACATTCTTTGATCACTTCGGCGGGGAGACCGTACGTGTTCGCTTGAAACGGGTACGGCGTCATTGTGGATTTCGAATAAATCGCGGCGAGCCTTTCGTGATAACCGAACGCATCCGGGAGGATCTTTGAGATGAGATCCTTCGTGTATTGGTTCTTCAGGTGGATGAGGTGTCCGGTGCAGTCGAACGTGAAGCCATCCTGGCTGAAGGACCGGCAGAGCCCTCCGACGGCATGTTCCTTCTCAAACACACTGGGATCGTATTCACGCAGGTGATAACCGGCGCTCAGGCCAGCCAATCCGCCGCCAATGATCACGATCTTCTTCATGGGGTCATATCTACTTTCAGCAGCAGGTATGCGGAAAGACATGCCAGCGTCAACGCTCCCGTGACCGTTGCGGCGGCCCATTCCAGAGTGACCTGGCTCATCAGCAGAGCCGTTCCAGCGAGAATAGCGCCGACAACATAAGTGGTCACGGCAGTTTCACGGACC
>MNKP01000124.1 GCA_001920875.1 Acidobacteria bacterium 13_1_20CM_2_55_15
TGCTTTGTAAGATCGGCGAGGTGCAAAGGTTTCTGGAGTTCATTAACATAGGCGCCATTTACCAGTTCCAGGTAGAAATCAGGTTCAAACATATCTTCGATGTCCGCTTCCTTCATGTTGGTAAAGTCGGAAAACGTTAAAACATGATTTTGCTGAAGGAGCTTCTGTTTATATAAATTTTCGATCTTCTGCTGATCTTTCTTCTGCAGATCAAGAAGCGCCGCGATTTTTAATCCCTCTTGAGCATGAAATAGCGCTGCGAAAGTCGGCACTTTGTCCATTCCACCGACAGGCGTCAGCGTCCAGCGTGAGTCGAGAGCCGTCTTTCCGTGCTGCTACAGAATTGCGCTTATAGTTTGCAAGTAGATCAGGTCTGATACGCCTTCAATGATAAGTGAGTTGGGGCCAATAAAAAGCGTTTGGGTTATGTCGTACGCCAGTGCTCCTTGAAGCGGGAATAGACTGCCTGGATCGGCTTGAAGCGGGTCAGAGAATACTTTGGTTCCTTCTTGATCCTTAGGTAATGGTCTTTCTTCTTCCACGCTGCGGTCGCGGACAATTCGAACACGCTCGAAGTGGCGTGGATCAATCATGAATGGGGAGTGTGTTGTATAGATCACCTGATGCTGGCCTTTGAGTTCTTTTTCCATGAAGCGTAGAAGGTCGCCTTGGGCGCTTGCGTGGAGGAAAATACCGGGCTCGTCCAGCAACAAAATGATCGGTTTTCCGGACTTCTGCTGTTGGGAAAACCAAGCCAAGAAAGAAAAGAACCAAATGAATCCACGAGACCGCGTGCCAACTCTGACTGTAACCCAATGCGCTGAGTCATAAACATTCGCCCACAAATTGGTCCCGTTTTGAAATCCCGGCGGATCGCCGGCGCGACCAGGCCGCAGGTCGAATCGGAGCTGGATGTGTCTGTTCTGTGACCAGTAATCGAGAATGCGTCGGGATAGATAATTGCCGGCACCTTCGATTCTGCTGACCAATTCTAGCGTGTTCTGAGCGACGACGAGCTGATCAAGGTTGATTCGAGCTAACTCGATAAGACCCAGCATTGGCCGGTCGGAATCAAGTAGCTGCTTGTCCGACAGCCTCTTTTTCAGTGTCTCGAAATTGACTTGGCCTTCCATTTGATAGAACTCATCGAAATAGAGGAACTTCGGGAGGTTACCTTCCAAGTGCGTTTCATAAATATATTGATCGAGGCCCTTATCAATGTATTTCTTCAAAGTTTCTCGTAGGGTTTTTGCTGTGGGTTTTTCGGCAAGCTGAGCTACAGTCAGCTGTGCTTGAGCTTTTTCCTCCGGATCATCGATTTCAGAAAGCATTTCGACGGACAAGCCAGATATGCTTCAAATAATTCAGAAGTGATCAATGAGCCTCCTCATAGAGCCTCGAATTTTTAATGGCTGGCCGGCATATAATCCTTGTTGAGGAGGGTTGATGAGTCACGCAATTTCGCCGCGCAAAAAAACACGCCTCGATCCGATAAAGATCAAACGAGCCCAGCGAGTTCTTGGCACCGCGACGGAAACTGAAACCATCGAGCGCGCGTTGGATGAAGTCGTAGAGGAAGATCGACGGAACAGGCGTGCTTGGAAGGCACACGAACGATTTCTCAAGTCGGGTGCCCAAATCGATGACGTCTACGGCAATCTTGAATCATAAGTGCAGCGCGTTCTTTTTGACGCTTCTGTGTACATCGAGTCTCTCCGCACACAAGATCAAGCCCTAATCCAAACACGAACTGTGGTTCCCGGAACGGTTTTGTGGTTGAGCTCAGTGGTGCTTGAGGAGCTGTATGCAGGGTCGAAGAGGAATTCGATTCGAATCGTTGAGAAACTTGAGCGCGATTTCAAAACTGTCGGACGCGTTTTGACGCCCGATGTGGGCGATTGGGTTGGTGCTGGACGTATTCTGGCGAAGATCGGAGCAAAATATGGCTTCGACCACATCGGCCGATCCCGGTTAACAAACGACACACTTATCGCTGTTAGTGCGGCTCGAGTAGGAATCCAGGTCTTAACCGCCAATGCCAAGGACTATGCTCGGATCGCGGAGTTTCGGCAATTCGATTGGAAGATATTGCAGCAATAATTCATCGGCCCCGATCTCGTTCCGTGTACAACCTACGTACAACTTTGGTGCGAATGGCGAGGTTTTTGCTGGTAACGCGGTCCTGAAAAATCAATAACTTCTTTGTTTTCAAAAACGCTGTCAAGTCGATTCCCGCCGCCTCCACTTTAGAATCAATAGCTTAGACTGAAAAGTGACCATGATCTGGTCACTTTTCAGCATGTTTGGGCATGCTTTGGTCACTTTTTAGGCGCTATTTTCGGGCCATCGAGAGCATGGTTTGATTCCTAACCGACGGTGGTGGCGGACCACCGATCTACTATCGCATGGTGAGAGTCCGGCCGTTGTGAGGTAAAAGCCGGACAGGAACTGTCGACTACACGACGATTGATGGGGTGTCCGAAGTGTCGACCACATTCTGGGAATCTTCCCGGCCCACGGTTACGTGGATCGTATGGTTTTGATGGTCGTCCTTTAGCCGGATCTCCTGTTTAGAGGGTCGGCCGCCGTTTTCTACCTCAATCCGATACTCCGTTTGCCCATATCGAAACGTTATCGTGTATCCGGGCCAGTTCTCAGGTATAGCCGGCTCTATTGACAGTCGATCGCCTCGCAACTTGAAACCGAGTACTTCCTCCAGCCAGACCCTATACATCCAGCCCGCTGAGCCTGTATACCACGTCCAGCCGCCGCGACCAGATTGGCTCTGGATTGAGTACACGTCGGCAGCAACGGCGTAGGGCTCCGTTCGATAGATTGCATAGTCGTTTGGTGTGCGCGCGTGTTCCACAGGATTCAGCATTTGCAAAACCTCTACAGCGCGCTCGCCGGCTCCCATTCGAGCGTAGGCCATGGCAACCCACACAGATGCGTGCGTATATTGGCCGCCGTTCTCGCGCACACCAGGCGGATAGCCCATGATGTAGCCGGGGTGCGGCCTGGATTGGTCAAATGGCGGCGTTAGCAGAAGGACCATCTGCTCTTTCCTGCGGATCAAATGGTCGTTAACGGAGCGCATTGCTCGCCTGGCACGATCAGGATCGCCGGCGCCGCTGATCACCGCCCAGGACTGCGGTAACGAATCGATACACGCTTCTTTGTTGTCTTTCGATCCCAGCGGCGTCCCATCGTCGAAGTATCCACGGCGGTACCATTCGCCATCCCAACTCGTCCGTTCGACTGATGCGCTCATGCGATAGGCCTCCTCACGATACTCGCGAGCCAACCGTTGTTCGCCGCGGCTCTCGCACAGCTCTGCAAATTTCTTCCACACGTCCACCAGGAACCAGGCCAGCCATACACTTTCGCCTTTTCCTTCATCGCCGACACTGCTCAGCCCGTCGTTCCAATCGCCGCTGCCGATCAAAGGCAATCCATGTGGTCCGTGGGTGGTGCTCTTTTCAATCGCCCTGCGGCAGTGCTCAAACACTGTCGCATGTTCGATCGAGACCACCGGCTGAAAGTAGACTTCGGCCTCAGTTTCCTTCAATGCCGGTCCCTGAAGAAAAGGCGTACTGGCTTCCAAAATATCCACGTCTCCCGTTTTCTCCACATAATGGCAAACGACATATGGAAGCCACAGCAAGTCGTCTGAACATCGGCTGCGGAGACCTTCACCAGAAGGCAGGTGCCACCAATGCTGCACATCGCCTTCGACAAATTGACGCGAAGCAGCGTGCAGAATCATATCGCGCGCAATATCGGGCGCTGAATAGACGAGAGCGAGCGCGTCCTGCAACTGGTCTCGAAAACCATACGCACCGCTCGATTGGGACAAAGCGGTCCGGCCCCAGATGCGGCAGCTCAACGCCTGGTAGAGCAACCAGCGGTTCATGAGAAAGTCCACGGAAAGGATCGGAGTCTTGACTTGAATTGTATTCAGAAGGTCATCCCACCACTGCCGAGTCTGCGCAATCGCAATCTCAACGTTTGCAGGATCGCTGTAACGGGCAATCAACTCTCGAGCCTGGCCAACATCATCCGTCTGGCCGAGCATAAAAATCAGTGTCTTTTCTTCGCCTGGACGAAGCTCGAATTTCGTCTGTAATGCTCCGCAGGGATCGAGGCCGACGCCCGAGCGATTCGAGAGCGACGCCCTTCGTAAAGCGGCCGGACGTACAGCCGAACCGTTGCGGCCCAGAAATTCGGTGCGGTCGCTTGTATAGGAAATAGCTTCAGGAGACATGGCCGCGAAAGCGACCCGGCTGCCATAGTCGGGATGATAGGCATTGTGTGCAAATAAGGCTTTTGCGTTCTGATCCCAGTTACAACGAACATGCATCTGCGTGGCTTCACGATCGGTGCCCAGGACGAGTTCCGAATAGGATGTAAAGGAAAGCCGGCGGCGGCGCGACGACGTATTCTTGATTCGCAGCCGCTGAATCCGTATGGGATCTGAGTCCCCTGCTTGCAGTGGCACGAACGTCAGAACCGTTTGCTCGAGCGCGTGACTGTTGTGCTCGAATTCGGTATATCCCTGCCCGTGCCGTGCTCGGTATGCGTCGAGCTCCCGAACAGGCATGGGCGTGGGCGTCCAAAAGATTCCACTGTCTTCGTCACGAATGTAGATCGCTTCGGAGGGAGCATCCGATATCGGATCGTTATTCCACGGGGTGAGTCGGTTCGAATAACTGTTGCCGTACCAACAGCAACCCGAACCCGATTCACTGACGAGGGCGCCGAATACCCGATTCGCCATTACATTAATCCAGGGTAGCGGGGTGAATTCACCTGGCCCGAGGTAAATGGCATACTCGCGGCCGTCGACCGTAAATCCACCGAGGCCGTTGAAGTAAGGAAGCTCAAGGAACGGCAGCTCGGCTGAAGGCTGTTCCTCAAATTTCCGGACCTGCAGCTGCGGCGGCAAAGAACCTCCCTCCGGAGGACTACTGAGCTGTTTGGATAGCTGTCCGCGGAGCGTACCGAGCGTTGCCTGAGCAACCGTGAGTATGAGATTCAAGTCTTCCTCGGAAATATGATCGCTTTTCCGAAGGAAGACTCCACCCGGCTGATCGACACCGGTGTGCAGGGAATGCGCTTCCACCAGACGCAGCAATTGCTGATGGAGTGGCTGATCGTAACTCGCCGGCTCCCGATTCAGGATGACAAGATCAGCCTTCAAGCCGTGCAGCCGCCAATAGGTGTGGGCGACGAGTAGTTCGCGGACCAAACCAAGCCCCTGCGAATCGTTAACCGAAACGGCGGCGAGCGGCAGATCGCCCGAGATGCCGTGAGCCCACAGCCGTGACTGTCCAAGCATGTTCCGGCGCAGACGCTCTACCGGCGCCCGCAGCCGAATGTTCGGATACAGTAAATGACTGGCGAGTTCGCTGAAGCGGAATGCAGCATCGGCCTGAATGCCGAGGTAGCGATATTCAAGCTGGGCATGAGACCAGGCCAGCTCGAAGGTTCGGGTAGATCTATCGCGATCGCGGTATTTGGCAATTAGGCGCATGAGGTCGTCGTGTGACTCGGCCGCAACCGTAATGAAGGTGATCTGTTTCTGTTGCCGGGGGTCGAGCGAAAAGCGCCGCCGGATCGCGAACATAGGATCCAGGACGCAACCGTCAGTCCCATCGATCGACATCATTGGATTCTGCCAACTGCGGTTCCGTCCCATCATGCGTACGCGATCCGTTTCATATTCGAACGGGGCATCATCGGGTGGACTTTCAACGATGAACTGCGCTACCCAGATCGGCGGGTCCTTTTCGGAACGCAGACGCCGCCACGCAAGCAGCGCCTGCAGTTCGGGCCTCGCTTCAGTCTGTATGAAGAGCTTGCTGAAAGCCGGGTGCGCGCGATCCGCGTTGTGGGGAGCAAGACTCAACTCAGCCGCACTGACCAATGTGAGCTTCCTGCCGCGCAAACCATGATTGACGAAAGTAAGACGGCGGATTTCGGCGTCGTCTTCCGGCGACACCGCCACTTCCACGTGAGATTCGATTCCGAACTTGCGCCGCCGGAACTCAGCGCGATCGGCAGTGAAGGTCGCGGTGTAACGCGGGTCTTTCACATTCAAAGGCTGATGTGTCAACGACCAGACCGCCTTGTTTTCTTCTTCGGTTAGATAAAAAAACATTCCCCAGTGGTCCCGGGTCTTGTCTGAACGCCAGCGCGTGATATCGAAGTCGCGCCAGCGGCTATACCCGGAGCCTGCGTTGGTGATCATGAGCGCATAATTTCCATTACCGAGCAGATGGCCGAGCGGAATTGGAGTGTCTTCATCGAGCACGCGGTACGCAGGCGCGGACGTATCCGACACACGGTGAATCGCAACCTGATCCGATGGGCGGTGAACGAGCATCGAAGGCTGCGGCGGGATGCGTTCGAACAACAATGGCTCCACTGCCCTTATCCGGCGATCCGCATGGAACCGCCGGCGTATGATGCCGTCATTGAGCGCGTTATTGATGGCCATCAAACTCATGCCCTGGTGATGCGCCATGTAAGCGTAGACGATCACTCCCTTGCTACCCTGCCGCTCCTGTTGCCGGGTGTAGTCCAGCGACTCGTAGAAACCCATGCGTCCATACATGCCGGTTTTCTCCAGCCGCTTAAGATTTCGGATCGAATCCTCAGGGTAGACCAGCAGGGCCAGCGCGCTGGCATAAGGCGCCACCACTAGATCGTCCTCCAACCCGCGCTTCAAGCCCAGCGACGGAACGCCGAATGCCCTATATTGATAGATCTTGTGAACGTCGAGAGCGCTGTACGCGGACTCAGAGATTCCCCACGGCACTCCCTTCTCTCGTGCGTAGTCGATTTGGCGATCCACCGCTGCCGCGCAGGCATTATCGAGCAGAGAGTTCCGGTAGCTTCGCGTGAACAGAAGCGGCATCAAGTATTCAAACATCGTTCCGCTCCACGAAAGCAGAACCTGGCCGCTCAAGGACGTATACGGACGGCCCAATGCCAGCCAGTGATTCACCAACACATCGCCTTTGGCAATCGCCACCAGACTGGTGAGACGCGCTTCGCTTGCCAACAAGTCATAGTGAGCGGAGAAGGTCAACGGCCCGCCCACCTGGTATCCGATGCCGAAGAGGCGCCGATCGCCGTCATAAAGAAACCGCATGTCCATGCCGTCGGCGAAATCCTCGCACATCTGATTGAGCCGCGCTGCGCGCGCGAGCAATGCCTTCGACAATGCGCGCACCTTCTCATGTTCTGCTCGGACATCCGCCATCCATGCAGCAAGCTTCGGCGAGACATCTTCTCCGCGGGCCGTGACCCCAAGAATGTCTCGCAGTATGTCGGTTTCGTCGCGAGCCAGTTCGCCCCAGGAAGGCAAATCGCGAAGCAGCCGCCGGCGTGCGATGATCGCGCGTTGTCCCAACGGTGACAGGAACTCATCCGGAGGCGCTAACAGGATGTCCGCCCATCGTAAATAGCGATCAAAATATTGGACCCATTTCTGTACCTGGTCATCGAGCCGCCTGATCCAATAAACGCGCTCTTCCGTGTCGGAGATGCTCCAGAGCAACGACTCGGTCAGCTTGCGTGCGGGTGGGGCCGCCAGCCGGATTCGATCCACGATTTGGATGCCGGACGATTCCTCCTGGAGCAATCTCCGCAATGTCTCAATGGGAACGGTGATGGTGTGATCCGGGGGAAAGCGCTCGATAATCACTGCCAGATTGTCAGCTAGTCCTTGAAGGGCACACTTCTCCACTTGTGGTTTGGAAGCCAATTCCTGAGCGGTCTGGGCAAGCACCCATAGACTTGCGAGCAGATTCCCACTATCAACGGTGGATACATACTTCGGTTGGAGCGGATCCAGAGTCCGTGTGTTGTACCAGTTCAGGAGATGCCCTTCACATCGTTCCAGTTTGACCAGCGTCTCCATCGTTGCGGAGCATCGTTCGATCATCTCTTCCGGACTGAGATATCCGAGATCAAGCGCAGACACTGCAGACATGAGCCACATTCCGATATTGGTCGGTGAGGTACGATTGGCGGTCTCAATGCGCAGCGCTTGCTGGGAATTGTCCGGAGGTAGCCAGTTGTGTTCGGGGCCTACCAGGTCGTCAAAGTAGCGCCAGGTTTCCCGAGCGACGCGTCGAAGGTAGCGCTGATCCTCGGCGGCGATTTCCTCCAACCTTCGCACGCTGCGCCGTTGCCAGCCCATCCAATGTTGAACGGCGGGTGCTGAAACCCAGAGCAGTAGAAACGGGTGATATGCCGTTTCCCAGGAGAACCCCCGGATGGCCAGCGCGAATAGAAATAGACCGGCCATCAGGGAAATCAAATAGAACTGGGCTCGATAAGCATCCACATGCGAACGGGCTGTCAGTTGCGAGATTTCTGCCGTATGCCACTCCAGCAAGTGACGCCTGCTGAACCGCAGCCGATAGCACGCGCGAACGATGGCATCCATTGAGAGATATGCCTGGTGGGGCAGGAATGCTGCGATGACGATCGCCCGATTCAAGTCGCTGCTGGCTTCATGTAAGGCACGAACATCACCGCGCCATCGCTGCGCCAGCCGTTGGAGTATCTGAAAGAAGAGGGGAACCAGGAGAACCAGAGACACCAGTGCGCTGGCTGCCGCTGGAGCGGCGTTGAAGCTCCAACTGCACATCAGAAACAATAAAGACGCGGGCGCCAGCAGACTGCGGCGAAGGTTGTCCAGAATTTTCCAGCGGTCGATTAGCGACAGCAGGTTGGGGGCGCGACGCTGTTGCTGTCCGTCCGGAACTCGCGGCAGGACCCACGACGCGATCTGCCAATCGCCGCGGATCCAGCGGTGTTGCCGCTTGCTGTAGCTCGTATAGTCATACGGGAACTGCTCAAAGAGTTCCACGTCCGTCGCCAGTCCCACGCCGACATGCACTCCTTCGATGAGATCGTGACTGAGCAATCGCTGCTCTGGGAAACGCCCGGTCAGTATTTTGTGGAAGGCCTGGACGTCGTAGATCGCTTTCCCGTGATAGATCGCGTTGCCCAAGACGTCCTGATAGAGGTCGGAAACCGCCTGGCAATAGGGATCGCTCCCCCGTGCATCTGTAAACAGCCGCGAGAAACGTGATGCCGTTGCCGAGGGGAGCGTGATACTGACGCGCGGCTGGATGATCGTGTAACCGCGAACACGGTGACGTCCGTCGGCCGTAAGCTGAACGCGATTGAGCGGGTGCGCAATCGTCTCAATCAGCTTGCGCGCCGTCCTGTGTGGAAGCTGAGTGTCGGCATCGAGCGTGATCACGTAGCGAACTCCCGCCGGCAGCAATCCTGCGTCCGTGAGGACGCCGGATTCCTCGCCATTCAACAAACGGTTGAGTTCCTCGAGCTTCCCGCGTTTCCGCTCCCATCCGATCCAGCGCCTCTCCGTCTCGCACCAGACCCGCATCCTGTGAAAGAGGATGAAGGCGCCTTCGCCGTGTCGTGCGTTAAGTTCTTCGATACCTTTTATCGCCAATCCCAGCAGCGTGTCGTCTTCGGGCATCTCGGGTTCTTCCGCGTCGGTGAAATCCGCCAAAAGCGAGAAATGGAGATTCGCTTCGGAGTTGGAGAGGTACCGCACCTCCAGTTTATCGATCTCTCCCCGAATCGAGTCCGGCGTCAGGAGCATCATTGGCACGACCACCAGGGTTCGGCACTCTTGCGGTATGCCTTCTTCAAAAGACATTTTGGATAAAACGCGAGGCGGCAGGCTCCAGGCGAACCACATCTGTAACACCTGAGTCGCAAGTTCGCTGGCGGGAAAAAGCGCAAGGGCCCCCAAAAGCAGAAGCAAAAGCGGCGAGACTACTCCCAGCGCATGAGCGGCCAACACGAAGCCACCCGCAATTCCTACAGTGACTGCGCCGAGACTCCCTAGATACACCGGAGTCGCATGACGATATAAAAATCGTAGTCTCCGGAGGCGCCGGGGAACACGCCGCGCGATGCGCTTTTCAAGCTCCGGCAGTCCCTCGTCCAGCAGGTAATACGCAATGCATCCTTCACGACTACGGACCGGGGCTTGCTGGGCTAACTCCACGGCCAGGCGCGCCACAACCCACTCGGAGGTCTTCGATTGGCGGGCCACTTCTTCGACAACGCGACGGCTTCGATCGCGAGTGGCGAAATCACTGTGGGCGTGGATGCCGGACGGATCTTCACGGAGAATGGCCTCCATCCTGCTGACCCCCTCCACGATCTCGGGGTACTCCAGTTCAGAGAGCTGGCGCAAACTTCCAATGGTGCTGGTGATGAGCATCAGGTCATTTGCTTCTGCCGCATGCTCGCGGAGGATGATGTCGCCAGAACGGATTTTGGTCTTCTCCTCAATCCATTTGTGAATCGGGGCGAGCGCGAACTCTTCCTCATGTAGTCGTTCGCCGAGCCGCGCGACAAAGTGGGGCGTCAATTCGGGGGCGTCCCGATCCAGTTCGGCGACGATGCGATCAAACTGTTCGGCGCTACGATTGGCGGCGTTCAAAAGCCGATCGGCCCAAAAATTAGCAAGTTCCCTTTGATGCTGGCGCAGGCTCGTCAACTCAGACAACCGCCGCAATCTCTGCAATAGGAGGAGGCGCAATACCAGAGGAAACACCCACAACTCACCAATGGTCAGAGTGGTTTCTGACTGATAACCATTGAGGAAGCTGGCGATGCTCTCGGTCGTCACGCGAACGCCTGTGCGACAAATCAACTCATCGGCAAGATGATAGATACGCAGGCGCACTGGATGATTCGTGTCGACAAGTACCGGCAGGATTTTGTTGTGATTGTCGGGCAGATTGTGACGGATATCTGCAATGTGTGAACGGATCAGGTAGGCGTTATCAAGGAGCCAGTCTGCGGCATGGGTGATCCCGTAATCCAGTCGCGTTGCTTCGGCAAGATCGGTCCGAGCGCGCTCGATTCCCATTTCGCAGTCTCGAAGGATCGGGAGGAGCGAACGCGATTTTAAGGATGGATCCAGTTGGTGAGAGGCGGCCAGTTCGGCCGCGCAATTTGGCAACCTGCCCAGAGTAACGGCTTCGCGCGTTGTGCCATCCGTCTCGGTCGGCGGTGCGAGTCGAAGCCCCGGACGAATTACAAATACGGAAGGGTTCCCGATGCTCCTCAGGATCGCAATCGCATCCGTCGTCCGTCCTTCGGTTTCCTGGATAATGACAAGACCCTCGCCAGGAAGGACAAAACGCGCGTAGTCACGCAGCAACTTCTTTCGGATCCCGAATCCGAGCCACAGGAAACCGAACCAGCCCCCTAGAAAGCCGGCCAAGCCCAACACGACCAGCGCTCGCCAATCAGCCCCGAGAATTCCTGCCAGCAGCGTAAGGACAAGCACGAAGCCGATCCCGAGGGCCGCCCGCGCTTTAGGCAGAAGGCCGGGTGCAAATTTCAGGCGCCCGTCTTCTGCGCGATGAACTACCGCAGATCGCCGAAAATGCTTTTTCCTGGCCTCGCGAAGTGCTTCCTCCGCATGCTCCCCGCTGCGATGAAACCCGAGTACAAATCTGGAAACAGCCACAAACTATAGTCGCATCTTCCGGTCGTCGAGCCAAGGACCGGCAAAAAAAGAAAAGCCAACGTCCCAGCAACGGATCAGCCTACCTGAGGTGTGCGGCATCTCGCTCTTTGTGTAAGGTCGGCTTATGAGTGTCAACGCGCGCATATACTACTTGATCGAAGATGAATTACTCATAATAATCAAGAATGTCTGATCCCGATCCGCCAATCCAATTGATGAGTATGGCCTCGGCTGCGGAGCGGATGTTCCCGACACTGAAGCCGGAACAGATCGAGCGCATAGCCGGCCATGGCCGCATCTATCCGGTTCAGGATGGCGACGTTCTTGTCGAAGCAGGCGCGCAAAATACGCGTTTCTTCGTCGTCAGAACTGGGCGTCTGGAGATTGTTCGTCCGCCCGGGACCGACAAACAATTGGTCGCCTCTCTTGGTCCGGGTCAGTTCACAGGTGAAACCAGTATGCTGGCCGGACGCCGGGCAATGGTTCAAATACAGGTGCGGGAAGCCGGCGAACTGATCCAACTCGAGCGGGAACAATTGCTGGGCCTCGTGCAAACCGACAGCGAGCTGAGCGAGATTATCATGCGAGCATTCATTCTCCGGCGTGTGGAGCTGATTGCTCGTGGCTATGGAGATGCCGTGCTGCTCGGCTCGACTCATTCCCCGGGCACGCTTCGCATCAAGGAATTTCTGACACGCAACAACCACCCGTATTCTTACATTGATCTCGACAGGGATTCCGGCGTTCAGGCGCTGCTGGATCGTTTTCACGTTTCCGTACACGATGTGCCGGTGGTCATCTGTCGAGGCGAGCTGGTGCTTCGGAATCCTTCCAATGAACAACTCGCTGAATGCCTGGGCTTCAATGAGGCGATAAATCAAACCCAACTGCGCGACGTTGTCATCATTGGAGCAGGTCCCGCAGGACTTGCGGCAGCCGTGTACGGAGCATCGGAAGGACTGGATGTCCTGGTGCTGGAATCGAACGCGCCCGGAGGACAGGCCGGCGCAAGTTCGAAAATTGAAAATTATCTCGGATTTCCTACGGGCATATCGGGTCAGGATCTCGCTGGGCGCGCATACTCCCAGGTCCATAAGTTCGGCGCGCAAGTGATGATCGCCAAAACCGCCACACGACTATCGTGCGATCGAAAACCATACACGATTGATACTAACGACGGTCGGCCGATTCCCGCGCGCTCCATCATTATCGCGTCCGGCGCTCGGTACCGCAGGCTGTCCATCGATAATTTGCCGCAGTTCGAAGGAAACGGCGTCTACTATGGAGCCACATTCGTGGAGTCGCAGTTGTGCGTGGGAGAAGAAGTGGTTGTCGTCGGCGGAGGCAACTCCGCCGGCCAGGCGGCCGTGTTTCTGGCGCAAACTACAAAGCGGGTGTACCTCTTGGTACGTTCGGGCGGGCTTGTCGAAAGCATGTCGCGTTATCTGATTCGACGCATCGAAGAGACTCCATCGGTTGTTTTGCTTCCTTACACGGAAATCACAGCGCTAGAAGGAGCCGATCGTCTGGAGCGCGTACGTTGGCGGAACAGCAAGATTGGAAACATCGAGACGCATGAAATCCGCCATGTCTTCGTCATGACTGGCGCCATACCCAATACGCGCTGGCTTTATGGTTGTGTCGCATTCGACGCACGGGGCTTCATCAAGACCGGAGCGGACCTTTCGCACGATGATCTCGCTGCGGCCCATTGGCCGCTCGCTCGCGCCCCGCATCTCCTTGAAACGACCTTACCCGGAGTGTTTGCCGTCGGTGACGTCCGCTCCGGCAACATCAAGCGCGTGGCGTCTGCGGTGGGTGAAGGATCGATTGCGATCTCCTTCGTCCATCAGGTACTGCGAGAATAAGAGGAAAACGATGCCCGACACAACGTGCACGCATATACGTGCTGTCGCGACTGTCAAACATCCAAAGCGCCGCGAATGCGAGGACTGCGTCAAGAGTGGCGCCGAGTGGGTCCACTTGCGGACGTGCCAGGTGTGCGGTGGGACGCGTTGCTGCGACGACTCGCCAAACAAACACGCGACGAAGCATGCCCGCGCGAGTAAGCATCCTGTCATCGCATCGGCGGAACCCGGTGAACGTTGGCTGTACTGCTACCCTGATGACGCATTTACGGAGTATTGATTGCCTGCTACGTTGATCGTGGAGCGGCACCCATCAACAGTCAATTCCGGAAACGTTTGCTATCGATGCCGTACTTACGGACCTTGTAGTTAATGATGCGCTCGGTCGTTGACAGCAGGCGGGCGGCTTTGGCGCGGTTGCCACGCGTGGTTTTCAAAGCATCCAGAACGATATCTTTTTCGTAGGCGGCGATTGCTTCCGACAGTGAAAGCGTGGTCACGGTGCCGGAGGCTTGGGCCGTCTGCAAAGTCGGTGGGAGATGGTGGCCGTGCACGACGTGGGTGTCGCAAACCAATACGGCGCGCTCGATGACATTTTCCAGTTCGCGTACGTTTCCGGGCCAGTGATAGGCCGTCAGCATGTCGATGGCGGGAGTGGAAATGCGGCGGATATCTTTCTTGTGTTCACGCGCGTACTTTTGCAGGAAGTGATCCGCCAAAAGCAGCAAATCCGATTTCCTCTCACGTAATGGAGGAACAAAGATCGCGAAGACATTTAGGCGATAGTACAGATCCTCACGGAACTTTCCTTGGGCCATTGCTTTCTCCAGATCCTTGTTCGTTCCCGCAATCAGCCGGACATTCGAGCGAACCGTCCCCGTGCCGCCCAACCGCTCGAATTCTTTTTCCTGCAAGACCCGAAGCAATTTCACCTGGGTCGAGACATTCATCTCTCCGATTTCGTCCAGAAAAAGCGTGCCGCCTTGGGCCAGCTCAAACCGGCCCTTCTTCAGCGCATCGGCGCCGGTGAAGGCGCCTTTTTCGTAGCCGAACAATTCTGACTCGATCAATGTTTCCGGCAGGGCGGCGCAGTTTACTTTAATGAAAGGTTTCTGCGCGCGAGGCGAGTTGTAATGGATGGCGTGGGCGATGAGCTCTTTTCCGGTACCGGATTCCCCGCGGACCAACACGGTCGTGTTCGTATGCGCGACTTGCGCAATGTGTTCATAGACCTGCCGCATGGGCCCCGCCGTACCGATGATGTTGGAGAAATCGTATCGCTCCTTTAGTTCTTCCAGCAGGTGGGTGTTCTCGTCGATGAGACGCCGCCGCTCGTCATCCACCAGATGCTCGGCTTTGATTGCCTGTGCCATCATCGCAGCAATGAGTTCGAGACACTTGATTTCGGCTTCGTAATCCCGATCGGCTTTAAACCGCAAATCAACCCCGAGCGCCCCAACGGTTTTGTGTTTCACAACGACGGGCACACACATATACGTGATTTCTTGCTTGTTGAGATCCCGGTTTCCGGCGCGATTCAAAAACATCGGTTCCCGGCTGACTTTCGGCACAACAATGGACCTGCCTGTGGCGACAACACGGCCCGTGATACCTTCGCCAAGCCGGTAACGCGCCAATTTTCCCGCATCGCTCAGTCCAGTCGAGATCTCGACTCGAATTTCCTGACTCTTCGGATCGAGCAACGCTACGGCTCCCCGCACCACGTTGCAGCGCTGCTTCAAAACACTCAAGACTTGCTCGAACGCAACCCGTGTAGAGAGTTCACCGCTGAATATCTGGCTCGCCTCCAGCAGTGTTTCAAGCTGCCGGGCTGTGTCGTTCCGGCCATTAACGAAACCTGTTTCCGACAAGTTTGTAGCCACTGTGCAGAGTCCTTATAAAAAAGCCAGCTTTGCAAGGCTGTCCAACTGTAGCGGCGGTCTATTTCTTGAGGCTGCTCGCTTTCGCGCTTGCGCTTCGCGGACCGCCGACAGTCCGGCAATTGTGAGATCGCCGGCGGTCATAGACCGCCGCTACAGAGAAACCAAATAAAAAAGTCCAGAACACAGCGTTTTAGCTCCCGCTCCGGATCATGTGTACACTCCACGGACCCGTTCCGTGGAGTCAACATGATCCAAGGCCGGAGTTGATACGCAATGTTCTGGACTTCGATGTCCAAAACCTAGCTTCTGTGCCGGGACCGGCGGCACCACTCTGTGCCAAGCCGCGTCTGACCTTACGATTGGTATTGTCGTTTGGTCACCGAGCCTTGTCAATACAGTGCTTGTCGTATATAAGCTGTGCTGGTAGCTTTTGGATGATTCTTCACATCAACCACATCCAACCAGAACGCGTTGCTCTGACGAGTAGTGTGGTTTCAACATTGATCTCCATCGCCGGCGAGGCACGGATCCCGCCGCGCGTTCTCGAGAATTTGAACGTGCACCTCGACTGGGTGCAGTACAAGGCAAATTTTCGTGAAGCCGTCACGCTGAGGCGCGCGACGAGGGGTGAAGAGTTGCTCCCATGGGTTGAAGTGGGCGTCGATCTTCGGCAACTCGAGCTTGAAACGCTGAAAAATGAATTCGTCAACGCCCTCGAGCATTCGCCTGACAAGTCACGCGACGGGCAAAAACGGGTATATATCGAATCGTTTACGCCGATGCGCTCGTCTCTGATCTGGAAATTCAACGACCTCTTTTGGCAGCACCTGCCGCTTTGGGAGGCGGCCTCAGGCAAAGGATATGACCAGGCGTTACCCAGCGGGAAGTCCGATGCGAATAATCCTGAGGCTGTGGCCGATGCTGTCGCCGACTTCTGGACTTTATTGAAAGACCTCGAGAACCATAACCAGCTTCCGCCTGAGATTTTCGTTCTGGAGATCGGCGTCGGAACCGGAAAACGCGCAGCCTTATGGCTGGATCGCTTTCGCTCGCTCGACCGCGAGCGAGGCACTCAATATTATCCGCGTATTCGATTTTTGTTAGGCGACTACTCGATGCCGACGCTGAATCGAGCGATGGAAACGGTTCGCGAGCATCGCGAGCTGGGCAGTTTTCTGGCGGTTGACGCGGTGGATCCTTTCAAGTCGTTGTCATTTCTGCGTTACAAGGTTCTATCGATTCACCTCACCAACGTTTACGACAATCTGCCGACCGATGAGATCGTTGTGCGGGACGGCAAGCTGTATGCCGTTGAGGTCCGGAGCTATGTGCCGGCGGCCGCCGCCGCGTCCATTTCCGAGTCCTTCGGCATTCCTGTTACGGAATTCGCCAGAACAGTGAATCGCCTGCTCGAGGTCGGCCCGCAACACGTCCATCCTTCCGGAGCCGAACAGGGTGTGGCATTCTGGCGATCGGCGTGGGACGCCATCCGATTGGAAGAACGATTTGTCGCCATTCAAAGCATTCTGGACGCGCCCCTGCCGGCGGGATTGAAGCCCGCATTGTTGGAGAATTTCGTCGCTCAGGCAGTATCGAATCAACGATTCCAGCTCAGTTCCGCCGCCGTCGAAAGTTTCCTGAATACCGTTCCGTTACTGCATCCGCGCGGATATCTGCAGGTCCAGGATATTTTCGTTACGAAACTGGAAGACTACGGCAGAATGTTTCGCGGACCGGGAAAATTGGACGGATCGACCGTAAACTGGGTCAACGGCGCGCTGCTCGCGCAGGTCGGTGCCCAAGCCGGATACGACGTGCATTTTGCGCCTTTCCAATATAGACCGGGCTCGCGAACATCGATCCTGTACACCACGCAGCGGGAGTAGACACCAATGAACTTGCCGATCTTACCTACCACAGTCGTCGGGAGCTATTCGATGCCCGGCTGGCTGGAGCGGCTCAAAACAGAGTTTTTCGCCCGCCGCATCAGCAAGCACGAACTCGACGAAATCCACGATGTGGCCGTGAAAGCCGCCATCAAAGATCAAGAAGTTGCGGGCGTCGATATCATTACGGACGGGGAACTTCGCCGCGACAATATGATCGACTATTTCGCGGAACGCCTGCCGGGCGTGCAAACGGATCACACATCGAAGAAGTTCTATTACGATTTCTACGACAGCGTCGTCCGCGGCAAAATCCCAATGGCCTCGCTGCGGCTGACCGATGATTTTAAGTTCCTCGCGGCCTTCACTGAGCGAGCCACGAAATTCTGCATTACCGGCCCGCACTCGCTCGTGAAGCGGATCAAAGACGAACACTATAAGAATGAAGAAGCCTTCGCTATGGATCTTGCCCGCGTCATGAATATGGAGCTGAAGGAACTGGTCCGCGCTGGCGCGCGTAATATTCAGATCGACGAGCCGTACTACTCCGGTTTTCCCGAGGACATACAGTGGGGCGTTAAGGTCGTCAACACGCTTGTTGAAGGCATCGACGCCAAGATCACGCTCCACATCTGCTACGGCAATCGATATGGAAAACCTTCGTGGGCTGGGAATTACAGGTATCTCTTCCCGGCCATTCTCGAAGCAAGAGTACATCAGCTTTCTCTCGAGTTTGCGCGGCGCGGCGGCGAAGATCTGGAACTGTTCAAAGAATTTCCGAACCGGTTCGAGCTTGGCGTTGGAGTGATCGACGTCAAGACTCATGAAATCGAAACACCGGAAATCGTGGCCGAGCGTCTTCGCAAAGCTCTGAAGTTCATACCGGCCGAACGTATCCATGTCCTTCCCGATTGCGGTTGCCTGCACCTGCCGCAGGAAGTCGCCTTCGCCAAACTAAAGACGATGGTCGAGGGAACAAAAATCCTCCGCAAAGAGCTCGGAGGATGATGTGGCGCGCAATCCGTTGCGAGAGTGTTTACAGTCGCGAAGGTTCTGCCATGTCGTGGAGATTGTGGCCAGCCGTATTTCGCGCGAAGCGCGGCTGCTGGAAGTCGCCTCTCAGCTGGCTACCACTCCCGGCGTCGTCGCCGGCAGCATCACGAGTTACGCAGGCGGCGCCCCCGGTCAGGACCCCGTGCGAGTGGGCACAGCCGCGCGCGCGCGTGGTCTGACTCCGAACATTCACGTCACCTGCGTCAGCAAAGACCGGCAGGAACTTCGCCACTACCTGGAAACCATCGCGGGATTGGGTCTTGAAAATGTTTTCGCGCTGACCGGCGATTACCCGAAGGACGCGAACGCAGTTTTCGACCTGGATTCGGTGCAACTCATTACTCTGATGAACGAGCTCCGCCGGCAAGGCCTGCCTTTCTGGATTGCCGCGGCTGTTTCACCGTTCAAATACACAGAGCCGGATTGTGCTTACCAATATCTGAAGCTGGAAAAAAAATTTAAGGCCGGCGCCGACTATGCGATTACACAGCTCGGCTTCGATGTCCGCAAGTTCCGAGAACTTCGCCGGTACCTCGATGAACGCCACATTCAAAACCCGGTGCTGGGGAACGTCTATGTTCTCGGCTTGAAGTCCGCGGAAAAGATGTCGAAAGGCGAACCTCCCGGCTGCTGGGTTGCACCCGAGTTGGTCGTGAAGATTCGGGACGAAGTCAAGGCGAAAGACAAGGGAGAAGCCGTGCGGCTCGAGCGCGCCGCGCGCATGATTGCGATCCTGCGTGGCCTCGGTTACGCAGGTGCGTACATCGGAGGAACCCATAACGCGGAACACCTCAGATGGATTATCGAGCGCGGGCAAATTCTGGCGCCGCGATGGAAGGAGTTAGCCGACGAATTCACGTATGCGCCCAAATCCGCCTTCTACATGTTCGAGCCCGGCCCGGCTGCGCCCCGCAAATTGCGGGGGCTCTCTGATCGCGCCGTGAATGCATTGTGGCACCTGCTGTCTCCAACTCAGATTCCCAGGGGAAGCATCCTGGAAAAATGGGCTCGTGCGATGTTCGCCTGGATCGATCGCCGGCCAACGATGTCGCGTTTTCTGGAGCGCGCGGAGTTTGCTATCAAGTCACCGGCGTTCGGCTGCGAGACATGTGGCAATTGTGTACTGCCGGACATGCAATACGTGTGCCCGCAAACATGT
>MNKP01000196.1 GCA_001920875.1 Acidobacteria bacterium 13_1_20CM_2_55_15
ATAACGCTCCGAGATGCGGGCGCTGCCTTTCCAGGAGGGCCGCAGTCGGGTGTGCGGTGGAATCATGCCGGAGCCATCGAATATGAACTGTCGCTTTATCAGGGTTTCAATCATCTTCCGTCCCTCGATGCGGTTCCTCGGTTCACTTCTGGTGGCATCCAGGTGGATGTTCAGCGCTTCTACCCGAAAATCATCATGGCAGGCGGAGACATTGCCGCTCCAACACCTTGGTTCACGTTGAAAGGCGAAGCGGCGCAGTTCAATTCGAGCGACGACCGCGCAGACGAATACGCGCTGTATGTGATTCAACTCGAACGGACGTCCGGCGAATGGTTCTTTGTCGGCGGTTACGCCGGAGAAGCTATCACACGCCACGGATCGCGCGCGGCCGATTTTGCGCCGGATCGAGGATTGACCAAGACACTCCTGGGCCGCGCTGGTTACACGATTGATGCGAATCGAAACATCGTGTTCGAAGCCGCTGTGCGGCAAAATGGCGAAGGCGTCTGGGTCAAGAGCGAATATTCACACTTGTTGGGCCTGCACTGGCGCGCCACTCTCAGTGTGACGCTGATATCCGGCAATACCGGTGACTTCCTGGGCCAATACCATCGAAATTCACACGCGATGATTGTCGTAAGATACAGTTTCTGACGGCAAACTATGTTAAAAAATAACGATGCCTTTCGACCCCGTTGTGCGCCGTCTGATCGCCAGCTTCAGGAATTCATCTCATTGGGACAGCCAACTCGACCTTGAACTTCTTCAGAAGCTTTGGCCGGTCCTTGCAGGTCCGAAGCTTGCGGGCGTGGTTACAATTGTTGCTCTCCAAGGCTCGCGGGTTGTAGTGAATGTTCCAGATCAGATCTGGAGCAAGCAGTTGATGAAGATGAAACCGGAACTCTTGGCCAGAATGAACGAACCATGGCCGGTGCCGTGGATCGCGGAGATCGTCTTTACGTATGAAAATTAGTGAAGCGGATGTTGAATACGTTGCAAAACTCGCAGTGTTGGAGGTTGCCGATGACGAAAAGAAGGAACTTGCCGAGCAACTGAGCAGGATTGTGGAGTACGTCGACAAGTTAAATGAGTTGGACGTCAGTCGGATTGAGCCTACTCCTCAGGTTGTGACAAGCGTCAAACACGCCGTCCGGGACGATCGAGTTGCGCCTCGAACCGGAAGCTCCGAAGCCGCCAGGACCGTGAAGCTTTTCAAGGTGCCAAAGGTCATCACGGAACGATGAATCTCCAAAACATTACGGCCGATAAGCTTGTCGGGCTATATAAGAATCGCGATCTGACGGCCACCGAAGTTATTACCAGCCTTTATGAGGACATCGAACGCACGGATAAGGATGTCCACGCATTTCTTTCAATCTGTCGCGAGCGCGCGCTGGAAGAGGCACGCCGCCTGGACGCGAGGATTGCATCAGGCGAGCCGCTGGAGCCTCTAGCAGGCGTGCCTGTTGCGATCAAAGACAATATGACCATTCGCGACATGACGACGACCTGCGGCTCGCGCATTCTTGAAAACTATGTGCCTCCGTACACTGCGACTGCCGTCGAGCGTTTGCGCAGCGCGGGAGCCATCGTCGTCGGAAAAACAAACTGTGACGAGTTCGCAATGGGTTCATCTACGGAAAACTCCGGATTTTTTGTGACTCGAAATCCTCATAACCTGGACCGAGTGCCCGGAGGGTCGAGTGGAGGGTCGGCCGCCAGCGTGGCCTCAGGAACATCAGTGATCGCACTGGGATCCGACACCGGCGGATCTGTTCGCACGCCGGCTTCGTTTTGTGGCGTTGTCGGCATAAAGCCGACATATGGCCGCATCTCCAGGTACGGCCTCGTTGCCTTTGCTTCCTCTCTTGACCAGATTGGACCAATCGCGAAATCGGTACGCGAATGTGCCCAAGCGCTCGAAGTAATTTCGGGTTTCGACCACTTTGATTCAACATCAGCAGATATTTCCGTGCCCGAATTCGTTAAGGATCTCGACCGGCCCATTAAAGGAATACGAATCGGAGTACCGAAGGAATATTTTGTCGCCGGCTTGGATGCGGAAGTGAGGGCGAAAACCGAAGCTGGGATGCGCATATACGAAGATCTCGGATGTACGCTGCATGAGATCAGTTTGCCCCATACCGAATACGCTATCGCTACGTACTATCTCATTGCGACGGCCGAAGCCAGCTCTAATCTTGCCAGGTATGACGGAGTCCGCTACGGTCTGCGTGTCGACAATTCCAGTCTTCAAGACATGTATCGGCGCACTCGCCATAGCGGGTTTGGCCAGGAAGTGAAACGGCGGATTCTGCTCGGCACTTACGCGTTAAGCGCGGGCTATTACGATGAGTACTACCTGAAGGCCTTGAAAGTCCGCACCCTTATATTGAGGGATTTCCAAAAGGCGTTCGAGCAGGTTGATATCATTCTGACGCCGACCTCCCCAACAGTGGCCTTCAAGATCGGAGAAAAGACCGGCGATCCGCTATCGATGTATCTGTCGGATATTTTCACAATTACTCAGCCCCTGGCAGGCATTCCTGCGATTTCGGTTCCGTGTGGAAAGAACTCCGAGAATCTTCCGATCGGCTTACAATTGATGGGAAATCACTTTGAAGAAGCCCTGCTTCTGTCGGTGGCACACCACTTCGAAAAGGCAGGAGGTTTTACTGTGTAAGCCGCGGGTTCCGCGGCTAAAATAACCAATATGACTCATTTGAAATGGCCTTTATTGTTGACTGTCATTTTGCTGTTTCCGCTTATTCCGGTGCGATCACAAACCTCGAGAATTGCGGTTGTGGATTTCGAAAAGGCCGTAGTGGAGTCAGCCGAAGGCAAGAAGTCATCCGAGAAATTCAATGTCGCGCTGCAGAGCAAACAAGCGGACGCTGAAAAGCGCCAGAAGGAATTGGAAGACGGGCAGAAAAAACTCCAAACGCAGGAACGGACTCTGAGTGAAACCGCAAAAGCCAATCTCCAAAGGGATATCGACCGGCGTACGACCGAGCTGCGGCGGTTAAATGAGGACGCGCAGAAAGAGCTTCAATCATTGCGCGATGAACTCCTGCGACCGATTGCGGAACGGGCCAGCGCCATATTGAATGCTCTAGCCGCGGAGCAGGGATACACGCTGATTATTGATGTTTCCAATCCACAAAGCAACGTCGTCTGGTTCAATCCGAAAAATGATCTTACCGAGGAATTGACCCGCCGTATCGATGCCGCCACAAAAACAACTGAGGCTGCAAAGCCGGCCGCCCCTCCAGCCGTGCGGCCTGCCGCGCCGGCTCCAGTAGCGCCGCCACGGACGGTAGCACCCGCGCCCGGCGTTCCTCGACCAACTCCACCAGCCCCGGGGCCTGGGAGACCGTAATGTTAATGGATTCGGTAGACGGGGTTTACTTTGGAGGATGACAGGTTCGTCACGATATCGATGCGTTGAAGCAGGTGACTGGCTAGTTCTTCGAAGTTTTCCACTTCGCAAATTTTATCCATCTCGTCGATGATCCGGTTCAGGACCGACTCGATTTCCTCGTAAGTCTTTTCCTGGAAAAAGGGACGCTGGCATTCCAGCCGGCACTTATGGCGCAAGAACTCTTCCTTATAAAAGGCCGCAATTTGCTTTTTTCTGCTCTCCCCGATTTCCATGAAGCGCGGACTATAACTCCTCATTGATCACCCTGCAAGCCTCTTTTTCAGAATCTCGTTTACCGTTTGAGGATTCGCTCTACCGCCGGTTGCTTTCATGACCTGTCCCACAAAAAAACCGAAGTTTCCGGTCTTGCCAAGCCGGTACTGCTGGACAGGTTTCGGATTTTCTTCGAGGATCTGATTGACGATTCTCTCAATCTCGGCTGCGTTGGAGATCTGCACGAGTCCTTTCTCTTCAATGATCTGCTGCGGATCCTTACCCGACTTATACATCTCTTCCATGACTGTTTTTGCGATCTTGCCGGAGATCGTTCCCTTATCGACGAGCGAGATCATGCCGGCCAGCATCGTGGGAGTCAGCGGAGAATTGGAGAGATCTTTTAAATTGACATTGTTGTCATTATAGAAGCGCAGCAAATCACCCATGATCCAGTTCGCGGCAGTTTTCGCTTGTCCGCAAAGTTTCGCCGTCTCCTCCAAGAAATCGGCAAGCGCCCGCGTCGTTGTAAGGACTCCGGCATCGTATTCCGAGAGGGCATATTCCTTCATAAATCGCTCCCGGCGTGATTCGGGTAATTCGGGCATCGATTGTTGAATGGTCTTGATCCACTCACTATCAGCAACGAGTGGGGGCAGGTCGGGATCGGGGAAATACCGGTAATCGTGGGCTTCTTCTTTGCTGCGCATGGAGACCGTACGTTCTTCGAGGCTATTCCAAAGTCGCGTCTCCTGGACGACCTGGCCGCCGCTCTCGATAACTTCAATTTGGCGATTCACTTCGTAGTCGATCGCCTTCTGCACAAATCGAAACGAATTGATGTTCTTCAATTCGGTTCTTGTACCGAATTTCTGCTCGCCTATCCTACGCACGGAAACGTTGGCGTCGCATCGAAGGCTGCCTTCTTCCATGTTTCCGTCGCAGACACTGAGATACTCCAGGATTTGCTTAAGCCGCGCCAGATAGTCGTATGCTTCTGCCGATGACCGAATATACGGATCCGAAACGATTTCAATCAGCGGGACTCCGCTTCGGTTGAAATCGAGATAGGTCGAGCGGTTTGAATCCGGAAATCCTTCATGCAGCGATTTCCCCGCGTCCTCTTCCATATGGACGCGCTGGATGCCCACTTTTTTCTGCTTGCCGTCGACCCTGATCTCAATAAAGCCATACTGAGCCAATGGCCGGTCGTATTGGGAAATCTGATAACCCTTCGGAAGGTCGGGATAGAAATAGTTCTTGCGTGCCCACTGTGACTCGGTATTTATCTTGCAATTCAGGCCGAGCGACGCTTTGACGGCCATCATTAGGGCGACGCGGTTGAAAACCGGCAAAGCGCCAGGCAGCCCGAGACAAACCGGACAAGTATTGGCATTTGGCGCATCTCCGAATTTCGTGGAGCACGAGCAGAACAGCTTCGACTTCGTAAGCAGTTGAGCGTGGCACTCCAATCCAATGACGGCTTCGTAGGGGTGAATCATAGTTACGAGAGAATCATGAATTTAACATATTTCGCGCGAGGTCTGGATTCGAGAGGAAATGAAGGTGGATGTACGACGCAATGCCATTCGGGAATATGAAACCCTCGGAATATTCTCGGTGGCCTTGCTTAACGCTGTATCCGTTGCCGCTGCCCGTGGAACGCGAGTAGTGAAACTGATGCCCGCGAGCCGTCGTTCCCCGAGGTCCGAGTATGGAATCGGAATTCGTTCGGATCTCGCAATATCCGAAATCGACGAGCCTTCCAGTCATTTCAATTCGGACGGGAACAATGCCGACCATCCGTGCGTCATCGATTGACTCGGCCAGATACATCAATCCGCCGCATTCGGCGTAAAACTTTCTGCCCGATTCGATGAACCGCCGAATCGAGGTGCGCATTTGTGTATTAGCTTCGAGTTCGCGCCGATACAACTCGGGATAGCCGCCGCCGATGTACAAAAGATCGGCGTCCGGTACTTCAGCGTCTGATAATGGAGAGAACTCGATAATCTCTGCACCTGCATTCTCCAGTTCTAACCGATTCGCGTGGTAGTAGAACGAAAAAGCTTTGTCGTGCGCGAGTGCGACGCGTTTTGCACGTGTCTTACCCGCTCCCTCTGGGAGAGGGCGCGAAGCGCGAGCCCGACAGGGCGAAGCCTCAAGAGAAGGTGAGGGTCGCAAGATTGGACCAACCCTGTGTCCCTCACCCGGCGTGCCAGCCCGCTGGCTGTCGCGCCGACCTCTCCCAAAGGTAGAGGTAAAATTCTGAAGATCGATGTGTTTCTCGAAAAATTCCTCGATCGCGCGTATGCGCGACACCGTCAGTTCCTCCTTCGCCGTGAACAGCCCCAGATGCCTTTCCGGAATGTCGATGGAGGGATCGGCCGGCAACCACCCAAGAATCGGAACATCCCGGACCGCATCCGCGATCAACCGATAGTGCTTCTCACCGGCAACGCGATTGAGAATCACGCCCATGATCTTCACGGCAGGGTCAAATGATTGAAATCCGCGGATGATGGCCGCTGCGCTCCTCGCCATCGGATGCGCGTCAACGACCAGGATGACTGGCAGATCAAGCCACTTGGCCATCTCGGCCGTGCTTCCGGTCTCGGATTTACCATCAAAGCTGTCGAACAAACCCATCACACCCTCGACAATTGCCAGGTCCTTCCCCTCACTGGCACGAACGAAGAGACCCTGGTTCGCTTCACGAGGGAACATCCAACCGTCGAGGTTATGCGATGGAAGGCCCGCAGCGATTTCGTGTAAACCAGGATCGATAAAATCCGGTCCCACTTTAAACGGCTGCACGGCCAAACCACGTTTTCGCAGCGTTTCAAGAAGTCCCAAAGTAACGGTTGTCTTGCCGGAACCCGTCATGGGCGCGGAAATGACACATCCTTTCATGATGCTAGAATAGCGTGTAATGGTGAAAACGATCGAATGGACCGATGAAGGCGTCAGGATGATCGACCAGCGGAAACTGCCCATGGTTGAGGAATATCCCGTCTTTAAGAATTATCGGGACATTGCAGGCGCCATTCGCTCAATGGTCGTCAGGGGTGCCCCTGCCATCGGCGTTGCGGCCGCAATGGGCGTCGCTCTTGGCGTTCGCGATTCGAAAGCCGGAAACATGAGCGAACTGCGCGAAGAGTTCAATGAGATCACAGAAACTCTCGCCTCTACTCGCCCTACAGCTGTGAACCTCTTTTGGGCGATTGAACGCATGAAACGCCTGTTCAAGGAAATTGCGAGCGACGCGAGCGATAAGCGGGTCATTGCAGATCGATTGATCCATGAAGCTCTCGCAATTCAGGCCGAAGATATCGAAGGTAATAAGCGCATCGGCCGCTTTGGCCAGGAATTGTTGCCGAATTCGGGCACCATCCTCACGCACTGCAACGCAGGTGCGCTCGCCACTGCGGGGTACGGAACAGCGTTGGGCGTCATTCGCGCGGCTATCGAAAATGGAAAGCAGCTCCATGTTTTGGCGGGCGAGACGCGGCCATTCCTTCAAGGAGCGCGGCTGACGGCATGGGAATTATGGAAAGACGACATCGATGTGCGGGTGATTTCCGACAACATGGCCGGCAGCTTCATGCGTCAGGGACTGATCGATGCCGTTATCGTCGGCGCCGATCGCATTGCCGCAAATGGCGACGTCGCAAACAAGATTGGAACCTATTCCCTTGCCGTCCTCGCGAAACAACACGAAATCCCGTTCTATGTCGCCGCGCCTCTTTCCACACTGGATCTAAGAATTCCCGATGGTTCTAGTATTCCAATCGAGCAGCGCGACCCAGCAGAGGTTACGCATATTGGTGGCGTGCGTGTTGTTCCTGATGGCGTTCCGGTTTTCAATCCGGCTTTCGACGTAACGCCGAATTCGTTTGTGACGGCGATCATTACGGATCGCGGGGTAGCAGTGCCTCCATATATAGAGAATCTCCGAAGGCTGAATCACTTCTGATGTTAGTGCTCGGTATCGAGACATCGTGCGATGAGACTGCCGCCGCCATCGTGCGCGATGGGAGCGAAATCCTGTCTAACGTTATTTACTCGCAGGTGAAGACCCACACGCCTTACGGCGGTGTGGTTCCTGAACTAGCGTCTCGTGAACATCTCCTGAAGATCCGACCGATCGTGGATCAGGCCTTTGCTGACGCTGGTGTAAATCTCGACGGCATCGATGGCATTGCCGCCACGTGCGGCCCCGGACTCATCGGATCGCTTCTGGTTGGGCTGACTTACGCAAAGGCGCTCGCTTTCTCGAAGCACAAACCCCTGGCTGCCGTGAATCATATCGAAGGCCACATCTACTCGGTGTCGTTTGAACATCCCAAAGCCGAATTTCCGGCACTCGCTCTCGTGGTTTCCGGTGGTCACACGAATTTATTTTGGGTCGAGTCGGAGTCCGGCGACTTTCGTCAGTTGAAGTACAAGCTCGTCGGTAAAACGCGAGATGACGCCGCCGGCGAAGCCTATGACAAGGTGGCCAAGCTCCTCGGACTTCCCTATCCCGGCGGGCCCGTGATTGATCGGCTCGCGAAGAGCGGGAATCGCAACGCCATTTCGTTCTCTGTGGCGAAGATCTCGGACCGTTCGCTCGACTTTAGTTTTAGCGGGATCAAAACCGCGGTACTGCGGCTGGTTAAGGAAAACGAGAAACTGAAAGAAGACCCTCAGCGGCTCGACCTTGTTGCAAGTTTCCAGGAAGCTGTCGTCAACATGCTCTGGTCAACCACACTCAAGGCCATCCACCTTCTCCGGCCGCGATCCGTCATGCTATCCGGCGGTGTCGCCGCCAACAGCCGCCTCCGCGAGATTTTCGCTGAACGAACAGCCGAAGCCGGACTGACTTTCTACTTTCCCAAACCGATTCTCACCACCGACAACGCCGCCATGATCGCCGCTGCCGGTACGGCCAAACTCATGCGCGGCGAAATTGCGCCGATGGACGTAAATGCCGACCCGAACTTGCGGCTGGCGATCTCGGATCGCAACTTTCCCGACAAACGCTGGAAGACGTAGTACTGCTTTTCGTAACTACGGTGACGTATGAGTGGAGCGCATTTCCCTCCTCGCAGAGGAGGGGTGGATGCGCCAAGCGAAGCGCAGACCGTCGTCAGAACGGCGAAAGTCGTAGGCGGAGACACTTATTTCGACCGACAAGAAACTCGTGCGTAAGTTGGAAATAACCATGTCCACGCTAAGGGAAATAACCGTTTCCATCGTAGAAATGATCGTTTCCGAGCCACCGATAACCGTTGGCGTTCCATCAATAATCGTGTGCGGAATGGAAACCGTTATATGCGGCACGGCCACGATCGTGGACGGCCCATCAATAATCAGGTCCGTTGCGGAAACAATCGCCTGGTTAACGCACTTAACTGTGTGGAGGACGGAAATGATCGTGCCGGAGTTATCAACAATTAAGGACGACTCGGAAATAATCGTGAACGAAACGGAGCTGATTATGTCCGTGAAATGGAAGACAACCACAGTTAAGGACTGACGCAATGTAGGGTCGATCGACAGGCTTGGGGGCGGCGGAGGGCTGCGAGAGAGAGACTTATCGATGGACGCCTTACACGGTCAGGATTTCTTGCTCTTTCTTTTTCGCGACTTCTTCCAGTTTACGGATGTGATCGTCGGTCAGCTTTTGGATTTCAGCGATCGCGTGCTTTTCGTCGTCTTCGGATATGAGTTTGTCTTTGAGCATCTTTTTCAAGTGCTCGTTGCCGTCCCGGCGGATGTTGCGGACGGCGGTTCGATGCTCCTCCAGGACTCTATGGACGTGTTTGGCGAGTTGTTTCCGGCGCTCTTCGGTCAGCGGAGGAATTGGGATACGAATCAGACGGCCGTCGTTGGAGGGATTCAGGCCTAGGTCGGAGGCTCGGATTGCTTTTTCAATGGGACCGACGAGCGAAACATCATACGGCTGAACGGTGACGAGCGTCGGATCCGGGGTTCCCAATTGCGCGGCCTGATTAATGGGAGTCGGCGTTCCGTAATAGTCAACCTGGATGTTGTCCAGAATGGAGATCGAAGCCCGGCCGGTCCGTATGGATGCGAGTTCTTTTCGAATATCGTCGATGGCCTTTTCCATTCGCTTACGAATTTGCGCAACCTCGTCTTTGATTGCCATAGAAGACCTCGATTGAGGTGATGGTGCGTTAGTAAATCAAGGACCCGACTTTTTCCCCCTGGATAACGCGCCGGATGTTGCCCTTGGTCCGGATATTGAAAACAATGATCGGAACCTGGTTGTCCTTGGAGAGGGAAATGGCCGTGCTGTCCATAACAGCCAATCCCTGCGTCAAGACATCAATATAGGAAATCTCGGAGTACATTTTTGCGCTTGCCACTTTCGCAGGATCGGCGTCGTAAATTCCATCGACCTTTGTCGCCTTCAAAATCACTTCGGCTTTGATCTCCATGGCGCGAAGCGCCGCCGTGGTGTCCGTCGAAAAGTAGGGGTTGCCCGTTCCGGCAGCGAAGATGACGACGCGCCCTTTCTCGAGGTGACGTATGGCGCGCCTGCGAATGAACATCTCCGCAACTTCTCTCATTTCGATTGCGGACTGAACACGCGTGAAGACATCCATCTTTTCCAGAGCATCCTGCAAGGCCAGCGCATTGATTACCGTTGCGAGCATACCCATGTGGTCGGCCGACACCCGGTCGAAGCCCTGGGCGCTTGCCGCGAGCCCACGGAAAATATTGCCGCCGCCGATAACGACGGCAATCTGCACGCCGAGCCTGTGCACATCCTTGATCTCGCCCGCAATACGGCGGACGACCTCAGGCTCAATCCCGAATGAGGTTTCACCCATCAGCGCTTCACCACTGAGCTTCAGCAGGACGCGCTTGTATTTCGTATCCATTTAATTGAGTCCCTCTGTCAGCGTCGGGGCCTTCTTTTTCGTCTGCGCCCTATCGGGCTTGCGCTTCGCGCGGGCCAAGCCATCCTTAGCGTAGACCGCCTTCCGCGGCCTCATTGAGGGCTTATTTGGCCGGTCCCCCACGCACTCACTCGCCCAGTGCTGCCGCCACGTCTCCCGCCAAATCCGTTGACCGTTTCTCCAAACCTTCTCCCGTCTTAAATCTGGCGAACCGGCGCACCTGAATGTTCTCGCCGATTTTGCCGACGAGGTTATTGATGAGATCCTTAACTGTGATCGCGGGATCCTTCACAAACTTTTGATCGTACAGGCAAGCCATCTCGTAAAACGATTCCAGCTTACCCTCGGCGATTTTATCGATAATGTGTTCCGGCTTTCCAGAACCGCGTGCTTGTTCTTTGTAAATTTCCTTTTCTTTTTCGAGCACCTGGGCGGGGACGTCTTCGCGCTTCACATACAACGGATTTTGCGCGGCGATGTGCATGGCAATGTCCTTGACCAAAGCTTGAAATTCTGCGCTGCGCGCGGCGAAGTCGGTTTCGCAATTCACTTCGACCAGAACACCCAGTTTTCCGCCCGAATGAATGTACTGTCCAACTATGCCTTCGGCGGCGATTCGGGAGGCTTTCTTTTGCGCCGAAGCCAATCCTTTTTTACGGAGAATGACGATAGCCTGTTCCATATCTCCCTTTGCTTCGACAAGGGCGTTCTTGCAGTCCATCATTCCAGCGCCGGTCTTTTCCCGGAGTTCTTTCACATGTTTCGCGCTAATTTCCATAAGTTTCCTCTCAGCTTATCAGACAGAAAAATAGCCACAAAAAAGCACAAGAGCACCAAAAGTATTCTGTGGATTTTGCGCCTTTTTGTGGCTATTCGTCTCGTCTTTACATCATTGCGGCTTCGTTTGGCGTCTCCACGACTTCCTCGCCGCCGGCAAGGCGTGTCCGTTCGGCCTTCGCGCGGTCGAAAGGCGTTACGACGCCCTCAGTTTCGCCTGCTTCGGTTTGGGGCGGCGGCGCGGCCGCCGCGTCCTTGTTTACCGCGTGCCCTTCGATAACGGACTCCGAAACTTTCGACGCGAACAATCGGATGGCACGTAGCGCGTCATCATTGCCTGGGATGACGTAATCAACGACATCGGGGTCGCAATTGGTATCCACGATTGCGATCACAGGAATTCCGAGACGGCGTGCTTCGGCGACGGCGATCTCTTCATTCTTGGAATCGATGACGAACATAGCATCCGGCAGGCCGGTCATATTCTTGATGCCTGCGAGGTTTTTCTCGAGCGCCTTGCGTTCCCGTTCCAATCGGGTGACTTCTTTCTTGGGCAGCAGCTCATAACGGCCATCGGTCGCCATGGCATCGAGTTCTTTTAACCTCTTAATGGACTTCTGGATCGTCGTGAAATTCGTCAGCAAGCCGCCCAGCCAGCGCTGATTCACAAAAAACATGCCGCAGCGCTGTGCCTCTTCGGCTATGGCATCCTGGGCCTGGCGCTTGGTTCCCACAAAGAGAATTGTTTTCCCTTGGGCTGCGAGTTCGGTAACGAATTGTGTTGCTTCTTTAAACAGGCGGAGTGTCTTCTGAAGATCGATAATGTAGATTCCGTTACGCTCACCGAAAATGTATTGCTTCATCTTCGGATTCCATCGCTTCGTCTGGTGTCCAAAATGGACGCCAGCCTCCAAAAGTTCCTTCATCGTAATAGACGCCAAATAAACCTCCCTTTCCAATTTGAGACTATTCAAGTCCCGCTAAGGACAGTGTCGACTCCACGAGAACGGGACTTAGTGACCAAAATCGCCGGTGGGGAGGCGATCCCGACTGGCGATAACCAAACATTTACCGCTTCGAGAACTGGAAGCGTTTTCGCGCTCCCGGTTGTCCGTACTTCTTACGCTCCTTCATGCGCGGATCGCGCGTAAGAAATCCTTCTTTCTTTAATATGCCGCGCAACTCGGTGCTGAATTCTACCAGAGCGCGAGCGATGCCGTGTTGTACGGCGCCCGCCTGTCCATGCGAGCCGCCGCCGTCTACCCTCACCAGGACGTCAAATTTATTCAGGGTGTCGGACGCTTCCAATGGCCGCTTGACCAGCATCCGGTGGGTTTCATCGCAGAAATATTGTTCTAAAGCTCTGTCGTTGATTTTGAAGTTGCCCGTCCCAGGCCGAAGAATCACACGGGCCGTCGATGTTTTTCTGCGGCCCGTGCCATAGTGCTGAACTGAACTCAATTAACCTCCATCCGTTCGGGCTGCTGCGCTGTATGCGGATGCTGTTCCGCCAGGTAAACTTTCAACCGCTTTACGAGACGCTTGCGAAGCTTATTCTTGGGCAACATACCGAGAACGGCCTCACGAACCATTTTGTCCGGTCTTGTTTCAAAAACCTTGCGGGCGGCAATTTCTCTCAACCCCCCGGGATATCGAGTGTGCCACCGATAGACCTTTTTATCGAGTTTTTCGCCTGTGAGTTTTATCTTCTCGGCATTGATAATGATGACATGATCGCCGCTGACCAGAAAAGGAGCATACTGAGGTCTATGCTTTCCGGATAAAATCGTTGCTGCTCTCGTTGCGACGCGTCCAAGGACTTGACCCGCCGCATCGATCACGTACCATTTGTCCAAAGCGGCAAATTCGCCAGCGGTTAAAAATCGTGTAGACATACTAAGACCCTTCGAGCAACCAATGGTCAAAAGTCTCATACTAATAGGAGCGCTTACAGCATGTCAAGGAGTCTGGGGTTAGTCATTCTCATGGGGTTAGTGTCTTTTCTAGTGCTCTACGATACCGGCAGTCAGGCGGCACAGACAGGTTCTGTTGCGGATCTTCTCCTCAAGGATGAGATCCAGCAGGCAGAGGCCCTTCTCGACAAGCAGCCTAGAACCGCCCAGTCGGTGGCGCTACGCGGCGAAATCGAATTCCGAAGGGGGAATTTCGAGAGGGCCGGCGAATTATATAAAGAAGCTTTGCGGATGGACGCGAAGAATGGCCGCGGACATTTTGGGCTGGGCAAGCTCGCCATGGGTAAAGTAAAGGCCAAAGAAGCGGTGGAAGAGATGAAGCGGGCCATTGAACTGGACCCGAAGGAACCGCTCTATCATCTGTATGCGAGTGAGGCCTGGGCAATAGACAAGAACTATCTCGACCAGAGTAAGCAGCTCGAAGAATATCTCCGCCTGAATCCCAATGACCCGGAACGAGTCGTCGAAGCAAAGGCTGGCCTGGAGATGCTCAAGGCATTGGGTACAACCGACGTTGCAGTTGTTACGGCTCCTGAAAATCCTGTTCCCATCCGGGTGCGAAAAGCTCTGAATCTGATCTTCACGCAACTCACTCTTAACGGTCGCGGTCCCTACAATTTCGCAGTCGATACCGGCGCCACACAGACGGTCATCAGCGAAAAGCTCGTCGCTGAACTGGGACTCCAGCCGATCGCGTCGACAGTGGTATACGGCATCGGCGGCGCAGGAAAAGTGGACACCAAACTTTATGGGGTGAAGGAAATCGCCGTGGGCGACGTGAAGATCAAGAACATACCCGTGGGTACTTTCAATGATCCGTTGGTTTCCCAGCTTGCGGATGGGATCTTGGGAACTGCTGCTCTCTCGGACTTCATTATCACCGTTAACTATCCAGCCAACCAACTGGAGCTGTCGCGTACAAGGCAGCCGGCGCCCGCTACGACCGAGGTCTTGCCCGCTTGGTATTTCAGCAATCTGCTGCTTGTGCCGGTAAGCGTGAACGGAAAGCAGGGAAACTTCATCGTCGATACAGGCGCTGTCACCACGGTCCTTTCACACAACATGGCTGCGCAGCTCGGCATCAATCAAAACACGCCCGGAGCCAAGATCGACTTAGGGATCGCCGGTGTCGGAGGATTCGAAGGCATCGTGTTGAAAGTTCCGAACGTGACATTCAAGACAGCCAAGAACACCGAAACCTTTCCCCAGGTCGTCGCGATCGATCTCAAGCAAATTTCAAAAATGATCGGAACCGAGGTCGCCGGCGTAGTTGGATATGATTTTTTTTCGGAATACAAACTTAGTCTCGATTATTACGGCGCAGAGGTGCGGTTGTCGAAATAGGAATAGCCACAAAAAAGGCACTCTGTAGGGCGGTCTGTGACCGCCCGGGCGCTCATCACTTGAGGCTGCGCGCTATCGCGCTTGCGCTTCGCGGAGCGCGCCTACAGTTTTCTATTCCTTTTCCAAAATATAATGACCTTCAACGAAATCGGTAACCACGTAGCCTGCCGCGAAGTAGCTCTGGCAAGCCTCGCGTATGCGATCCTGCCAGGTTTTTGCGCTGAGAATATCCGTTCTTCGTAGTTCGTTAATGTTTGCAGGAATTTCGAGCAAGACCTGGTCAGAACCGGTGGATTTCGCCCGATCCGCCTTCAGACGCCACTCCGCCACAAAACGATCGGTCGGCAAACCTTGGTGCAGCCGGCTGGTGGAATGACCGTAAACATTTTCTTCATATTCCCTGACGATAACTCCCAGTTTGTGAAGATTGAAATGAGCGTTGAGGGCTTGCAACGGATCGAATGTCCAATGGATCTCATCGATTCCCTCAGCTAGCGCCTCCTCGCGTTGCCGAAGCTTTAATCGCAGTCCGACACCTCGGTTTTGATATTCCTGAGCCACCGCCGTCATGTGCGACCACCAAAACAACTTTTCCTGTGACCTCCGTCCGAGATTCGCCATCGCAAATCCAATCAGCCGCTGGGCCGGACCTTCCGCGACAAGCACAGCGCCACCAAACCGGTTCGCGATCATCAGGATCGGCACTGCCGCGAGATCCGCAGGATCTGCGTAACCCCAGACCTGTTTCTCCAGCTCGACGATCTTCTGATAATCCTCCACGCCGCGCGCGCGGCGGATCTGCACATCGACTTCCTTCATGGCTTCGAAATAGAATACTAATGCATGCCGCAGTTCAAGCAGATCCTCGAAGATGCCGCTAACAGCGGAAACGTCAACCTGAACAGATGATCACGGAACGACGCAACCCCCGCTCTGTCGATATCGATCTTCTTCCGACGGAACGCGTCCTCAAAATCATCAACGCCGATGACGCAGTCGTCGCGAATGTAGTCGCATCAGCGATCCCTCAGATAGCGAAGGTTGTCGAGACCGCGGCAGAGTGCATCCGCAGTGGTGGGCGCATCATCTATATCGGGGCAGGGACCAGCGGACGGCTCGCCATCCTCGATGCTGTCGAAATTCCGCCCACGTTCAGCACGCCGCCGGAATGGATACAAGCCGTCATGGCTGGTGGTGCCAAAGCACTCCCACATGCCATTGAAGGAAGTGAAGACGATCGCGCAAGGGCCGCCGCGGATCTGAAATCGAAGAAGCTCACCAAGGACGACCTTGTGATCGGGATTGCCGCAAGTGGAAATACACCATACACCCACGCTGCCATCGAATTTGCGAAAAGCAAAGGTGCGAAGACTGTTGCGGTGGTTTGTGTCGAAAACAGCCCGATGTCCAAAACGGCTGATCTCACGATACAGACTTTAGTCGGCCCCGAGGTGATCACCGGCTCAACCCGAATGAAAGCAGGAACAGCGCAAAAACTGGTCCTCAACATGATCAGTACTGCGACGATGATCAGGCTCGGCATGACTTATAGCAATTGGATGATCAACCTCAGCATGACCAACAATAAACTTCGAGAGCGCGGCATGCATGTTCTCCAAGAGATTTTGGGCGTGCGACGGGATGAAGCGGCCCGGTTGGCCGAAAGCTCCGGTTCGAACTTGAAGGTGGCTGTGATCATGGGCGCCAGCGGATGTACGAAGGAACAAGCGGAGAAACGGCTCAGAGACGCGAAGGGAAATTTGAGGACTGTTATCAGCCACTTCGGAACCGGTCGTGAATAGAATAGGAACAGTTTGATCGTAATCGAAGCGGGCGTTTTGTTGACGCCAGTAACAAGATTTGAGCCCGGGCGATTGATCATCGACGGAACCTCGATCACAGATGCGGGTTCTGCAACTACCATACGGGTTCCTTCCGGTGCCCGGCGTGTTGACGCGTCACAAATGCTGGTTGTTCCCGGTTTCATTGAACCTCACATTCACGGTTGTGGCGGAGCCGATGTGATGGAAGGCACCTACGAATCCTTAAACGTGATGAGCCGCACTCTATCGAAGCATGGAACAACATCCTTCCTGGCAACGACCGTGTCATCTCCTCCCGATGTGTTAACAGCGGCTATCGAAAAGCTGGGTGCGCTCATCCCCAGGTCCTTTGATGGAGCGCAGCCGATTGGAATCCATCTCGAAGGCCCGTTCATTAGTACGGCGAAGCGTGGAACGCATAGAGCTGCGAACGTGATCGCTCCCGATGTTGGATTGTTGGAAAAGTGGATCCGCGCAGCGAACAAGACGCTGCGCCTGGTCACTTTGGCACCGGAATTACCTGGTGCCGATGAATTGGTGCCGCTTGCCAGAGAACAGGGCGTTTCGCTAGCTATGGGGCATTCCAACGCAACTTTTGAGCAAGCGAGGTCGGCGGTCGAACGCGGTTTTTCTTACGCCGTTCATACGTTCAATGCTATGCGCGCATTCTCACACCGGGGATCGGGAATTGTAGGTGAAGTACTGGCCGACGATCGCATCTTCGCGGAGATCATCCCGGATGGTGTCCATGTCGACCCCGCGGTCGTTCGCCTGTTCGGGCGCGCCAAGGGGAAAGAGCGCGTGCTGCTTGTGAGCGATGCTATTAGTGCGACCGGCATGCCCGACGGCCGCTATGTTCTTGGCGGAGATACCATCGAAGTCGTTAACGGTGTTTGCCGCGATGGGGAAGGCCGGCTGGCGGGGAGCACGCTGACCCAGGAGATTGCGCTGCGCAATTTTGCCGAGTGGACTGCCTGGTCCATCGAAGATGCGCTCCTCGGCTTGACGCTGAACCCGGCGCGAGCGCTCCGCTTGGAAAAAAAAGGAGTCTTGGACGCCGGAGCAGACGCTGATGTCGTACTCATGGATCATAGTTTCCGAGTCATGAAAACCTACGTAAAAGGTAAATTGGTGTTTGATCGTTTATGGACAAACTAAGAATCAAAGGAGGCCATCGCCTCGAAGGCCAGGTGCGAATCAGCGGCGCAAAAAACTCGGCATTGCCGGCGATGGCCGCATCTTTGCTGACTCCGGATGAAGTCGTTCTAGAAAACATTCCGCTGGTGAACGACATCTTCACCACCCGCCGCTTGGTCCGGGAACTTGGCGTAGCCGTGGAGTTCGAACCTGACCATTCCGCAAGATTGAAGGCCGAGAAAATCCTCTCCCATGAAGCGCCGTATGACCTTGTTAAAACAATGCGCGCTTCTGTTCTCGTGCTCGGGCCTCTTCTTGCACGGACGGGATATGCGCGAGTTTCTTTGCCCGGCGGCTGCGCCATCGGAGCACGCCCGATCAATCTTCACATTAAAGGATTCGAGAAATTGGGCGCGACTGTGCGCACCGAACATGGCTATGTGGAGGCCGCCGCCGCTCGCCTTAGGGGATCCGAAATTCTCTTCGACAAGATTACAGTGACAGGCACGGAAAACGTCATGATGGCGGCTGCGCTGGCTGATGGCAGAAGTGTCCTTCAGAATGCAGCTTGCGAACCCGAAGTCGTCGATCTCGCCGAGATGTTGAACAAAATGGGTGCGAAAGTCGAGGGTGCCGGTACTCCAACCATCACAATCGAAGGTGTGAGGGAATTAAAAGGAACCACGCATCGCATTATTCCGGATCGGATCGAAGCCGGAACGTTTCTGGCGACGGGAGCGATTACGAATGGCGAACTCGAGTTAATCGATTGCAACCCGAGCCATCTTTCCAGTGTTACCGAAAAACTTCGCGAGACCGGCGTGAACATCGAGATAACGGGTCTAGGTCGCATGAAGGTTCGCGGCAGTGAAGACCTGCGTGCTGCGGACGTGGTTACCAAAGAATATCCGGGGTTTGCCACCGACATGCAGGCCCAATATATGGCGCTGATGACCCAGGCGGCCGGCACTTCCGTTATTACAGAGGACATTTTTGAAAACCGGTTCATGCACGCAAGCGAACTCATGCGTATGGGCGCCAACATCCGCATCGATGGGGCGCGCGCGATCGTGACTGGAAAAACCCGCCTGAGCGGCGCCACCGTCATTGCGTCGGACCTGCGTGCCAGCGCATCTTTGGTCGTTGCGGCGCTTGTGGCTGATGGCATTACGGTAGTCGATCGCGTCTACCACCTCGATCGCGGCTACGAGAAAATCGAAGAGAAACTCCGCTCCCTGGGCGCTCAGATCGAGCGTCTAAAATGAGAGTACTTGCGAGAATGTAGGAAACTTATGCGGGCCCGGGACCCCGATTCCTCGGACGTCCCCAGAAGATCTCGGCGTCCCTGCGCCCCGTCGCTCGAACACACCGTTTGACAATCCAAATTTGGTCCATTACGCTGCCGTCAGTCGCCAGCCTAATCAATAGCAATACGCCAGCTGGGT
>MNKP01000103.1 GCA_001920875.1 Acidobacteria bacterium 13_1_20CM_2_55_15
CACGGGGTTGTTGAAGTTCTTAGCCACTGGAGTGGCTAAGAACTTCAACAACCCCGTGCAGACGATTCGAGAGGACTTCGGCACTACGCGATTCGATCTGAACGCTTCCGACAAGGACACGTTCACCACCGCCTTTACGATAGATGACGGGCACAACGTTTCGCCCCTCACAAACCCACTTTTCGCAACCATCGCGGACCTTCGCAGTCAGGTCCTTAGCGCCCAGGAAACCCACGTCTTTTCGCCGCAATTTCTCAACACTGTCCGGATGGGGTTCTCGCGCGCGTCATTCAATTTCGATTCACCTGAGCTGGATACTACTATTCCGCCGGACATTACCTTATTTAAAGGCAAACCGCCGGGATGCCTCGCAATCGGGGGCGCATCCTGTGCTGCGGTGAATAACATCACTCCGGGCGGCGGCGGCATTTCTGGAAGGCTTTACAACACGAGAAATCTCTTCACCGGCTCGGATGACGTGCAGCTCGTCCGGGGCAAGCACCAACTGAGTTTCGGCGCCTGGGTTCAGCGAATCCAGGTAAACGCGAACTCCGCGGCTCGAAATTACGGAGAAGCAGACTTTGCCAGCCTCCTGACATTCTTGCAAGGGACCACCACCAACTGGGTGGGTACTCCCAATCGTACGTTCATGTACTGGAGGTCCACGCACGGCGCCTGGTACGTTCAGGACGTGATGCAACTACGTCCCAATCTCACCGTCCGGGCCGGCCTTCGGGACGAATTCACGAACGGCTGGAACGAGAAATATGGAAGGGCTGCCCAGTATGTCCTGGACGCGAATGGGGTTCCCACCAGTGACCCCGTGACGAGTTCCACTCATATTGGGAAATCGACGTTTCTGGACAACAAGGCCACCCGGCTGTTTAGTCCTCGGGTCAGCTTTGCATGGGACGTGTTCGGCAACGGGAAAACTTCGATGCGGTCCGGATTTGGGATGTACTACTCGCTGCTGGATAATCTCAGCTTCCAAATGAACTTTACGGCTCCCTATAACGTTCTATTTGCTTTCAACAACCTCTCTCTATACGATTCGCCGCTTCCGCCGCCGGTCGTTCCCGGCTCACCTCTGCCGCCGTTCTGTGCACCAGGAGTACCCAATCCTTGCACCCTCGTGCAGGCGCAGGGGGTTCAACTCAACGCCAAAACTCCGACGGTTGTCTCGTGGAACTACTCCATCGAGCAGCAACTGCTGCGCAGCATGTCTCTTCGCGTCGCCTATGTTGGTTCTCACGGTTACCACAACATCATCGACATTGACGCCAATACGATTCCGCAGCAGATTTGCTCCAACCCGGCGGGCTGCGCGAGCGGTGGTATTCGCGCCCCAAGTCCGCAAAATCCGCCTGTCCTGGTGCCGCAGGGAACGCCGTATTTTCCGGCAGGAACTCGGCCCAACAGGTATTTGGCGAATGCGTATTTCTGGTACACGGAGGGCATCAGCAGTTATAACGCGCTGCAAGCCGATCTGACAAAACGGCTCAGCAGCGGGCTGCTCTTCCGGGCCAATTACACCTTTGCGAAAAACCTGGACGACGGCACTGCTACTGCAAGCAGCCAGTCTCAGAACAACAACCAATCGGTGCTGGATCCGCGCCATCCCTTGATCGACTACGGCCGATCCGCTCTGGACTTTCGGCACCAGGGAAGCGGCAGCTTCGGTTACGAGCTGCCCTTTGGGAAAGGTAAGCCCTTTGGCAACGGGTTGAACGGCATCGCAGACAAGCTGGTTGGCGGCTGGCAGTTGAATGGCATCGTAACACTCTTGAGCGGATTCCCTGTGACTCCGCTGGTCGGGACGAACCGGTCCGGGAATGGCAACACATTCAATCCGGACCGGCCCAACTATAGTTCAAACTTTCAAGGACCGGTCAAAATCGGCCGGGTGGACAAGTGGTTCGACCCGAATGCCTTCAGCCTTCCAACGTTAGGGACCTGGGGAAACGTGGGCCGCGGAGTGCTGGATGGCCCGGGCTTGGCCGAAATCGATATCTCGGTCTTCAAGACCATTCCAATCACGGAAAGAACCCGCCTGCTCTTCCGGGCTGAAGCCTTTAACATCGCAAACAGGCCAAACTTCGGTATTCCGAACTTCCTTATCTTTTCTGGCGATAGCATCAGTCCCTCGGCGGGCCAAATTACCACCACAGTCACGAATTCCCGCCAGATTCAATTTGGGCTCAAACTGATGTTCTGAAATGAGGGTCAGCTGAGCAACTGTAGCGGCGGTCTATTTCTTGAGGCTGCGCGCTGCCGCGCTTGCGCTTCGCGGACCGCCGCTACAGTTCAACTGAGCCTCAATTGCAGCGCATAAGCGAGGGCTCGATTCAGTTCTTCTTGTTTCCGATCGGAAAGCGTTCCGACAAAATGCGTGAGTTTCTTTTTCATCATGAGAGTAAGGAAATCGCATCGGATCGAGCTGTCTTCAGGAAACCCGTCATTACCGCCGACAAGGACCTCGCTGCGTAAATTCAGCGCTTCGCGATAGACAGGCGCACAGATAATGGTTGAGATGTCGTCGTTATCTGCAATGAAATCGCGCGAGACGACAACGTAGAATCCAGGCTTGTGGCCACGCTCGGTCAGTTTCTCCCGCGTCCGATAGATCTCGCCGCGGTTCACGGTTTTGCTTGCTCCTTGATTAGGGCGAGCGCCTGCTGATGCAAGCGGTGGCGATTGCGTCGAAAGATTTCTCGCTCGCGCTCTTCCTCCGCCGTCTTCTCGATTCGCGCCAGATAATCGCGAACGGCCTGACGAATGAATTGGGAACGGTTCTTTACGCCTTCGGTGGAAGCCGTTACTTTGTCAATACGGTTTAAATCATCTTCGTCCATAGTTATCGCAATAGTTTTCATATTGCAGAGTATATCACTCACTGAGTGTCAGAACTTGTTGGGCCATTCCTTCTGTTTTCCTCAGATCATGCGATTTCTCTCTGGTGAAAACTGATACTTTTGAAGCAAAGTGGAAGCACACGGTCCATCTTTACTGGATCCGCCGGAGGCGCCCGTTTTCGAAGGCGATACACGCTCCCTCGGCTGGACAACTCTCGACGACCTTTGTTTCGACGTCTATTCGGTTCAGCGCGAACTCCGTGGCGCAAAGGACCGTGTCCTTGTCCATATGTCTGGGGAGTGCTGTGTAATACAGGATCGGGACAGTACCGGCATCCGGAAGGGATCGGAGATCGGTTAAGAAGCTTCGATACTCACTGAAGACGTCTCTCAAGTAACCACGACCGATGCGTCCCCGATTCTCTTCATGCCTGAAATTCCCAGCGGCCGCGGCGAGGAAAAGAACAGACAAGGCGGCAGCGGCAACCGGCTGGGAAAAGACCTTGCGCATGCCTTTTTGAATGGCGTTGACGCCAAGGCCCAACAGACCGGCGACACCGACGAAAGGCAGGTACGAATACAACTCAAACCGATGATTCACCAGAAAAACATAAGGAAGCAGCGTCACATAAGTGAAGAGCATGAAGAATACCGCGCGCGCGTTTTTCCGGATTGCGAACAATATGGCGAGCAGCGCGGAGATGGTGAACCAGCCGCCCCACCGCAGATGGGTTTGGTAAAGGGAATTGAAATACCAGCCGTAGCCGCGCCCGAAAGTCAAAACGGACAGGTCGAGATAATACGGCCGCGTAGGATCTGGGTCGTGCATCGTCGTCAGTTTGAAGTAGGTGAACCAGGCCATGACCACGGTAAAAATGGCGTAGCGCAGCCAGAGCCGGCGCCAATTGAGATTTCGGCGAATCAGCCACTCGTAGGCGAACCAGAGGATTGGAAGAAGGACCCCGTGTTCCTCCGCCCGAATCGCAAGGACCAGAATCGCCGTCAGCGCCAGTGTCTCTTTAATGGAGTAACCGAACCGGTCGTAGAGCAGGAGACCTGTCAGAACCAGCCCAAAGGCCAGCAACTGGAAAATGTTTGCGAAACTCCAGTAAATATCCGCGTGATTCGCGCGAAAGGTGAAAAACAGAACGGCAAAACCGGCCGCGTAATGGGATTTCGTAATACGCCGCAGGAGGAAAAAAACCAAAGCGGTGTTGATCGAGTGCAGCGCCCATGACAGCAGGTGATATGGAAGCGAATGCAAAGCCGCAACTCGAAAGACAATCCAATAGACCAGCATGCCCAGGGGCCGGAAAAATAAGGATGACGGATTGAGGATGTCTCCGATCAACCTCCAGAATCCTTCGCGGCGAATCCAGTAAACGTTGTTGAAGTCATCGAGCCAGAAGTATGTAAACGTGTACAACCACATCCCCGCGACTACGACGGCTGCTATCGTCGCAGGTATGCCGTAGCGAGTCAGCCGAATGATGACGGTTCGGTTCATGGATTGCCCACGTGTTCCCCGATTTCGTTGCTTCGTCCGGGCTTCGCGTTAATCGCCTTGGGTGAAGTACTAATAGCTATATGTGATTTCGATGAATTTTCGGAAGCGGAAACTTTTGATCGGAATAGGTGCGAGAGACTAATTCTCCGCGGACGGCTTGTTGGGCCATTCCTGATGCAGCCACGACTGGTAAGCTGCTTTCTGGGAGTCGGACGGATCTTTCACGCGGGAAACCGTCCAACGGCCGTTTGGTTTGCCGGCCAGCTTGAAGGACACAGTTCGAAGTTCGTCACGACGGATGATATGCAACGTCACTGGATCCCCAGGCTGCAGCAGTCCGATCCACTCGTCAAATTGTGACGCGGAAACACGCCGGCCGTTGACCGCCACAATCTCATCGCCGGACACCACACCCGCTCGGTAGGCAGGTCCATCAGAGAGGACCGACCCGACCACCGCGCCGGCATTGTGCTCGGCGAGATTCAACCCGGCATAGGGACTTTGCAGAATGGGATCGTGTTTCTTTTCGGGCTGAATCGATAGCTCGAGCCCGACGGCCTCAAGAGCGGATTCGAGCGGATACGGTTCGGTACCGCTGATATACCGGTCGAAGAAGTCATCCCACTGGGATTCGGAGATCGTGTCGAGCAACGCGATCATGTCGGCCGTCGTGTATCCCTTTCCGGACAACGGAAAGCGCCGGTACATCTCGCGCATCACGTCATCGAGCGAAACCCGGTTTTCCGTCCGGCTGCGTAGTTCCATATCCATAAGAAGGCTTGCCCGCGCTCCCAGGTCGTAGAACGAGACGGTGAAGTTCGGATCGTCTGGTACCGATCGACTAAACTTGATCCATGCATCAAACGAAGATTCAGCCAGGCTTTGGACTCGAACGCCGGGACGGTTACGCATGTTATGAATGTCACTACTGAGAATTCTCAGATAATCGTCCGGTTTGATGATGCCCACACGCACATTCGTCAGGTCAGCGTAATAGCTGGTTGTGCCTTCAACGACCCAAAGTAGCTCTGTATAGTTCTCGCGATGGTAATCGTAAGGATGGATGCCCGCCGGACGGAATTGCTTGACGTTCCACGTATGAAAGAACTCGTGCGAAACCGTCCCGAGGAAAGCTTTGTAGGCCTCCGGGTTTTCCAGTGAGCGGCGCGGCCTCTGAATGATCGTGGAGTTCAGGTGCTCCGTGCCGCCGTTCGCATCAGGGCCCACATGGATGAGGAAAACATAACGGCCGTAGGGCATATCGCCGAAAAGGCCGGCCTGCGACTTGACGATCTTCGCGAAGTCGGCCTTGAGCTTTTCGGGATCGTACTTTGCGCCACCCCAGATGACAATTTGATGCGGCTTGCCGTTGACATCGAACTCCAGCAGATCATGAAGGCCGATTTCCAGCGGAGAATCGACAAGGACGTCGTAATTGGGCGCGAATAATCTTCGAGGATTGCCCCGCACGCATTCCAAACCCGTCGCGATTTTCCAGGACGCAGGGGCTTCGATGTTGACGAGAACCGGATCCTTCAGGCGGTCCGCAACATGAAAGAAAACCGCCGCGCCGGAGAGGAATGCGTGCGTGTCATCCACGTGCCGCGTGCGGTCCGCTAACGAATTTGCATACACACGGTAGCTGACCGTAACTTCCTCGGCCTCTCCTGTCGTGATGCGCCACGTGGTCTTATCCGTCTTTACAATCGGTAGTGAACGTCCCGCGCTTGTCACCGCGCGCACGCCGCGCACTCCGCCTGCCAGATCGAGAACCTGATAGCGTCCGGGCCGCCATACCGGCATTGCCACATCCAGCATCGGCCCAGCAACATTCCGGATGACCATCCGGATATCGACCATCTGAGTTTGAGGCGCACTCAACGAGACGGTGTATTCGACCGGCCACGATTCCCTGTCCTCTACCCACATCGCCAAGGACATTACCAGAACTGACGCGCGATCTCTACCGGCCGCCGCTGATTTTGACTTCCAGTCCGCGATGGCTTATCGTGGCTATTGACGTTGACAGCCATCTGGCGTTAATATTACTGCCAGATGGCAAACCCCCGAGATGATGTCATGCCGCGAGTGGACGTTGCAAAAGTTTTGGGTGGCCGAAAGGCTCTGAAGAAGCCGCTGTCCCGCTTCGAAGATATGCTTGGCGCCATCCGGTCCGGACTGCCATTCGCCGCCCTGGAAGCGATCATCGAAAAGCTGCAGCTCAACATCGGCGAGGCCGCAGCAGTGTTGCGGATACCCGAACGGACGCTAGCGCGCCGCAAGAAAGAGAAAAGATTGCTTCCAGACGAATCCGATCGAGTGATCCGACTCGCTCGCGTTTACGCTCACGCCGTAGAGGTATTCGAGACTGAAGAAGGCGCCACGGACTGGTTTAAGGACCCTATCCGGGCGCTTGGCGGTAGGCGGCCGCTCGATTTATTGGACACCGACCTGGGTGTGCAACGAGTGGATGCCGTGCTGACTCGCATCCAATATGGCGTTTACAGCTAGTGCTGGTGTGGCGGCTATCAGCAAAACAGTACTGGAAGTTTGATGGCGCGGGAGCAAAAGCGGTCGGAGGACGATGGAATTCTCCGGGATATGCCGTTGTCTATACCTCGGCATCCGCGTCATTAGCCACGCTCGAGTTTCTTGCACACGTGACCCGGATGCGCAGGGTCAGGGACTTGGTTCTCACTTCTGCCGAGCTCCCGGATGACATGAGAATTGAACGGATTGGTTTTTCGGATCTCCCTGCTGGATGGCGCGAGTTTCCATCCCCGGAGTACTTGCAGAAAATTGGCGATGAATGGATCACCAGGCGTGCGTCGGCTGTGTTGGCTGTGCCTTCGGCAGTGATTCCACAAGAAAACAATTACCTCTTGAATCCCAATCATCCGGATTTCAAGCGCGTTCGACCCAATCGGCCCGTCCCGTTTCCACTCGACCCGCGGCTCACTTGATCGACATGACCTACCTTCCGGCGAATCTCTTATTCTGCCTATCCCATGATCTTCAATAGGACGTGATGGCGATTTCTGGTATGCGGCCGGACTTGGGCCGGCCAGCGGCCTGCCTCGACAGCCTGGCCCCACTCCGGACTGGTCAGGACGGCGGGATCTTCAAGCTCGTAAATGACGGTGTATGCCGGCTCGTTTTCAGCGCGCATGATCCTTCTCTCACCGCCGAGATTCATGATCAGCTCTTGCCGTTTATAACGCGTAATCCCAAGCACGCCCGGAACCTTGCTCAAGTTTGGAATGTGTTCCTGGTCGTAGACTTCATTGAAGAGCGCCTCGTGCTCGGGATCCACGTCCATACTGACGAGCATCAGGTACTTGGCTTTTCCTGTCATTGACCCGCAACTCCGTTCATTGTTCCAAAGGACGTTTCGCTGTCTCGCGCGCCAGCAAGAGAGCCACCAGCGTCACGCACAAGGTGCCTACGATATACCACGATATTCCAGTGGTGGTGCGATAAACCTGTAGCAGACTCGCCATTGTCAGCGGTGCGAATGCGCCTCCAAGGATGCCGGCCAGCGTATAAGCCAGCGACGAGCCGGCATAACGCACGCGTGTAGGGAACTGTTCGGTCACGAAGGCGGCTTGCGGACCAAACATCAGCGCATGGATCAAGTATCCGATGACAACCGCCATCACGATCGAAACGCCATTTGCACGATCGGCCAGAATAAAAAAACCGAATGCCCAAAGCATTGCCAGTACTGTGCCGGCCGCGTAGACGGGACGGCGTCCGATACGGTCCGAAAGACCTCCGCACAATGGAATCGCCACGGCATTGAAGACGGTCCCGATCATGATCGCCGTCAAGGCCAACGTTCGCGGCAGATTCAGAACAGTGGTGACGTAAGTCAGCGAGAAGACGGCGATCAGGGCATAATGCACATCCGAACCCACTCGCACACCGCCGGCGATCAGGAGCCGTCGCCCAAAAAGCCTCAGCACATCGGCGATCGGCGTTTTTGCTTTGGCACCGCTTTCCTCCAGTTCCTTGAACATCGGCGTTTCATCGACGCTTAGACGGATCCATACGCCGAAACCAACCAATATGAGGCTGGACAGAAGAGGTACGCGCCATCCCCACGCCAGGAAGTCGTCAGGGGAAAGAAGATTCGTAATTAATCCGATACAACCAGTGGCCAACAAAGTACCCAGCGCCGGCCCGAGTTGGGTAAATGAAGCATTTCGTCCACGTCTCTGCTGATCCCCGTGTTCCACCGATATGAGAACCGCGCCGGCCCATTCTCCTCCCAACGCGATACCTTGCGCGAAGCGCAATGTCACAAGCAGGATCGGACTCAGGATGCCGCCGGACAGGTAGGTTGGAAGCAGGCCCATCAAGGCCGTCGTAAGCCCCATGATTGCGACGGTCACGAAAAGAACGAAGCGGCGCCCGAGCTTATCCCCGAGATGTCCGAAGACCAGGCCGCCAATGGGTCTCGAAATATAGCCGACGGCATAAGTCGAGAACGCCAGAATTGTTCCCACCAGCGGATCAAATGATGGGAAGAAAAGACGGTTGAAGATCAATGCGGCGAGTGTGTTGTAGACGGTAAAGTCATACCACTCGAGCGTCGTTCCCACGGCGCTGGCTGCTGCGAGCCTGCTGGTGCTTGTCCTTTTACTCGTATTGACCGTGCTACTTTTTGTTGCCAAATACAGGTTCATCGGTGGTTAACGGGAAGCATATAATTCTTCGCCTTGACTTCCAAGCTTGGACCGCCGCTACAGCCAAGCAAAGTCCAGGCAACCATCGGCCGTCCCCCGCTCCCGTCTGCACTTGTTATCTTGACAACCTTTTCGGGAGGGCGATAGTTTCTGAGTCCGGAGGTCTCCTTATGCGATTCAAGTGCTTCTTAGCTGCGGCGTTCGGCTTAATAACCATGATCGTCAGTGTTCAGGCTCGGGCCCCTCAAGAGTCCCGCGATCGGGCTTGGCGAGGCGCGGGTCCTCAACCGTGCGTGGGTACGCCTACCGTCGGCTATTACAAATGTCCTTCTGCTCCAGAAGTCGTGGCCCTCCGCGCGGGCCGCTTGTTTGACAGCAAGACCGGCCGGATGTTGACCAAACAGCTCGTCCTCATCCAAGGCGATCGAATCATGGACGTAGGGCCCGAGGGTCAGGTCAAGGTCCCGGCCGGGACGCGCGTGATTGACCTCCGTCAGGCGACGGTTCTGCCCGGCCTGATTGACGCGCATACGCATATGTTCAACAACCGGTCGCAAACAAAGACCGCCGATAACTCCATGCTCATCGCGTTGTCGAACGTGCAGACCAACCTGCTTGCCGGTTTCACTGGCGCCCGCGACATGAGCACGCATGGCAATGGATACGGCGACGTTCTCATTCGCGATGCAATTAATGAAGGCCGCGTGGACGGCCCACGCTATCAGGTGGCGACTCTCGGGATTGTTTGGGGTGCCCGGCCGCCGAATCCAGCATCTCCGGATGATCCTTTAGCCAGCACCGTGGTTCGATCGGTTGAGGATGCGCGCCGAGCGGTGCAGGCGCAGGTCAAAGGCGGCGCGGATTGGATCAAGCTGTATCCGGCGGGCGCGTACTCGTTCACTCCCGAGGGCGAAGCGAAGTACGTGGTGACTTATCCGATGCCTGTTATGCAAGCGCTGATTGATGAGACGCATCACCTTGGACGCAAGGCAGGCTGCCACGTCTACGGCGGCGAGGGATTACAAAATGCCATCGATGCCGGTTGCGACACCATCGAACATGGTTTTGGTTTGACTCAGGCCCAGCTCAACACGATGGTGCAGAAGGGCCTCTACTATGATCCAACCTTCGTGCGCTACACCATTCCGGCCATGGACGACAACGATGCCAAAAATACCGGAGGCAAGTACCGGATCATTCCCATTTTCGAGAAGGCAGTTCGAATGGCGGTTGCCACCAAGGGACTCAAGATACTCGTGGGCAGCGGGGTGGATAGCGATCCCTTTCCGCACGGGATACAGGCCAACGAATTCGAGTGGCTCGTCAAGCGCGCCGGCATGACACCGGCGGCCGCCATCCAGGCAGGAACGATGAATAACGCGGAAATGCTGGGATGGCAGGATCGCATCGGATCAATCGACAAGGGGAAATTCGCCGACATGATTGCCGTATCCGGCGATCCATTGACCGACATTACCGAGCTTCAACGAGTCAAATTTGTGATGAAGGGCGGAAAGGTCGTCAAGAACGAGGTTGCGGCAGGAAATCATTGAGAGGTTGTACTGGCCTGAGATTCGAGGCAAAATCCACGAAGCGAATCGATCAGTCCCGTAATGGATTACGTCGACTCCACGGGACGGCCTCGTGGATTCGACATTATCCGTAGCGGGACTTAAAACGTCTTCCGATAAGGAGGGAATGATGAAACGTTTCCATGTTGCGGCATTAGTTTTTGCCGTGTTGGCGCTTGCGGCCACGGCGTCGGCGCAGAGCTCGACGTCGCAATTCGTCGTTGGCGGCGAGACCGCCAAGAAGATTCACGACTTCGGCACGATCAACCTGGCAACCGCTGAGCGGATTGCCGAAAAATGCGAGGACCTCGCGCGCAAGGAAGGCGTCGCGGTCAGCATTTACATTCTGGATAACGAAGGCAACCACGTCTACATGCATCGCATGGACGGGCAGGGCTATCTCAACATCGTCACCGCGGAAATGAAGGCACGTACGGCGCTTTTGACCCGAGCGCCCAGCAAGGCTCGCATGAATCAGGTGCTCCAGAATCCGGATTCCGAATTGCAGCAGATCCAAATCGGATTCTTCCCCAATTCGGGCGGGCTTCCAATCATTGTCAACGATCAACTGATCGGCGCCATCGGTGTTGGAGGTTCGGCGCCGCGTGTAGCTCAGGGCTGGAGCGACGAAATCTGCGCGCACAAGGCGATGACCGAGGTGCTCGGGCCGCAACCGCCGTTATTGCAGGATCTGCCTCCGCGAGCGGCAGCGAATCGTGGCAATGCGCCGGTTCCGCGTTTCGAACTGCCGCAGGGCGCCGCGCCGAAGTCAACGCTGCCTCCGGAATTCGTCGTGACGGGAAAGGCCGCAGCAAACATTTTCGAGGGCAATCAGATTTCCGGCGAAGCCGCAAAGAAGATTGCGCGGACCTGTCGTGATTGGGCGGCGGCAAAAGGCGGCACCGCGTCCATCTACATTCTCGATACGCATGGGGAGTTCGTTCATCAGGAGCGCGGCGACGGTCAGATTTATCCCAACATGCACACGGCTATGCTGAAGGCGCAAACGGCGTTGCAGACGCGGCGGCCGACCTCGATTCCCAACGCTCAACTGCGCAACGATCCGAGCGGAACTCCACGTCAGTTGGTGCAGTTCGGTTTCTTTACCAACTCCGGAGGAATCCCCATCGTTGTTGACGGTGAGATGATCGGCGCAATCGGCGTGGGTGGCGGCGCCGGCGGCGGTGGCGACGAGAATTGCGCCATCGAGGGCCTCAAAGCTGCCTTTGGCAACCGCGTCCTTTTGCCGGTGTATCCGCCAAAGTCGAACTAAGGCGATTCAGGGGCGTGCTTAAAAAATGAGAATTGAAAATTGATTGATGATTAATGACTAATAAGCTTGGTCAACGCAGGTTTCAAGCGCAATAGTCATCAGTCACTAATCAATTCTCAATTCTCATTTTCTTATTCGTCCACGATCGTGACCTGGGAGGCTTCGACGTCGAATGGTTTCCATTCGCCCGTCCGGCCTTCTGGATCCTTAGCCGTTACGCTATAGCGCACGATTCCGGTTGGAGCATCCTCGGGGACGATCCATTTCAGCACCCAGAATTCACGTTCCGGCTGCTGCACGGTCTGACGATCGCGCATCGGAAGATCGTAGGTCTTGCCGCCGTACGCCAAGTGAAGCACAAGCTGAGTCGCACGATCTCGCTTGCCGGTTGCCGGATTGATCGCCGTCATCCGGAACCCGACGGGTTCGCCGCGTTTGAAACGATTACTCATCGTGCAGTTGCGCGGCTTACCCGGGCCGAAGAAGTACACGATATCGCCCGAGAGGATCAACCTTTCGGAGCTAGCCTTCGACTGACCCGCAAGGGGTGCAGCCACCAGGATTGCCAGGATTCCCAGGAGTACAACTGAGAGCGAAAGCGCCAGAATTCGAGAAGGTCGTTTCATAGGCATTGAAGATTACCCGAACTGAAGGATTTCGTCCAGTTTTCTGCGAGCAAAACGAGCAAAAATCTAGACAAGACTCTGACGTATGAACTAAGGTTGCGCTATGAATAGGACCTACTCTGTAATCACATTGATTGTGGCCGGGATTTCGCTCGGAATGCTGGCGACGTCCCAAGTGGCCGGACAAGCGACGCAGCCGGTAGGGAAACTCATTCTGTGGGGGGATATCGCTGTCTTCCAGCCACCGCCACATCCTGAAAACTGTACCGTAAAGAATCGATTCAAAAGGGGCGAACCGGTTGGGTTCCGCTTGTATGCGCTTGATGGAGGGACCAATCAGCCGGAGCCTTCGTCTCAGGTTGTCGTGCACATTCAACACGGCGGGAAGACCTACGATATACCCGCGTTGTATCGCGGCGTACCGCAGAAAAATCCGGATGGCGGAGGGACCATGCCGGTCCGGGCGAATCAATGGACTGCAAAGTGGAAAGTTCCCAATGATGCTCCAACGGGGACCGTCCATTATTCGGCGACAGCCCGGGATCGTTTCGGCCGGGCAGCCGAATGGACACCACAAGGGGGCGAGCCTTCTTGGGTGACGATCGTTCAGTAATCGAGGCGAGGGGACCGTCCCGAGGTAAACATCGAGGAATTCTTATGACTAGTCCGCTTCGTCTCGCAATCCTCATGCTGATTTTGGCCGCGTGTTCCTGTTCGCGTTCAACTTCGTCTGCACCATCTGCGGACACCTTGCAGGCCGCCGCCAAACCGGACGTGCCGGTCCAAAGGCTGGATCTGACATACGAGAAACCTGTTGTTGGAGCCAAAGTAAGGGCAGTAGCGTCTGACTTACCCGCGGGGAAAATAGTTGATCTCAAA
>MNKP01000209.1 GCA_001920875.1 Acidobacteria bacterium 13_1_20CM_2_55_15
ACCTGACATTTGACATGTGGACGCTGATCCCTTGGTCCGGCCAAGACTATGGGTAAAAGTCAGCGCAGAGCAGGGGAATGATACTCCTGCAGCGATCGGACGTTCAGGCTTTCGCGCCGAATCGCGCGTATGCCATTGACCGCGGCTGCAGCGCCGGGGATGGTGGTGATGCAGGGTACATGATGATTGATGGCCGCGCGCCGAATCGCCTTCTCGTCAAAGAAGGATTCGCGGCCGAGAGGCGTGTTAATGATGAGATCCACCTTGCCGCTCTTGATGTAGTCCACAATATGCGGCCGGCCTTCGTTCACTTTGTACACTGTTTCGACCTCGATGCCCGAACTCCGCAGCACCCGAGCGGTTCCGCGCGTCGCGATGATCTTGAAACCGACCTCAACGAGATCTGCGACGATCCTTGAAATGAAATTCTTGTCGTGCTGATTCACGCTGATAAAGGCGACTCCCGATTTCGGCAACACCGATCCGGCGCTGATTTGAGCTTTGACGTATGCTTTGCCGAACGTATCGTCCACACCCATGACTTCGCCGGTCGATTTCATCTCGGGGCCCAGGATCGTATCGACACCTTGAAATCGCGCGAAAGGAAAAACCGGCGATTTGACGTAAAAATCGCTGACCCTGAGCTCGCTCGGCAGTCCGAATTCTTGGAGCTTTCTGCCGGTCATCAATTTCGCTGCGATTTTGGCCAGCGGCACACCGGTGGCCTTGCTGACGAATGGCACCGTTCGCGACGCGCGTGGATTCACTTCCAACACATAAACGGTACCGGCACGAACGGCAAATTGAGCATTCATCAGGCCGATGACATTCAATGCGCGGCCCAACTGGACCGTGTAGCGGCGAATGGTTTCGCGCAAATCCTCTTTGAGCTGGTAGGTCGGAAGAACACATGAGCTGTCGCCGGAATGGACTCCCGCTTCTTCGATGTGTTCCATAATTCCGCCGATCACAACCTGCTCGTCGTCGCAAAGCGCGTCCACATCGATTTCATATGCGTCTTCAAGGAACTTGTCGATCAGGATCGGGCGCTGGTGCGAAACTTGAACTGCCGCACTCATGTAGTTATCGAGGGACGAGTCGTCATAGACGATGACCATCGCGCGGCCCCCGAGCACGTAAGATGGACGGACAAGAACGGGATAGCCGATCTGACGCGCGACGCTCCGGGCTTCTTCCAGCGTGACAGCCGTGCCGTTCTGAGGTTGCGGGATATTCAGCTTGCGCAGCAGGTCTCCGAACCGCTTGCGATCTTCTGCAAGGTCGATCGATTCGGGAGAGGTTCCGATTATCGGCACGCCGGCGTATTGTAAATCCAGCGCAAGATTCAGCGGAGTTTGTCCCCCGAACTGTACGATCACTCCGTTCGGCTTCTCTTCCCGGACAATGTGGAGCACGTCTTCCAGCGTGAGCGGCTCGAAGTAAAGGCGGTCCGATGTATCGTAGTCGGTAGATACCGTTTCCGGATTGCAATTGACCATGATCGTTTCGTAGCCCTCTTCTTTCAGAGCAAACGATGCATGGCAGCAGCAATAATCGAACTCAATTCCCTGACCGATCCGGTTTGGACCGCTGCCTAAAATAATGATCTTTTTTCGGTTCGCCGGAGCGGCTTCGTCCTCCTCTTCATACGACGAATAAAAGTAAGGCGTATAGGACTCGAACTCTGCTGCACATGTATCCACGCGCTTGTACACAGGGATGACGCTGTAATCGCCTCGCTTCGCTGCAACGTCACGTGGCTTCGCGCTTACTAAACCGGCTACACGGGCGTCGGAGAATCCGGAACGTTTCGCTTCGGCGAGAAGGTCCGTGGGCAATGTATCTATGGTATGTTGCGAAACCTGTTTGATCAGATCCGCTAATTCCTTCATCTCGTTCAGGAACCATGGATCGATGTGAGTCAATTCGACCAGCTCGGCGATGCTGAACCCATTGCCGGCGGCATGAAGAAGATAGGGGATACGGTCCGGAGTCGGCGTGACCAGCTTTTGCCGGATGAGATCCGGATCGATCTTTTCGGTACCCGGTTCCCTGCTGCTCTCCAGCGATCTCACACCTTTCAGGAAAGCTTCCTTGAATGTGCGGCCGATCGCCATGACCTCGCCCACCGACTTCATTTGTGTGCCGAGAGTTGGATCGGAATCGGGAAATTTCTCAAAGGCCCATTTCGGGATCTTCACGACGACATAGTCCAGCATCGGCTCGAAAGATGCCGGCGTCTTCTTTGTGATGTCATTGGGAATTTCGTTGAGGGTATAGCCGATGGCGAGTTTCGCCGCAATCTTCGCAATAGGAAAACCGGTCGCTTTCGAAGCTAACGCCGAGCTTCGAGACACACGGGGATTCATTTCGATGACCACGAGTTTCCCGTCTTTCGGATTTACCGCAAACTGGATATTTGAACCCCCCGTTTCGACGCCAATCTGTCGGATCACCGCAGCGGCCGCGTCGCGCATGCGTTGATACTCGCGGTCGGTGAGCGTCTGCGCGGGCGCAACGGTTACGGAATCGCCGGTGTGCACACCCATAGGGTCGAAATTTTCGATCGAGCAGATGACGACAACGTTATCCTGAAGATCACGCATGACCTCCAGTTCGAACTCCTTCCATCCGATAACCGACTCCTCGATGAGAACTGTATGAACGGGACTCAAATCAAGACCGCGCTGGATGATGCTTTCAAATTCTTCGCTATTGAAGGCAATACCACCACCAGTCCCGCCCAAAGTGAACGAGGGGCGGATGACGGCGGGAAAGCCGATATCTTGTATAACGCGCATTGCTTCGCGGATATCTCCCACCACGCCGCTTCGAGGAGTCGCGAGCCCGATATCCGCCATGGCTTGTTTGAAAAGCAACCGGTCTTCGGCCATTTTCACAGCTTTGGCTTTCGCCCCGATCATCTCGACGTTGTACTCATCGAGGATTCCAGTCTCGGCAAGTTCGACTGCAATATTGAGCGCGGTCTGCCCGCCGACGGTAGGCAGCAAAGCATCAGGTCTTTCGCGTTTGATGATCGCCGCGACGAATTCGGTGGTCAGCGGTTCGATGTACGTCCGATCTGCCAATTCCGGATCGGTCATGATCGTTGCGGGATTCGAATTGACGAGAACGATCTCGTACCCCTCCTCTCGCAACGCCTTGCAAGCCTGCGTCCCCGAATAGTCGAATTCGCAAGCTTGGCCGATCACGATGGGACCGGAACCGATGATGAGGATCTTTCTGATGTCAGTCCGCTTTGGCATTCCTCATCAGCTCAAAAAACTTTTTGAATAAGTAATACGAATCATGCGGGCCCGGCGACGCCTCGGGATGATATTGAACGCTGAACGCGGGAAAAGCACGGTGTTCAAGGCCTTCAACGGTGTTGTCGTTCAAATTGACGTGAGTAATGTTGACTTCGTTCATGTTCAGACTTTCCGGGTCGACAGCGAAACCGTGATTCTGCGCGGTAATTTCCACCTGCTTGCGCTCGATGTTCAAGACAGGATGATTTCCACCGTGATGCCCGAATTTGAGTTTGAATGTCCGCCCCCCGAACGCGAGACCCATAATCTGATGGCCCAGGCAAATTCCAAAAATCGGCTTTTTCGCAATCAGAGCGCGGACGTTTTTGATGGCATAGTCGAGGGGCTCGGGATCGCCGGGGCCATTGGAGAGAAAAACCCCATCGGGCTTCAAGGCCAATACGTCGGCGGCCGGCGTTGTCGCCGGAACAACAGTTACCCGGGCGCCGCATCGTGCGAGGTTCCGCAAGATGTGCGACTTGATTCCAAAGTCATAAGCGACGACATGAAACGGACACGGCGGGAAATCCGAAAGCGCCGAGAATTCGACGAAGTTCACATTTTTGTCGGCATTCTCGTACGGTTTCTCGACGGTCACCGCGCTCGCCAGATCCCATCCGACCATCTCCGGCGCCTTCTTGACTTTTTTCAGAAGCGAAGCTTCATCGTGGTCAATTAGCGATACGATGCCGCGCATTGAACCTTTGAAGCGGATGTGACGCACCAGAGCGCGTGTGTCGATATCGGACATCACAGGAATCCGGTATCGCGTCAGGTAATCGTCCAGCGTTTCGGTTGTACGCCAGTTGCTGGGCAAGGGGGAAAGGCGTTTAACGATGAACGCCTCGAGGAAAGGCTTGCGAGACTCGACGTCCTCAGGATTGATCCCGGTGTTGCCGATCAGGGGATACGTCATCGTCACGATCTGACCGGCGTAAGACGGGTCCGTGAGGATTTCTTGATAACCCGTCATCGAAGTATTGAAAACGACTTCCCCAACAGCCTCGCCTTCGAAGCCGTGTCCGCTACCGCGAAAAAGACGCCCATCTTCCAGCAGCAGCGTCGCTGTCTTGTTCATCTAGTGAATGTCGGGCCTTCTGTTTCGGCTGCGCCCTGCCGGGCTTGCGCTTCGCGCGGCCAGCCGTAGTTGGTACACCGCTTTAATTCGTCGCGCTACGCGCTCCCTAGCGGCCTCTTTGAATGGCAATGGCCGGTCCCCCCACATCAATCCAGGCTACCCATCTTGTCGATTGGCCAATATCTGAAGACGGCTTTTCCGTAGATGTATTTTTCCGGGACGAGACCCCACATGCGGCTGTCGTTGGATTGATTCCGGTGATCGCCCAGAACATAGTAATGGCCCGGCTCAACGTAGACGGGAGGATAGGTCCGACGGTCCATATACTCGGGCAGAATGTAGTTTTCATCAAGCGCCTTGTCGTTGACATAAACAACTCCACGCCGGACTTCAACGACATCTCCGGGCATGCCAATAACGCGCTTGATGTAGGACTTCGTCGGATCGAGGGGATACCAAAAAACAACAATATCTTTGCGTTGGATTTTTTCGATCCGGTAGACGAATTTGTTGACGAAAATCCGCTCCTGGTCGACTAGTTCCGGCAACATGCTCGTGCCTTCGACTTTGACCGGCTGGTATAGAAAAACCACGATCATGATCGCCGTGCCGATCGCAAAAAATACATCGCGGGCCCAACCGCGAATTTCGCCGACCAGGCTAGACAGTGCGGTGCCGCTTGTCTCCGGAGTTGAGACCTGTTCTGCTTCAGGCTCTGTTGTCATACGAGTGTCAGTGGAAGGATCCTTTACCTAAAAAATGAAGTGTCAGTTTAGCCGATTCGCCCGGTCATTTCCAGAGGCGTATCCCTATTTCGTATGGCTTTGCCCCACAAATCGGGAAAGGTACACAAAAGGCACAAAACGGAGCCGCAAAAAGCACAAGAAACTCTCTTTTTCGTCACTTACCCGTCGCTCTGATCCTCGCTGCGGTGGTGCAATCCTGGACGACAGCGAAGTAGCCGGCGACCGCCGCCGCGCCAGCATCAAACGGATTTGCTTCGCCGGGCTTGCGGTTTGCGGCTGTGTGGGCCTTGAAAAAACCATTATCGAACTCGGTATGGTTCGACATCAGTGCTGTGGCACCGAAGTCGGCGGCCGCCTTCGCCATCTTTTTCGAAGATGCGATGTAGCCGTCGTAGTATGCGGCATCGGCGTTAAACGGAATCGCTGTACCGCCGACGTATGCAATACGCAGAGGTTTGCCGTTATCTCGGACTTCAAAAAGGAACGAGAGCGTTCCTGGAGTGTGGCCCGGCATCGTGACGATTTGTACCGAGGCGTCGCCCACGGAGATCTTCATGCCGTCTGTGCCAACCATGTCGCGTTTGGGTTTGCCTCCGGCGTGGTTCGTCGATTTGTCCACCGCGTCCCAGTCTGCAGCGCCGTAGACAAGGTGCACGCCCGGGATTTCGTCCTGAAGCAGCCTCGCGCCGCCGTCATGGTCGGCGTGCGCATGCGAGAGGATGACGTATTTGACCTTACGGCTATCCAGGTTGAGCTTTCTCATGCCGCCGAAGATTTCGTCCTGCGCCGCATAATCGAACAGTGCCTCGAGGATGATGATGCCCCCGTTGCCTACGATTGCCCACGCATTATGAATCTTGGTGCCGAGGAAATAGAGGTTGTCGGCGACCTTGGCCGGTTCTCCATACCAGGTTTCTCTCGCCGGCGGTGCGGGTGGGGTTCCGCGCGCGCCTCCTCGTGCGCCCGTGGTGGTGGCGGGGGCAGGAGCCGCAGGCGGCGGGATGCAGAGGCGAAGAAAGGTGCCAGGCCACTCCAGGCCGGCCGCATTCTTGGCCGCCCCGATCAAACCGTCGACCGTAGTGGGAACCGGCTGCGCCAATGCGCCCCTGGTGCCTGCAAAAAGTAAAAGCGCGGCGGCCGCCCCGATCGTGCGTGCACGTGACTTCATCTGGTTCCTCCGTTCATGTCGTACACCATTATCGCATTCCACTGCTATGGTGCCCGCGTGGAAGTCGCGCCGCTACAGTGCTTGCGCCTGGTCCTCTAAACAGCTTATTCTCTGTCCGTCCGGTCAAGTATCCCGCTATCTTCTCTTAAATGGAGGCGACCCTTATGTTTTCAGAGCGTGATCTGCGAAATCTGATCGCGGCAGCCGCGACAGTTCTGGCCATGGCAGCCACCGCACGCGCGGCTGATCCATTCACCTTGACGTCAACGACCTTCAAGGACGGTCAGATGATGCCGAGGAAAGTTGCCAACAGTTTGTCGAACAATCCGAACTGTGTCGGCCAGAATGTATCACCGCAGTTATCGTGGACCGGCGTGCCGGATGGCACGAAGAGTTTCGCCATCCTCATGGAGGACCCGGAAGGCCGCGGCGGTGCGGGTGTGCATCACTGGGTTGCATATGGCATTCCCGCTTCAGTGACCAGCTTCGCCGAAGGGGAGGTCGGCAAGCTATCCGACAAATACGTGGGGGGCAAGAGCACACAGGGAGTTGGTTTTTTTTCAGGTCCCTGCACGCCGCCGGGCACGCCCCACCACTACACGTTCGTCGTGATAGCGACCGACCTCGACCCCAAGGAATTACCGGCGGGCCTCACCCGCGAGGAGTTCTTGGCAAAGCTCGCCCCACCCGCCCCGGCGCCGTCACACGCCAAGGGTGCGGCTGGGCTGGTTGGGTTATTTGTGAAGCCTCAGTAGCGGTCTGCGCCGGCGCCTACCGCCGCAGTGCCAGGCTCAGAGGAGTGCCATTCTGATCGAAGAAATAGATGGTTCCCGAGGATGCCGTCGCGCGGCCGCTGAATAAGACGAACTGCATCTCGCATCCGCCTCCTATGGCGAAGTGCGGAAACAATAACTCGGAACTGTTCGGCAGCTCCGCTTCTGAAACCGGTAAGGTCGGGCTAATGAGAAAATCGCCCCGTTCATTGTAATGCGCGCGCAGGGCGTTCACTGCAACCGTTGATGCTGACGAGATGCGGAGCACGCCCTGAAAACTCGGCGGCAAACGCGAAAAGCCCGGAATTTGATTCAGGAAAACCGCAATCTGGCCGTTTGCCGGTATAGCAATGGAGTCTCTGAGCCCTACCGGCGCTCCGTCATTTCCGTATAACTCCAGCGCGACCGACGCCGGATTGCTGGTCGGATTGGCGACTGCGATTGCCGTTTGAATCGATCCGGGGACGGAGTTGAGCGTCCCAAGATTCTCTACAAATAACCGGAACGCTGTCCCACTCGCGACTCCTGGTATTGCGGTCTGCAAAATGGTGATGCCGTTGTTCCGGAAACTCAGAATTGCGGTTGATGAGGGAGCCGGACTGTCCGCCGACGGGGTGATGCGTATTGAACCTGACCGCACATTTACTCCAGTACCGGCTGTCCGGAAGCGCAAAAAGCCGGCCGCGGGAATGGTATACGGCCCGGCAAACGGGACGAATGCCGGTTGTCCGTCCGGATTGAATGCTTGAATGGAGCCGCTGATCGCTTTGTTCAGGGGGTTGATCAGAACGATCTCCGTCGCCCATCCACCACCGTCGACGAACTGGGCAATGGTTTGTGCAGGAGCCGGGACAGAAAACGCGTCCGGACCATTTGAAATATCGACAACGGACAATGTGGTCATCAGAAAATCGCCGCGCTCATTCGTGATTCCGCGCAATGCAAGCGCGGACACCGGAAGCGCCGATATAAATGTGAAGGTTGCTTGAGATTCTCGATTGGCGCCGAACGGCGGCTGATCCAGAAATGCGGCGACTTGGCTATTCGGCGGCAGAATCGTGGAACCCTGTCCGAAATTGTTTCCCGCAACCCCGGTGAAATAGAAGTTGAGCGTGACCGCCTGCGCATTCGGATTCGCGATCGCGATGGCTGTGTTTAGAGCATCAATCCGGCCCGACGAAATCAGCGGCATGGCCGGAGCCGACGCTTCCGACACCAAAATGCCATTTTGTCGATATCCAAAGACCGCCATGCCGGCCGGCAAGGCGGCGCCACTCGACGTTTGGATGCGGGCATAACCTAATGCGAGATTGGGTTGTCCAGCCGTTCGCATCGAAACGCTACCGAGATCCGCGAATTCGAACCCTCGAGTGGATCCGGTATCAGCATCGGGATTCTTGATGCGAAACACCGACCCGCCCTGGCCCACCACGTACAACTCGCCCGATTCATCTTCACCAAACGACGTAATCGACAGAGGCGTACCGGTCAGTACCGACTGAACACCGGCTCGGAGCATGAAGATCTCGCCGGAACAGTAATCGCCGTAGACGTATGCGCCGTAAGGCAGCGACTGTTGAGCCCCGCGATATACGTAGCCGCCGGTGATCGAGCACCGCCCGTTGCTCGAGTGGTCGTATTCCGCAATCGGCGCGATAAAGCCGGGCGCCGAGCACGAGGCAGGGCCAAGATTCGTGCAGCGGGTACCCTCCAATACACGCCAGCCGTAGTTTCCGCCGGCAGTGACAATGTCGACTTCTTCACGCTCGTCCTGGCCGACCTCTCCAACATAGAGCTGCCCCGTCGCGCGATCGAATGAAAACCGCCAGGGATTGCGCAGGCCGATCGCGTAGATTTCCGGCCTGCCCGCTGAACCATCGGCATATGGATTCGTCGAAGGCGCGGCGCCGCGGTCGACATCGATCCGCAAGATCTTTCCCAAAAGCATGTTGGGATTCTGCGCGCGATTCTGTGGATCGTTTCCCGAGCCGCCATCGCCCATCCCGATGTAGAGATATCCATCCGGCCCGAACTCGATCATGCCGCCGTTGTGATTCTCGTATGGCTGCGGAATCAGGAGCAGCACAGTCTCCGACGTCTCGGCGACGTTAGGATTTGAAGTCGATACGCGATACTCCGCAATCACTGTCGCGCCATCCGGACGCCGCGTGTAATCCACAAAAAAGCGACGATTGGACGCGAACTGCGGATGAAAAGCCAATCCGAGCAGACCGCGTTCGCCTCCGCTCAGGACACGGCCGGTGATATCGAGAAAAGTCATGCGCATCGAGGAGCCCGGCTGCATCACACTCACTCTGCCCGGCTGCTCGACGACGAACCGGCGGTTCGTACCATCGTGCGCATTTGTGAGATAAACCGGCTGATTCAGTCCCGAAGCGATGAACGGCTCGAGATCGATCCTTACCGATTGCGCCGATGCCCACAACGAGCCACCCAGAATCATCAGAACGACGGCCTGCAGTCGCATGATTCCCAATTCTATTCCGTCAGGTTTCGCTGGTCTGAGGCTTTTCGCTATAATTCCGGCAAACCATAAAAGTGCGAGGCGATCATGTCAACACTGCTAAGCCTGAAAAACTTGCTTCGGGTGGCTTCTTCGATGGCGCTCCTGGCGCTGATTTGCACGCCTGTTCATGGACAATGGACGAAGGTCCCAGCCAGCGCAATCCCGCGGGGGCCCGATGGAAAACCGAATCTCGCCGCGCCGGCTCCTCGATTGTCCGACGGCCGCCCGGACCTGTCGGGAATCTGGGCATCCAATGGCGGGTACAACCAGAACCTTGCGAAAGACCTCAAACCTGCGGATGTCCCGTATCAGCCCTGGGCCAAGGCACTCGCGGATGAACGCGCCACTGGATTGCACGAGCGAGAGGATCCGGATGCGAATTGCCTTCCGCAGGGCGTTCCGCGCATCAATGGGGTTCCCCCACCGTGGAAGATCGTCCAAACCCCAGGATTCGTCGTGATTGTTTACGAGGCTTTCAATCTCTGGCGGCAGATCTTCCTGGATGGCCGCGAGTTGGGAGAGGACTTCACTCCAACTTGGATGGGTTATTCGACAGGTAAGTGGGAAGGCGATACTCTGGTCGTCGATACCAAGGGTTTTAACGGCAAGACCTGGCTGGATCAAGCCGGGAAGCCAGCCACGGATGCCCTGCATGTCATTGAGCGTTTTCGGCGCAAGGATTTTGGCCACATGGATATTCAGATCACCATCGATGATCCGAAGGCCTATACAAAGCCGTGGACGATCACCGAACAGGCACACTTGATGCCGGATACGGAATTGATGGAGTTCATTTGCAACGAGAACAACGTAGACCTGGAGCATCTAAACGGCAAGTCCGTTAA
>MNKP01000069.1 GCA_001920875.1 Acidobacteria bacterium 13_1_20CM_2_55_15
GCTCATTTATATCGGTTTCCGATTCGATTCGTGGATTTACGGGGCGGCCGCAGTCTTTGCAGCTTTCCATGACACGCTGGTGACGCTCGGGTTATTCTCGATCTTCAACCGCGAGATCAACTTAACGGTGATTGCGGCTCTGCTGACGCTGGTCGGCTATTCCATGAACGATACGATCGTGGTCTTCGACCGCATCCGCGAGAATTTGAAGATCCGGCGCCGCGACGCGCTCGAGACGGTTATGAATGACAGCATCAACCAAACCTTGAGCCGAACGATTCTCACTTCGGGATTGACGTTTTTGACAGTCGTCGCGCTGTTCCTGTTTGGGGGCGAAATCATCAATCATTTCGCATTCGCAATGGTCGTGGGAATCATCATAGGAACGTACTCGTCGATCGCAATCGCGGCACCACTGGTTCTTGTTTACACGAATATTCATGGACGGGCTGTTGCGCCGGTTGCCGCACCGGTTCGTGCGGCCGCTGCGACGAAGATGATGAAGGGAGCGAAGCCGGCAAAGGTCAAGTAGATGCGCCGCTGTTTTGTGGGCGTCGACATAAGACAATGCCAATTCGGGCGGGTTGACAGGTTAGGGAGTGCACTGATATAAGTCTCCATCCTGTTACAGATACCTGCCTCAGCTTAACCGCCACCGGCGTTCGTAGCGTAAAGCGCGGAAGAGTTTCAGGAGTTTAGAAAGGGAGGTTGTATGTTCGAGGATTCCTTGATCGAATCCGGCGGACAGGAAAAGGCCAGGAAAGGCACTACGGTGCTGATCTCGACAGTTGTCCACGTTCTGCTGATCGCGGTCCTTATCCTGATCCCGCTGATTTCCTATTCAGAGCTGCCGAAGCAACAGCTGATGACGTTGCTGATTGCTCCGCCGCCGCCACCACCGCCGCCACCGCCGCCGCCGCAACAAGTCGCGCCAGCGCCTGTGGTCCAAAAGGTCGTTCAAATTGATCCCGGCACCATCGTTGCGCCGACGGAGATTCCCAAGGAAATTGCAAAGATCGTCGATTCCGGTCCCCCTCCCACGGTTGGAGTCGTCGGTGGCACCCGTTCCGGAGCGTTATCCGGCGTTCTCGGAGGAGTGCTGAAGGCTCAGGAAGACGCAGCACCACCGCCGCCACCGCCGCCACCACCACCGCCGCCGCCACCGCCGCCACCACCACAACGCATTCGCGTGGGTGGAAACGTCCAGGCAGCCAATTTGCTTTCACAGGTCAAGCCTGTTTATCCGCCTCTGGCAAAGCAGGCTCGAATTCAGGGTGTCGTGGTTCTGGAAGCGGAAATCAGTAAGGAAGGAACAATCGACAACCTTAAAGTCGTTACGGGCCACCCGCTGCTGATTCAGTCGGCGATCGATGCCGTGAAGCAGTGGCGCTACAAGCCGACGCTGTTGAACGGCGAACCGGTGCCCGTCGTGACCACGATTACCGTAAACTTCGCTTTCTCACAATAGATAGCGAGTCTTAAATATTTTTTGAGAAAATTCAGCCTGCTAAGACAGGATTGAGGAGGATTTTGATTCTATGCTTTTTGTCAAGCTTAACTTTTTTGCAATGATGCTGCTGCAAGGCAGCGAGGTCAGCTTTGATCTCCGTTCGATGTGGGGCAACATGGGTTTCGCTGCCAAGGCCGTCGTCGTTCTGCTCGCCATCATGTCGGCCTGGTCGATCGGCGTCATGATTGATCGTTACATCGCCTTCAGCCAGGCTCGGAAGCAGTCGCGCGAATTTGCTCCCGCCGTTGCCGGCTGCTTGAGAGAACGAAAGATCGAAGAGGCCATCAGCGTTGCCGAGCAGAACAAACGCAGCCATTTAGCTAAAGTTGTTGAAGCCGGCCTTCAGGAATTCCGCGCCCATGCTGAATCCCGCGAAATCTCCGGTGAACAAATCGAGTCTTCCCGGCGTGCTTGCGAACGCGCGGAAGCCATCGTGAATGCCGAACTCAAACGCGGGCTATCAGGTCTTGCAACCATTGGTGCAACTGCTCCTTTCGTGGGACTCTTTGGAACCACCGTCGGTATCATCAACGCGTTCCGCGGCATGTCGTCGGAAAAAACTGCCGGTCTATCGGCTGTCGCAGGTGGAATTTCCGAAGCGCTGGTCACCACGGCTTTCGGTCTGTTCGTGGCCGTGCCGGCCGTATGGGCATACAACTGGTTCACCAACAAAGTTGAAGCATTCGGCATTGAGATGACGAACTCCTCATCCGAATTGATCGACTACTTCATCAAGCAGAGCGGCGGAGGAAAGAGGTAAGCCATGGGAATGGGAGGCGGCGGAGGCCGAGGAGAAGTTACCTCCGAAATCAACGTCACGCCGATGGCGGACGTGATGCTTGTCCTTCTGATCATTTTCATGGTGATTACGCCAATGTTGCAGAAGGGCGTTAGCGTCGAACTCGCGAAGACAAAAAATCCCATCGACATGAAAGAAGCCGATCGGGATGACGCCGTTCTCGTCGCTGTGACTCGCGACGGGAAGTTCTATCTCGGACAGAACAGAGTAAGCATCGACGACCTTGCCAGCAAGGTGAATGATCTTCTGGCAACCAGACTCGAAAAGAAGGTTTTCGTCAAGAGCGATCTCCGCGCCAAGTATGGCGACGTCGTTCAGGTTGTCGACAACATTCGAAACGCAGGTGTCGATCAAGTCGGCTTATTGACCGAGCGGCTCGACGATCAGGTCCGCAGGTAAGAGGTAGCAGCGATGAAGAAGAAACGCAAAAAAATAGAGGCAAAGGCAGATATCAACGTTACCCCGTTCATAGACATTCTGCTCGTGCTGTTGGTGATCTTTATGACGATCACACCGTTGACACCGAAGGGTCTTGATGCGGCAGTTCCGCAACCGCCTCCGCCAGGTACACCTCCACCGCCGCCGGATGAGCTCAACAAGACGATCGTCTTGTCGATCGATAAAGCGGGAAACCTGAAGATCAACCAGGACAACGTCGAACTTCGTTATCTGGGAGACCAGCTTCAGGAGATCTTCAAAACCCGCAACGAGCGTACGGCTTTCGTTAACGCCGATCCGGAGTTGCTCTACAAAGACGTGGTTGAGGTCATCGATGTCGCGAAGGGTGCCGGTGTCGACAAGATCGGCCTTATGACCGAACAAATCCAGGCTGGCGGCAGATAGGAGGCATACGATGATGCGAGAGACGAAATGGATGCTCGCCACCGTGGCCATGCTGGTCCTGGCGTTGACGGGCTGCGCAAAGCTGCAGGCGCGCGACAACCTGAATAAGGGCGTCCGCGCATTTCGAGAGTCGCACTATGAGAACGCTGTGAATTATTTCAAGCAGGCTGTGGAGTTAGATCCCGATCTCACGACCGCCCAGATCTACCTCGCAACAGCCTATTCGCAGCAGTACATTCCCGGCGGCCGTTCCGAGGAGAACGATAAGAACGCGAAATTAGCGATTCAAACATTCGAAAGTGTGCTTCAGCGTGATCCGAACAACGTCAATGCCATCGCCGGACTGGCCAGCATGTACCAATCACTCGGCCAGACAGACACGAGCCAGTTCCAAAAAGCGCACGATTACTACATGAAGTACGCACAGTTGGATTCGAGCAATCCGGTCCCCTACTATGCGATCGGCAGCGTGGACTGGATCATGGTTTACAATAAGAACAATCCGTTACCGGAAGAGGAACAGGCGAAGTTCATCGAGGAGGGTCTGGCCAACCTCGACAAATCTCTCGGACTGGATCCGAATTACGAAGACGCGATGACCTACAAAAATCTCCTGTACCGGGAAAAAGCGCGTCTGTCGGAAAGCGAAGACGAAAAGAAACAGCTTATCGCTCAGGCCGACGAATGGTTTAACAAGGCCCTGGAAACCCGGAAGAAAAATGCAGAAAAGAAAAAACTTCCGGGCGGCGAGGCTTCCAGATAGCCGGTAGAAGTTTAAAAGAGCCTTCGGCCTTGACTATAGCGCGGCGGTGCATATACCCGCCCGCTAGAGTTAAGACGAAGGCTTTTTTCATATAATGTGGTTACATGATTCGCTTGGAAGAAATTCTCGACAAGGTCGAGAAGCATCATCCTGGGGACAAATTGGACCTCATTCGCCGGGCCTACATTTTCTCGGCGAAGGAACATAAAGGACAGGTCCGCGCTTCCGGCGAACCTTATCTGACCCACCCCTTGGAAGTGGCCAACCTGCTGGCGGAAATGAAGATGGATGCCGTTACCGTCGGTGTGGGCCTGTTACATGATGTCGTCGAGGACACCCTCACCACGCTCGACAAGATCGAGGAGCTGTTTGGGCCCGAAGTCGCCCACATCGTCGACGGCGTTACGAAAATCAGCCAGATTCAATTCACTTCGAAAGAAGAGAAGCAGGCGGAAAACTTCCGGAAGATGCTTCTGGCGATGACGGACGACATCCGGGTCATCATGGTCAAGTTCGCCGACCGTCTTCACAACATGCGTACACTCGCGTATCTCCCCTCGGAACGGCGTCAAGCGATCGCGCGAGAGACTTTGGAGATCTATGCTCCGTTGGCCAACCGGCTCGGCATGGGGAAAATCCGCGGAGAACTGGAGGATCTGGCCTTCAGCTATCTCGACGCGAAGGCGCATGAAGAACTGAAAGACCTTGTCGAGAAGAACCGAAAAAAGCACGAAGCTTTTCTTGCCGAAGTGACGGGAATGGTTCAACAGAAGATGCGCGAGCACGGGATTCCGTGTTTCACCCAATCGCGCATCAAGCGGCTCTACTCGATCCATCTGAAGTTGAAAAAGCAGCGCATAGCCATTGATCAGGTTTATGACCTGCTGGCGCTTCGCCTCATCACCGATAGCGTGAAGAACTGCTATGCTGCGCTCGGCGTGATTCACAATACGTGGCGACCCGTTCCCGGACGCATCAAAGATTTCATTGCCATGCCTCGCCCGAACATGTACCAGTCTTTGCATACTTCCGTTATTGCGGGCGGGCAGCCGTTCGAGGTGCAGATTCGGACCGCGGAAATGCATCAAATTGCCGAAGAAGGTATCGCGGCCCACTGGAAGTACAAAGACGGCAAGCTGGTCGCGGATGACCGGGAAGACCAGCGCGTATCCTGGCTCAGGCACCTTGTGGAGCTGCAGCAGGAGATGAAGGACCCGGCCGATTTTCTGAGCACGCTGAAAATCGATCTCTATCCCGCAGAAGTCTATACCTTCACGCCGAAAGGCAAGGTCATCACGCTTCCGCGCGACGCGACGCCCGTGGATTTTGCCTATGCTATCCACACGGAGGTGGGCCACACCTGCGTGGGCGCCAAGATCAACAATCGGATGACGCCGCTTCGAACGAAACTTCGAAACGGCGACATCGTCGAGATCATTACTCAATCGGGACACAAGCCAAGCCGCGATTGGCTTTCATTCGTCAAGACGTCGCGCGCCCGAAACAAAATCCGCCATTGGCTCACGGAACAGGAAAGCGAGAAAGCGATTGAACTCGGCCGCAAGCTGGTCGAAAAGGAAGCTCGGAAATATAAACAGAGCGTCAAAGAACTGCTCGAGGGCGGCAAGCTCGACGCCATTCTGCCGGAATACGGCTCGAGCAAAATCGAGGATTTGCTCTCGGCGATCGGCTACGGGAAGGTCTCGGCGAAGCAGATTATTGCCCGGCTGGTTCCGGACGGGGTGAAGGAAGCGGTACCCGAAGAAGAGTCGAAGATCACATCGGTCGTCAAACGTGTTTTCGGATTGGGAACCGACGCAAAACTTCAGGTGAAAGGTTTTGACGATCTGCTGGTGTATCGAGCGAAGTGCTGCAATCCGATCCGCGGCGAAGAAGTTATCGGTTACATCACGCGCGGCAAAGGCGTCGCGGTCCATTCGAAAAATTGTCCGAACGTCCAAAATCTCTTGTACGATGCGGATCGCAAGGTCGATGTGGTATGGGCAGGGGCGGCGCCGGCCGCAGAATCCTACGCAGTTCCGCTGACGATCGTGACTGAGGACCGTCCAGGGATGCTGGCCGAAATTGCGGCGGCGATTTCCGACGTGAAAGCCAATATTTTAAATGTGGAAGCGCGGACTGCCGACGAGCGCGGAACGATTGATATAACCGTCGAAATTCCCGACATGAAACACCTCGAAAGGGTCATCATGTCGATCAAGAAAATTGATGGTGTTTACGACGTAAGCCGATCCACAAAAACTCTAAACATTGCGCGATAGGCGTGGGGGGACCGGCCAAAAGGCCATCAGGGAGGCCGCGAAGCGGCGTACCAACTATGGCTTGGCCGGTGGGCCCGACGCTAATTAATGTCTCATGAACAAAGAAGTCATCTCAACGCCTCTGGGTCCGTCGGCGCTTGGACCTTATTCCCAAGCAATACGGGCCGGTAACCTGTTATTCGTTTCCGGCCAAATTCCGCTTGATCCGTCGACCGGACAGATCATCCCGGACAAGACCATTCAGGCGCAAACGCGCCGCGTACTTCAGAACCTCCTCGCCATCGTCAGCGCAGCTGGCGGTTCTGTTGAGAACATCGTAAAGACAACCGTATTTCTTCGAAACATGGGCGACTTTGGGGAAATGAATGCCGTATACGGCGAATTCTTTCGCCTCAGGCCGCCTGCCCGCTCCACGATCGAAGCCTCTCGATTGCCTCGGGACGTCTCGATCGAGATCGACTGTATCGCGGTTATTTGATACGTCTGCGTAACTTCACGTCGAGACCAAAGTTTCCCAGCTCGTCTCGAGACGCTTGGACGGACGTGTTACCGCTGACGAAATACTCAATCAGGACGACCTGCTGGCGGTTCGAGGAAAGATCCTGAGAATACGTAATCGATAATTCCTTCGTCACCTGCCGCGATACAGAAATTCGCGTGCTGGAGTTATTCTCGGCACCGACCTGGAATGGCTCCAGCCGGACACCCGTGCCGGTCCCAAGTACTCCCAGACGATTCCCCACGCGTTGCTGCAAAAGATCGAAGAGAATGGACGCCGCGCCGCTCTGGAAAAGCTGTTCGCTCGTGGGAACCGGACTGTTGCCGGGTCTATTCGCGATCTCTTCACGCGTTCGGCCGCCGGCGATCAAGCTGACGATTTCCAATTCAGGCAATGGCGGATCGGATCGCATGTTCAGACGCAGCTGATCGCCGCGCCCGGCAACCGTCAAAATCACGCGATAATCCCGCACCTGCGACTCGGCCTCGATATCGACCACCGGAACTATTCGCAACGGATCTACAAAATCGATGTTGCCGCGCGTCACCGTATAGCGATTTCCCTGAAAGACCAACGTTCCACCACTCGCCTCCACATGGCCGGTCAGAGACGGCTCGGCAAGCGTACCTTTCAGGTCGACATCGACTCTCGCCTCGACATCCGCCATTGGATTTTGAATCGTGATATTACGGCTGCCTTCAATATGTACACTCAACTGCAATCTGCCGGCGGGAGAAGGCCCCACACTCAGATTACGTTCCGTCAAGAGCGCAAGAAATTCTTCGAAGCTGCTGCGGTATGAGAGGCTTTCGATCTGAACCCTGCCTTCAAGACGCGGGGATGCCCAGTTGCCTCGCAGGTCCAAACTGCCGTCGACCACGGTGCGCAGACCTTCGGGATACCGAAAACGCACGTTGTCTGCGTCGATATGAATGTTCATCGATTGCAATCCGCCGCGTTCGAGTAAGCCTGTTCCTTGTGCCCGGACTGTCCCGCCGCTGACCTGGCCGGTAACATTGGAAAGGTTGACCTGATCGCGATTGAAGAATACGTCGCCGTTGACATTCGTCAAGCTAGCGAAGAAACGCTCGCGCCGGAAAGAACCGTTGTTGATGTGCGCAACTCCACGAAGGTCCGGCATCTGTGGGGTTCCTGTCAGCGCAACCTGAACATTTACCGATCCGCCCGGCTTCCATTCCCGAGAGGCGACTCCAAGCAAGGCCAAATCCAGTTGCCCGCTCACATCGAGGTTGACCGGAGTGTGTTCGGTAAAAGCAATTGTGCCTGCAACGTTGACTTGAGTCGCCTCACCCTTCAGCGTGACGCCGATGAGGTTCAGCCGGTCGGAATTGAACTCGATAGTAAACGGTTTGGTCGTCTGAAGCGGCACATCCGGCACATCCTGAAGACGCAAATCGGCCGCTTCAATCTGTCCTTGTCCCCGCAAACGCGTGCGGTCTGTCAATAGCCCGGACAAAGTCACGTTTCCCGTCGCGGTAACCGTAGCTGGAATCCTGGCGAGCCTCTCGACCGGATATTGTATGAATTTCGCTTGCGCTGTGAACGGATAACCGGTTGCCGCGGTGTCCAGTTGTGCCGTGAGATTAATGTTCTTGCCGGTATTCAGCCTCAGATCCAACTTCGATCCCATCGAAGCCAGTTCGACCTGAGCCTGTGGGAAAATCTCGCCCTGAATCGACAGATTTTGGATTGTTCCGCTACCGCTGATATTCGGCTGTTTTGTGGTTCCCTCTCCGCGAACGTTCGCCTGCCGGATGACACCTTGAATAACATCGGGCAAGCCGGCTGGGTAGAATGTTGCCAGATCAACCGAATTTACACGCGCCGAGAATTTCAAAGCGTCGTTGGCGCGATTGAGCGTGACGTTGCCCGTGAGCGTCGAATCATTTCGCTGAATCGCGAGCTGGTCGATCTCAATGACCGGTTCCGAATACCGGACATACCCATGAGCGTTTCCTATGGCGTGGTTATCGATGGACAAATTCTCTGCTCGAATGTCGCCCTCAACTTTTACTGTAGGCGCAAGTGAAGAGACATGAACGTCACCGGCAAAACTTCCGTCGAAAGTGCGATTAATGAATGATCGAAGATCTTGCGCTGATACGCGGCTCGATTGCACTCGCAGATCCGCCGTTGAGCCTGAAAGTGCTGTGCTCCCGTTGACCAGCAATTGGGATTCGCCGTAATTAATTCGAACGTTTCTGAGAACGGCGACCTCCGAAGGAGTATCGAGACGCACCCCGCCCGATGCCTCTTGGATTTTCCATTGGCGAAATACGTGATTCGCAAGTGTGAATTCTCCGTCAAGGACGGGCTTGGGAATTGCACCGGTCAGGCGTCCGTCGAAAGTCCCTTCTCCGTTCGCATCCGCGTAAACGAATGCGATGTCCTTTAAATTCGATGAAGCCAGATTCACCTTCAGATCAGACATCTCGGGTTGAATCAGCCCGTCAGCTCTCACGGTAGTTGAAAACAGCCTCACGTCCGCATTGGCCACACGCGCCTTGCCGGGACTGAGTTGGTAATCGCTCCTGCCGTCCAGCGGCAGAGGAATAACCCCGGGCGCCCGCGGTGGACTGTAGCTGGCCAGATCTGCATTTCCGCCGAATTCAAATCGGGCGAGCCGTCCTTCGAACCAGCCGTTCAATGTACCCGTCAGATTTGAGAAGACCCGGTATTTTCGATCCCACGGATACACACGTACAAGAGCCGCAGCATCGATTTGCGCGTAACGAACATTAAGATTCGTTCGTGAGGGTCCAGGAAGATCTTCAACAACAATATCGCCGGTGACGGAACCGCCGGCCACGGCGGTCTTCATGTTGTGAACCGTGAGGCGTTTTTCCGGGTACCGGTAGGCGTATTCGCCTGCCGATTTGCCTGCGTGCCATCCATCGAAATCCACTTCGTTCGCTGATGTTTGACCTTGCGTGGAAAAATAACCGGAAGCGAATTCGAGAAATCCGGCTACCTCGGCGTTGCCGCCAAAGGTGTCCTCGGGGAAGAAATAATTCAGAAATGGAACCTGAACGTTGCCGCTGTATGCGAGCTTTCCCGAAATATTTCGGCTCAACAACTGGTTGATCCTGCCTTGGAGCCGTACTGCGGTACGACCCGAAGTGATGGAAATCTTATGGGCAACCAGGGTCGCGCGAGTATAGTCCGCGTCCGCGGCAAGAGTGTAGGGAATCGAGCGCTGAGCTTGGGAAGACCGGTCGAGGATCCCGTCGTAACGGAAATGACTTTCAAGAACTTCGTGCCCCGCGTTGTAGTTCAGAACGGCTGCTACGTTTTGGGTCGAAAAATTGAGGTTGATCCTCCGCTCATTCAGGAGCGCCGCGCCGCCGAGCACATTGAAGTTTTTGATGGAGATTTCGAAACCGAAAGGATTTCCTCCGGGCCCTCGCGCTGGTGATGGAATGTTGGTCCTTCCGTCCGGCCCCACAATAATGTGAAATTCCGGGCCGCTAAACGTCAGTTCGAAGAGGTCGATCTTCTTCTCGAACAGCATTCGGAGGCTTAAACCGACATCGATGCGTCTGAAGTGAGCCAGGGGCTCTTCTTCTGCGGGCTCGAGACCGCGTAAGGTCAGATCGTCCAGCCAGACCCGTCTGTGCCGGAAGCTCCACTCCAAGTTCTTGAGTGTTACTGTGGCGCCGGTTCTCCGCTCGATTTCATGCACAACATACTGATGCACTCGGTCCTTGAAAGCCGGTGAGTTCAGATACACAACAATACCGCCTGCCAGTGCCCCCACGATGAGCGCCAGGACAACAAGAACCAGAACAATGCTGCGCCTATTTAAAAATCTCAATCTTGCTCTTTCTGCGAATCGCTTCCAGCCAGATATTGATCTCGTGGTTCAAAGCTTCCTGAAAAACATTGTTCCGAACCGAGTCCGCGACGCTTTCCAGCGTCGGGATGGCCGCCAGGCCGCGTTCTTTCGCGGCCGGAACAAATACGTTTTCGTAATAACGGCGGATATCTTCGTCCGTAGGATGAATGGACTCTCCCCAGCGCTTGTCGAAATACTTTCGCATCCGAATACGCAGACGGACCGCTTCGCGAACTTTCGCTGGCGGCAAGTCGGAACCGGGGCCGAACTTACGCATTTCGGCATCGACTTCGCCATCGGTAACGTCGGCGGTAACATCCGTCATATTCGTTTCGATCAGGTAATCATCGATCACGTGCTGGAGAAGCGCCGCCTCATCCTCAATCGGCTTGTCGCCGAGCGTTCCCCGGATCTCACGCTGCTGGCGCATGTCACTCGCCGTGATGATGTGCCCGTCAACGACAGCCACAATGCGATCGATCACCTCCGCACGAATGGCGAACGGCGACGACAAACAATACAAAAGCAGCAGCACCGGTTTCATAAGCTAAAAAGGATTCCCCAGCGTGAAGAACACCTTAAAGCGCTCCTCTCTCCTATATAACGGTTCGCCCGGCTTGAGGGTAGATAGATCTTGCACTCTGAATCTGAGCTTTGGATTCAAATTGATTCCAACGTCGATGCGCACCGGGCCGAGTGGGGTCTGGTAGCGGAGGCCGAATCCGGCGGTGTGCGTAAACTGACTGAGATGGATATCCGACAACGTTGAAAATACATTACCAGTATCGTAAAAAAGAGCGGCGCCCAAACCCTTAATGGGAATGATGCCCAAGGGGGTCCGATATTCGAAATTACCGATCGTCATCGCGTAGCCGCCCTCAGGTACCGCATCGTCGAATGAAAAACCCCTGAGTGTTGTCGACCCACCTGCGAAATAGCGTTCCGTGGGTGGCAATGATGTTGTACCTCCGAAAGGATGGTTCCACCCTAGACGAACCGAGGTTGCGAGTACTCCGCGAGGAACCGGGGTATAAAAACTGTACAGGTTATACAACGAAGTGAAATTCAATTCAGAACCAAAGGCACGGCTTGCGATCTGAAATGTCGTCGTATTGAACGAACCTGTAGTCGGATTCAATGGATCGTTTCGGCGGTCTTGAACGTAGGACGTGCCGAACCGCGCGATTTGGAAAATGCCCCGTTCCGTTTTAAGTTTTTCTGCCAGAGGATTCACACGAATATCCTCCAGGTCGACCGTCTGATACCCCATCGTAAACAGAAAGTTTTGGCTAGGGGAGAAACGCTTCAGAGTTTGCAATGAAAAGTCGAGCCGGTTCGCGGTAAAAGAGGGTCGTTGCGTGTGTTCAAAGAACGCAGAGGCGAAACCATCGAGGTCGTGATTGAACAACCGCGGTTCACGAAATGTCGATTGAGCAAGCCGCTCCCTGAGGCTGCCTCGAACTCGAAAGCTGATTGAACGATCGAGGCCCCACAAATTGTTGTGAGAGATTTCGACCGTGCCCCGCACGCGTTCGTACTCCTGGTAGCCGATACTGTAAGTGAGCAAAATCGGTTTTGCATCTTCGACCTGAATTAATAGATCGCGTGTGTGCGGTTCCATTTCCGACAATGTTACGATGTCGACCCTGGTGAACAAGCCGGTGGCATACAGACGCCGTTGACCTTCGAGAACCACTTCCGGATTGTAAGGAGTATTTGGATAGAGACCGCTATTTCGATGGATGATTTTGTCCTTCGTTAATCTATTTCCCTCCACGAAAATCCTGCCGATTTGATAAGGCTCCCCTTCCGTTATCACAAATGCGACGCGCATCCCGTGATTCGATTCGTCATCCATCACGCTACGCTCGACGCGAGCATCCGCGTAACCGCGCGCGTAGTAGTACTGGGTAACGGCAGCACGCGCTCGGTCCACCACCAACGGTGTGTAGAGATCTCCTTCCTTCAGTTGCATCGCTTTGCGCAATTCGGGTTCGGAGATGGCGGAATTCCCCACGATCACAATAGAATCGATCGGCACCTGGCGCCCTTCCTGAATTTCGATCATGATGTTGATGCTATGATCGACCTCTGCGTAATTGCCTTTGACGACGGTTCCTTCGAAGCCGGCATTGCGATACATCGTCTCAATCGTCCGGACATCCTCGTTTAGCGCTTCCGGGCTGAAGAAACTTGGATTCAAAAGCTGTCCTTTTCGAACCTTCATGCGTGCTCGAATGTCGTCGGTGCTGAAATGTTGATTGCCTTCAATTGCTACCGCTAGGATTCCGTGTTTCACACCGGGCTCGATCGGATAGTTGATCTGAATGGCATTGTCTAGAGGCGCCGGGATCAAGTCCTTCCCAACCATGGCTTCGAAGTAGCCTTCCTGTTGCAAATATCGGAGAATTTGCGCGCGGCCTTCTTCGACGAGGTCCTCATCGACCGAGCCCTCTTCGAAAACGGGCACGAGGTCCCGCAATTTCTTTTTTGAAATTTTGAATCCGGGCGTCTCGACAAGCGTGAATTGGCCCGGCTCGATCACCACATCAATGTCGACCGTATTCGTCGAGGACTGGTACATGCGATTTTCTGTGACTTTCGTATTCAAAAAGCCTAGCTCCGAGAACTTGGCGCGGATATTTGCCTGACCCTTTTCAGCTCGACTCGCGGAATATTCATCGCCGCTTTTGAAATTGAATGCATCGAGCAACTCTTTTTGGGAGAACGTTTGCAGTCCTCCCTGCACTCGAACGCTGCCTACTTTTGCTTTATGGCCGGGGGTGACGCTCAGCGTCACGAACGCCAGTTGCGAGGCTTCCTCGAGTTGATATTTGGGCGTGATCGCGGCTTCAAAATATCCTTCAGCTTTCAGCAAGTCGAGCGTCTCTTGGACAATCGCATCCACGGCGGAACTCGTGAATTTTTCGCCGTACGGCAGGCGGAAATATGCGGATAGCGGACGTTCGAGAAGATTTTCGGGTTCCAATCGAATCGTGCTGAAGAAAAAATTGGACTGCACCCGGAATATGAGATCTGTCGCGCCGTCGGCTGCCGGAGTGGCGTCGACTTCGACGTAGCTGTAGTGTCCGGTGTTGTAGAGGGCCTGTATGGATGAACGGATGTTGTCCGTGGTAATGACGTCCCCGGGACGAATCGGCAGAAGTTCGAGGTCGGTTTGCGATTCCGTTCCTGAAAGCGTAAGGCTGGCTACGCGAGTGCCGTAGTACTGCTGTTCCGCATTGAGCCAATATGGTACCAGCAGTACCAACATGAGGACCCGCACCTTCATATAACCTACGCTGCTCCAATACCTTAGACGCAACTTGTTAAGAAGGTAGCAATCTGAGGAGAAATTTAGGCTTTAGTCACCCGGCCGGAGCGGATGCAATTAGTACAAACCCGCATGCTCTTGTGGGTTTTACCAACAACGACCCGAACACGCTGAAGGTTCGGATTCCAACGCCTCTTCGTCAGATTATGGGCGTGGCTTATCCGATGGCCGTACAGCGGGCCCTTGTTACAGATTTCGCAGCGCGCCATGAAGGCAATCTCCTTATGAAATAACCCGAAAGTATACCATAGGTACTCTGACTGGGACCTGAACCCTCAACTGCGCGTAGTGGGTCACTTTGAAAGTTATCGAGCGTGGTAACTGTAGCGCCGCTCCGCGAAGCGCAAGCGCGAGAGTGTGCTAGAATGGCAGTACTTCTCGGATGACGGAGCCTTCCTAATGAAATGTTTGTCCATTTCGGCCCTGATCGCCGCTTTGTTAGTCTTAGCATCGTGCGGTTCGGCCTCTAAAGCGTCTGCCGACGTCGTTGCGCGCGTGAACGGCAAAGATATAACTACCGCGCAATTGGAAAAGCAGTTCCAGAATCGGTTAAATGGAGCCGAACAGCCGCCGTCGGCGGAGGAAGCGCAAGATCTTAAGCTTCAAGTCCTCAACCAATTGATCAACGACCAAATTCTGCTCGAGATGGCTTCCACCGCCGGCTTGAGTGCGACGGATGCAGAAGTTGACGTCAAGTTCAATGAATTCAAAAACCAATACACCGAGGAAAAGTTTAAGGACCTGCTCAAAGAACAGAAAATGACGATCGATGATATCCGGAACGAACTCCGGAAAAGTATCACGATCGATAAGCTCGTGAACAAAGAGATCACGTCGAAGATCTCGGTAACGGATGCGGAGATCAAAAATTTCTACGAGAAAAATAAAGATAGCTTCAATCTTCCCGAGAGTTATCACATTGCGCATATCCTCGTAACTCCCGTCGCCGACCCCGATCTCCGTAATGGAAAAAACGACGATGCGAAGAGCCCGGACGAAGCCAAGCAAAAGGCGGCGCGCTTACTGAAGGAGGTCCAGGGCGGAAGAGATTTCGCAACTGTAGCGAAGGAATCCTCTGAAGATCCGAGCTCGGGTCCCAACGGTGGGGATCTGAAATTCCAGCCGCTGCAGGCGATTGAAAACATTGATCCAAGACTGGCGCAGGCCGTTCAAAAAATACGGCTAGGGGAAACTTTCCCGCAGGTGATCGAAACCCGCTTCGGTTTCCACATCCTGAAATTAATGGAGAAAGACGCCGGGGGACAGAAGGATCTCTCCGATGCTCGGGTCCAGGCGCAGGTGCGCCAGGTCATTTTCAATCGGAAAGACCAGACGCTGAAGAACGCCTTCTCGGAAGCCGCACGGAATAAAGCAACCGTGATGAATTATCTCGCCGAGAGGATTCTCGCCGCGGCGGGCAAGAGTCAGTAGGAAGGATTTTCAAAATTATCTGAGCACCCGTCTCCGTCCATCAACCTTCCACGCACTGGTTTGTTGGGCCCTCGACTCGGACGGCCCTCGAGACTGCTCGGAGCGGAACAGCGCCACCGCCACCGCCGCAACGGCCCGCTCGTCTTGAGTTATTTTCGTTTGATGCGTTCGGCTTGCCAGCCAGCGATCGATGAAGCCGGTATCGAAGTCACCTTTCAAAAAATCCGGATATTGGAGAATCTCGACAAAGAAACCAATGTTTGTCTTGATTCCTTCGACATGGTATTCGCGTAATGCGCGCTGCATCCGTCGAATGGCTTCCTCGCGCGTAGCGCCCCATGTCGCAAGCTTTGAAATAAGCGGATCGTACTCGATCGGCACGGTCCAGCCTTCATAAACTCCGCTGTCATCGCGCACCCCTGGTCCCGATGGTGTCTGTAACATGACGATTTCACCGGGAGATGGAAAGAAGTTGTTGTCCGGATCTTCCGCATAAATCCGGCATTCGATAGCCGCCCCACGCATGGTCACATTATCTTGGACGATCGGCAGTTTCTCACCGGCTGCCAAACGAATCTGAAGTTGGACCAGGTCTAAACCTGTTACCAATTCCGTTACCGGATGTTCGACTTGAAGTCTGGTGTTCATTTCCAGAAAGTAAAACCGGCGCTCCGGATCCACGAGGAATTCGACAGTCCCGGCATTGTAGTAGTTCGCCGCTTTTGCAACCTTCAGCGCGGCCTCGCCCATGCGACGCCGAAGATCAGGATTCATAATTGGCGAAGGACATTCCTCGATCACCTTCTGATGCCTGCGCTGAATCGTGCATTCGCGTTCGCCGCAATAAATGGCGTTTCCGTACCGATCCGCAATGACCTGGATTTCGACGTGCCGTGGCCTCTCCACGAATTTCTCGATGTAGATAGAATCGTCGCCAAATGCGGCTAACGCTTCGGAGCGCGTATTCCTCAAGGCGCTTTCCAATTCCAGTTCGTCACGAACCAGGCGAAGACCCTTTCCGCCGCCGCCGCCCGAAGCCTTGATCATGATCGGATATCCTACCGACGCGGCAATCGACCGCGCTTCTGCATCCGCGTTGATGGGATCAAGTGTGCCCGGAACCGATTCCACACCGTATTTTGCGACGGCGCGCCGCGACTCTATTTTGGAACCCATTAATGCGATCGATGCCGGCGAAGGACCAATGAACGTGATCTCCGCATCTTCGCAAGCCTGAGCAAACGCAGCATTCTCGGCAAGAAATCCATAGCCGGGATGAATAGCGTCGGCATTTGCCCGCTTGGCGGCATCGATGATCTTGCCTATGACAAGATAACTTTCACGGGAAGGTGCGGGGCCAATCGCGTACGCCTCATCAGCCATACGCGCATGGAGCCCGCCCCGATCCGCTTCGGAATACACGGCAACGGTGGCGATACCCATTTCTCGGCACGCGCGAATCACCCGAACTGCAATTTCACCGCGATTCGCTATGAGGATCTTCTTAAACATCCGCCGCCTCTGCCGTCCTTAGTCCATAGGGAATGGATACGATGAATAAAAACAACAATAAGACCTCGGAATCACCAAAGTTGTACTCAAATAAACCGGCAACCATGAAGCCCGTCAGGGCCGCCAACGCCGAGAGGACGATCCATCGTGTGCTTTCGCCTGTCGTCCTGAGCATGGCGACCAAACTGGCATAAAGTTCAAAAATAAACCAAAAGAAGGCAGCCAGGCACAACAAGCCCCGCTCGGCCCCGATTTGAACGATATTATTTTCCAGGTGCCCATAATAGAAATTGGCCCGAGCCAGGTCTGTGCCGCTGTAGTAGCGAGGAAACTCGGAATGGATCCGCTCAGGACCGACACCGAAGAGCGGATGATCCCGAATCATCTGTAAGCCCCCGGACAACAATGCGACCCGGCCGGCGTCGGGAGCGAATGCCTGCTCCTGAAAGCTCATCATTACGCGGTGCTGGATGAGTCCGGACGCGCCGACCGCCACCAGACCCACGGGCAGTGCCGCCCCAATTAAAGTCCTTCGCGGAAGATTTATTGCCACAGCGAGCAGACCGGCAACCGCCCCAAGCCACACACTGCGCGTGAAGCTGAGAACCAACGCGGACCCAGTCACTGCGGCGGGTGCAACCCAGCGGCGGCTTAAAATCATTAAGGCAGGAATCGCTGCACACCACACGAGAAGTTGTTCGGCGCTGAATGTGATCCAATGCCCCATAAATCCGGTCATGCGTGTCAAGACCGTCGGATCGTCCGCGAGGTCGTGAGTGATACGAAATTTGATGTAAGCGTTCGTGAACTGAACCAGCGCCAGGATCGATGCTCCCGCGCTCACCGCAAGCAATACCCTGTATGAGAGCCGGGCGCGGGATGTCGAGGTGACGAAATTAGCGGCAAGGAATGCCATGGCAAATAAAACAAATTTCCGCACAGATGCCACCCCGAGTTCCGGCTGCGGTGACATCGCCAGTGAGATCACGGTCGTAGCCATGAACGCGCAAAGCGGCAGAGTGTAGCTCGGCCAAATGATTCGCCCGGGGCGGAATAGGAGCCAACCGAGAAAGGCAAGCGCAAGTAGCGTTTCCGCTGCGGCAATCGAGACCAGCGCCGAGGCGGCCGACGCGAGTGTAAGCGCAAAGAGCCAAAAGTCGCGTGAGCTGCGCATAATCGCGGATTCTATTCGATATTGTGGTTTGTTTGAGATATAAAACCAGGTCTTGTGTTTGTTTTTCATTTGCGAAATCTGCGCTTCGGTTACACGTCGATCCCGGTGCTCAGCAACGTATCATTCGATATTGCGCCCGGTGAGTTCGTGGTGCTGCTCGGCCCAAATGGAGCCGGTAAATCGACATTGCTGAAGATCCTCGCGGGCCTGATCCATCAATACACCGGATCAGCCGAGTTGTGCGGCCAACCCCTGGCTCGCCTGAGACCGGTTGAGATCGCAAGGCGTATCGCTTTTGTACCTCAGGAAACGCATATGGTATTTCCGTTTACCGTGCAAGAAATCGTCATGATGGGGCGGCTCCCACACCGGGCGTTCGGCGCTTTTCTCGACAGCCGGATGGACACAGAACGGACCATAGAGGCCATGGCGTTGACGGATACTGTGATGCTGTCGGGAAAAAGATTCAACGAGATCAGCGGGGGCGAGCGCCAGCGCGTTGTGCTCGCCAGCGCGCTGGCGCAGGATCCCGAAATTTTGCTTCTCGACGAGCCAACGGTTTACCTCGATCTAAAACATCAAATCCAGTTTTACGATATTCTCGAGCGCCTCAATGCCGAGCGGGGGCTGACGATCGTCAGCGTTACGCATGACGTCAATCTGGCGGCGAGATACGCGCGTCGCGTAATCGCGATTCGTGCCGGACGTCTCGTGGTGGATGGACCTCCGGATGAGGTCCTCACGTCTCAGCTTTTTTATGACATCTTCGAAATCACCGCGGCTGTTTTCAAACGGCCTGACGGCCGCGGCAATTACGTCATTCCGACCGCGTGAAGGTGGGCTTTCAGCCAAGCGCTTCCTGATGATAGTCGGCCCCTGCGCTGCGTTCTCGTTGTTGGTCGTGGTTGTCGCCCCCTGGATCGGTTCGACGGGCGTGACCTGGCATCATGTGTTGGCGGGAATCAGCCCAGACCGCGAGATTTTTGTGGTGGCGCGCCTCCCGCGAACTCTGTTCGCCGCTATTGCCGGCGGCGCATTGGCAATGGCGGGTGTCTTGTTTCAGGCCCTCTTACGGAACTCCTTGGCCGATCCATTTACCCTGGGCGTGTCGGCTGGCAGTTCGTTCGGCGCGGTCGTGGCGATTTGGTTCGGATTGGAAACGGCGATTTGGGGGATTCCCTGGATTTCTGTCGCCGCATTCACGGGAGCGTTTGTCACCATACTTCTCGTGTTTTTCATCGCGCGAACCGGCAACACATTACCGGCATTCACCTTGCTTCTGGCAGGCATTACGCTGAATTTTGTATTCGGCGCCCTGATCATGTTCATTCACTACGCGGCGAATTTCAGTCAGGGTTATCTTATGACGCGGTGGACCATGGGCGCAGTGGATACCGCTGACATGCAGACCGTTGCTCGATCGGCACCGTTCGTTATCGCTTGTTTCGCTGGCTTGCTTTGGCTGAGTCCGCATCTCAATCCGCTTAGCGCTGGAGAAGAGTGGGCTGCTTCTCGCGGGGTCCATGTGCGCCGCGTTAAGCACCTTGTATATTTCATGGGCTCGATCCTCACGGGCGCAGTGACCGCATTCAGCGGCCCCATCGGGTTCGTCGGCCTTATTGTTCCACATACGGTCCGCCTTGTTGCGGGCCCCGATCACCGCACGCTGATCCCCGCGTCTTTTTTTCTCGGTTCGGCTTTCCTCGTGATCTGCGACACGCTCGCGCGCACGCTCTTCGCTCCCGCTGAAATCCCCGTTGGAGTAATCACCGCTCTCGTTGGCGGGCCATTTTTCATTCTGCTGCTCAAGCGAAAACGCAACGAATTGTGGTGAGACCCGCATTCCCTTATAATGAGAAGGTTGCGCCTCGGCGGCGCGACTCTATCGACCACGGAGAGGTGCTGGAGTGGCCGAACAGGGCTGCCTGCTAAGCAGTTGCACGGGCAAAACCCGTGCCGGGGGTTCGAATCCCCCC
>MNKP01000119.1 GCA_001920875.1 Acidobacteria bacterium 13_1_20CM_2_55_15
CTACATTGCTCATAATTGGAAGAGCGATCGCGGTAACGATCAGGCCGACTGAGAACACGATAAGCAACTCTAGCAGCGTGAATCCGTCCTTGTAGCCCTCCATGGCTGTGGCTCTATCCATAATTTTTCCCGTTGGATGTCATCCTAATGCGAGGTCTTAGTCGTACAACTGAAAAATTCCGAGTTGGCGTGACGTCCAAACTCCGGCAATCCACCAAGTTTGTAGACGGTATCTACAAAATGACACTGCCACCCGGATCGAAAGTCTGGAGGTGTTCTCCCAAACATCCAGAGACGAAATTCAACAGCCTTCGATGGTTACACTTAGCGAACTGCGAAACCTGAGGTCTGACTCGCCTCCTGAACGGTATTCTCCTTCTACTGTACTCAGGTCAAAGTCATGCACATGCTGCTCCAACGGGCGGCTTCGGGATCTCGGCTGAAATCTTGGAGCGTAGACTCCGCTCCCGCTGGCGCTTTATGTATGGAGTTGGATTTGAACTCCTGCTAGCGTGCTTCGCCGAGTTGTTCGCGTATACGCGCGACATTGAGGCGGGCTTCGACGAGGTTGGGCTTGATCCGAAGCGCCGCCGCGAAATGATCTGCTGCCTCGTGCAGACGCCCCTGTGACGCCAATGCATAGGCCCAGTTGTTCTGGGCTTCGGCCATTTGCGGATCCAATCGCACGGCCTCAGCAAAGTGCGCAATGGCTTCATCAGCGCGGTCCACCTTCATCAAGACATTTCCAAGATTGTAGTGCGTAGCAGCATCGGGCCTTATTTCCGCGGCTTGAGTGTAGTGAGCGAGCGCTTCATCGAACTTCGCCTTCCTCGCAAAGATCACGCCCAAACTGAAGTGAGCGTCAGGCTGATCCGGGAAGATTCGCAACACTTCCTCAAAGTGCGCCTGCGCTTCATTGAATGCCCACCTGAACGAGACCAATCACGGGCACCAGCATCCCTAAAAACCAGAACCAACCGACCCCAAGCCAGGGCCGGCGACCTGACGAGGAATAGACCGCAATTGAGATTGCGATTAACAGCGCCAGGGCGGCTCCGATTTGCCAAGAGGAATAGGTTTTTGAAATCGGATAGAAGATGGCCAAATCGGCGGGCCAAAAAAGTTTTCTGCAGATATCGATTGTAGGCGAGCAGCGCGTTCTCGAATCGATACTGTAATGGACGCTTTCCAGAGCTGCAACCGCTCCAGCATTTCGTTGCGCCGCATAGGTCACAACGCTCAACACCGCAGTGAGCAAGAAGAACGGCAGCTTCTCGATAACCAGGCGGCGAAATTGGTGAGAGCCTCGCTTGAGCGGCCAGTAATCCAGCAAGAGGAAAATGAACGGTAGCGTCACCAGCATTGGCTTGGCCATCAATCCAGCGGCAAAGCACAGCATGATAACAACAGGTGCTTTTGCCGGTTCGACTCTACGTACCGCGCGCAGGCCCCAAGGGATAGTAACGCTAAAAATGTGCTAAGCACGTCTTTGCGTTCGGCGATCCAGGCTACCGATTCGACATGCAATGGATGCCACGCAAACAGCGCTGCCGATCCTGAATTGAGACGTTACCGGCGGTGATAAACCGTCCAGCAGAAGTTAGATCATTGCTTCGTCCCAAAACAACTCGTTGCGAGCGAAGCGCGAAAAAGATAGTACGGAGGCGTCGATGGTCTCGAATTTATTCGTACGGATGAGTTCCGACATCAACTTTCCGGTCGCAGCTGACATCATCAGACCATGACCACTGAAGCCGGCCGCAACATAAAGGCCTTCGATGTCTGGAATCCTATCGATGATGCCGTTGTGATCCGGTGTCATTTCATATAAGCCACCCCAGCCGAAAACCAGCTTGAGATCGCGGAATTCCGGCAGTCTATGAACTATAGGCGGCATGAAATCATGATGAAATCTGTCGAGATCGCAACCGAATCGGAAACCGGGTGGCTCATCAGGATCGGTCTTCGCGATAACGATCTCATCGTTTGGAGAACTGCGCCAGTGAACTCCGCCGGGATCGATCACCACAGGGAATTCGTAAGGCCACGGCCGCGGCAGCGCGCATCGAAATAGTTGCTGCCGAACCGGAGCAACGGGGATATCGACAGCCGCCAACTTGCCGACAGCCCCAGAATAAGCGCCCGCCGCTATGACAATCCGCCCCGCTGGAATGCGGCCCGATTGGTTGGCATAGACGCATTCCTTTTCGATCTTTCGGACTTCGTCGGATACGTAAACGGCGCCCAATTCTTCCGCTCTAGTCCGAAAAGCACGGAGCGTGGCGCGTGGTTCGATGTACCCGTCCTTTGGCCCGAACAGTCCTCCAACCAGATCGTCCGAGCGGAGTTCGGGAACTAGCCGGCGGACCTCAGCGATGCCCAGCATCTCGCATTCTGCGGCCAGCGATCGCTGAGTTTCGTACCGGTGCTGCAGTTTTTCACAATTGGATTCTGTTGCGAGGAACAAATATCCGCGTTGCCGGAACTGGCATTGAGGAAACTGCTGGAGAACTTTCAGGCTGTACTGCACCATGCGGATGTTGACAGCCGACATAAATTGCTGGCGTACGCCGCCCATCGCCAGGGCACTTGAAGCGAACTGGTAGCTGGCATCCCGCTCGACGACAAGGATGCGTCCTTTGAAGCCATCCTGAAGAAGGTTGAACGCAATGCTCGAGCCGATAACTCCGCCGCCAATAATGAGAACGTCGGCTGAAGCTGTCATAGCTTGTCCAAGAATTCCTTCACGACCTGCTTGACGTCTTTGTGCTCGCCATCGACCGCATAATTCATGAGTCGCATTTGTTCTTCGGAGACTTTTCCGCCGAGAGCCCGCAGCGCTTCGCGGATTTCCGGATGTTTCGTGATGACCGCTTCCCGGACGAGTGGGACAGCGTCATACGGAGGGAAATAATGTTTGTCGTCTTCTAGGACGACAAGGCCGAGAGCGCCGATCAAACCATCCGTTGAATTGCCGGCAATCAAATCCACCTGATGACCGGCAACAGCCTTGTACGTCAAGCCAAGATCCATCACGCGTGGCTCAGACGGAAACCGAAGGTTGTAGGTTTTTACGAGGCCGGGATAGCCGTCTTCCCGTTCAATGAATTCGTAGCCGAATCCCGCGACCCATCTCGAAGTACGAGGTGCCGCATCCGAAATGGTCCTCAATCCGAACTGTTCCGCATCGGATTTGCGCACGATGATTGCAAATGTATTGTTGAAACCCAGCGGTTCGGTCCATTCGATGCCGAAGCGCGACTTATATGCGTCCTTCACCGTCTGATAAGCAAGATTCGAATCCTTGGCGGGGGGTTCTTTGAGAATAGCCGTTAATCCCGTGCCGGTGTATTCGACATAAGTATCGATTTGTCCCGCCGTCAGCGCCTCATGGCAGACTATGGTTCCGCCGAGGTTCAGTTTGCGGTCTACAGGAAGATGCGTCTTGCGCTCAATCTGCTGGGCGAGCATTTCGCCCATAATCACTTGCTCAGTGAAATTCTTTGAGCCCACAACGACGCGATCCGAGTGCGAGCAGGAAGAAAGGCCGGCGGCGATCACGAGGAGACACAATAGTTTGGAAAACCGCTTTTCAATTGCACCCAGGCCAAAATCCGCGATGAGCGCAAGTGCAGCCGCAGGGATGGCGCCGGCCAGAATAAGGCGGCTATCGACCATCGAAACGCCGCGGAAAATGAACATGCCGAGCCCACCGGCGCCGACTGCAGCGGCAATCGTTGCGACACCGACGCAAAGCACGGTGGCGACGCGTAGTCCTGCAAAGATGACGCTCAGAGCCAAAGGAATTTCCACACTCCATAACAACTGCAGATCGGTCATTCCCATCCCCCGGCCCGCTTCACGTATGGCCGGATCGACTCCCGAAATTCCGGTAAACGTATTGCGGATGATAGGCAATAGCGAGTACAGAACCAATGCAACAATCGCTGTACGCGCTCCAATACCGCCAATGAATGGCAACGGAATCAAAAAGCCAAACAAAGCCAGGCTTGGAATCGTTTGGACGGCGTTCGCGAATGTCAGAATCGGACCGCTGAGCCCTGGCTTGCGTGTCATAAGAACGCCGAGAGGAAGGCCAATTCCGGCTGCAATGAGTATCGACAGTCCGACCAATACAAGGTGCTCGAGCGTGAGCTGGGCAACCTCCATCCGATGACTCCACATGAAATCGAGGAAGTTCAAGCGTAGCTTTCTACGAAGGCCCGAGCCTCCGGATGATTCAAATTGTGAAAGTCTTTCACTGCAACCAAAGCGATGAGATTACCGTCCTTCATGAGTCCGATGCGATCGCCAAGAATGAACGCCTCGCGCACATCGTGCGTTACGAACACCATCGTCTTGCCCAGGCTCTTCTGAAGCCCACGGAACTCTTTTTGGATTTCGGATCGCGTGACGGGATCCAACGCGCCAAAGGGCTCGTCGAGCAGAAGAATTGATGGATCTGCCGCAAGCGCACGCGCTACGCCCACGCGCTGCCGCTGTCCGCCGGAAAGCTCGCGCGGCAGACGCCCGGCAAAGCGGGATGGTTCGAGACCCACAAGCGAGAGCATGTCGTGCACTCGCGAATCTATTTTATCGGGCGGCCAGGATTCGAGAGATGGAACCAGCCCGACGTTTCGATGCACAGTGAAGTGCGGAAATAAGCCGACATCCTGGATGACATATCCAATGCGGCGGCGCAACCGGATGGCATCCCATTCGGTAGTTTTCTTTCCTTCGACGAAGACCTCGCCGGACGTGGGTTCCAGAAGGCGGTTGATCAGTTTAAGCGTCGTTGTCTTACCCGACCCGCTTCTTCCCAGAAACACCACAGTCTCTCCGGATTCGATCACAAAAGAAATGTTTTCGACAAGCGGGCGGCCATTGATCGCGTAGCCCACCTTGCGAAACTCGACAATAGGCATGGGGCAGTGTAGCAGATGCCAGGCCTTTCCCTCTCCCTCTGGGAGAGGGCGGGCCATCAATTGAAGGGGCGCCGGGTGAGGGTCGCAAGCCTAGTCAAGTCCTGGGACCCTCACCCCACCCTCTCCCAGAGGGAGAGAGGGTGCCTCTTTTATATAATCGATTGATGCTTTCCTGGATCGAGATCGACAAAGCAAGACTAACAGCCAATATCAACGCACTGCGCGCGCTGAACAGCCCGGGGACCGCATTGATGGTTGTCATCAAGGCGAATGCGTACGGGCATGGCCTGGAAACCGTTGCGCCTGTCGTTGCTGAGCATGCCGACTGGTTCGGCGTAAATTGTATTGATGAAGCACTTGCGCTCACGCGGCTCGGTATTCAAAAGCCCATCGCCATTCTGGGACACACGCCTGCCGTGGGAATTGAGCAGATCGTTCAAAATGGCTACAGGCAAGCGCTCTACCGGCTGGATGTTGCTAAGGCCTTATCAGTGGCCGGGCAAAAGCACGCGTCAACGGCCCATATTCATTTGAAGATTGAAACAGGCACGAACCGGCAAGGCATCGCCCTCAGTGAACTTCAGAAGTTCGCAGAGGAGATCGTGAGACTGCCGCGCCTGGAAATTGAGGGCGTGTATACACACTTCGCCAACATCGAAGACACGCTCGATCCTTCCTTTGCTCAATCTCAATTTGGACGGTTCCGAGAAGCGCTGGCGACTCTCGAACGTGCAGGGATCCGTCCGCGGCTCGTGCACGCATCCGCCACTGCCGGCTCGCTGCTCTATCCTGAAATGGAGTTCACGATGGTGCGCATCGGCATCGGAACATATGGTATCTGGCCTTCACGCGAAACCCAGCTTGCGGCTCGGGAGCGCGGCCGGAAGCTGTCGCTGCAGCCGGTGCTCGAATGGAAGACGCGTGTTGTTCAAGTCAAGGATGTCAAAACAGGTGATTACGTCGGTTACGGGCTCACCTATCGAGCAAGCCGCCCAATGAGGGTTGTTGTGTTGCCGATCGGCTACTACGATGGCTACGATCGCAAGCTTTCGAATTCAGGCTGCGCGCTGATCCACGGCCTACCGGCATCTGTGGTCGGCCGGGTCGCCATGAATATGACCATGTTTGATGTGACCGATATCGGAGCTGATTTGGACGACGAGGTGGTACTCATAGGCCGGCAAGGCAATGGCGAGATCCGGGCGGAGGAATTGGCCGAAAAGATTGGAACCATTCCGTATGAACTACTCGCGAGAATTAACCCCCTGATACCACGAGTGCTGCGTTAGTCTCCGTCTAATGTTCGATACTTGCCCCGGAAATAAAGCAGCGGTTCTTCGACCTGCAGAACTTCTGCGTTCTTAACCTCGCCTAGGAAAATCAAATGATCGCCACCGGGGTAAATGTCCAGTGTCTCGCACTCCATCACGGCGAGAGAATTCTTCAGCAGAGGCATTCCAAGCCGCCCTTGAAAGTAGAGGGTGACCGGCCGTTCGGAATCTCGCTTGGCAAACAGTCGAGAGAGATCTTCCTGGCGTTTGGATAACATACTGACGCCGAACCATTTTGAATCTTTGAATGCCTGAAGGCTGCTGAGTTTCTTATCAAAACAGACCAACACAAGGAGAGGATCCAGCGAAACCGATGTAAATGAATTGACGGTCAACCCGCAGGGTTGCCCATTACTGTCGTGTGTTGTGACGACGGTGATACCCGTTGCGAAGTTACTCATCACCCGGCGGAATTGATCGGAGGTAATCATAAGGGACCTATCATAGCCCAAACCGTAATATAATCCGCGAACCGATTCGCATGGAGGCACGGAAGATCCAGATGGGACGCCGCTTTCAGGCCGCTGCATTATTTGCTTTCGCTTTATCTGTTTGCGCGATTGTGGCTGCACAGGTCCGAGTCGACGTACGGCTGGTGAACGTCATCGTCACGGTCACCGATAGCCACGGCCGATATATTCCGAACCTGACCGAGAATGACTTCATTGTTGAAGAGGACGGAAAGACCCAGCACATTTCGCACTTCAGTCAAGATCGAAACGTTCCTGTTAGTGTCGGTATTCTTCTCGATACCAGTGGGAGTATGGACCGGAAGATCCGCACCGCTGTGGATGCAGTGGACCGGTTCGTGCAGCGCATTCACCAGGATGACGAATTCTTCTTAATGACTTTTTCGGGGAGACCCGTTCTTCGACAGGACTTCACAAATGACCGGGAAAAGCTTTCAGACTCCCTGAGGAGAATCATTCCGACGGGCGGTACGACTCTTTACGATGCGATGGCAGAGGGCGTCAGGAAGATCGCGGACAGCAGTCATGCAAAGCGTGCGATCCTTCTCATTACCGACGGACAGGACACCGCCAGCGTGTCCAGACTTGAAGACGTTCTCGAGAGGATTCGCATATCGGACTTGGTTATTTACCCAATCGGCATCTCCCCCCTTACTTACGCGAAAGGTTCGGACCGAAATGCGTGGGGCTGGCCGCTACCGGGTCTGATCAGGGGAAAAACCGGCATCCAGAACAAGCGCGATCAAGTCGACATGACTGTTCTGCGGGCATTTGCGGAAAACAGCGGTGGCCGCGCATTCCTGTTGGGCGAAACTCTCATCGGGCGAGGCGGTCAGATCGAAAAAATCCTCAGCGTAATCGCTGAAGAACTTCGGAGCCAGTACACGCTGGGCTACTATCCTCCGCGGGCTGATGACGGCCTGTATCATTCCATTCGAATTCGCACCCGTGCAGGTGACGCGGTCCGCGCACGGCATGGTTACCTGGCGCGGTCCTCTTAGCGAGTAATCGGGGGACAGACACCGAATTTCTTGTACTTCAGAAATTCGGTGTCTGTCCCCCGATTACTCGACAAATCCGAAAACCGTAGTCGGTATATGCGTATGGGGGCGGTAAACTGCTGCGGTGAGCGGCGCGCGAAACTTTAATTTGATGCCGCCAGGAGCCGCCCCGGCTTACGCGGCGTGTGCCAGTCTGAGGACCGGCCGGATTCGTGTTCGGTGATACGGCGTAATAGTTCTCGGCGTACCAATCCATGCACCATTCGTGCACATTATCCCCAATATTAAAAAGCCCGTAGCCATTGGAGTGCCATTCTCCCACTCGTTTCGGTCCCGTCCATTTCCCTTGAAAATACTTCATCTGATTTGGTGGTTCATTTCCCCAGGCATAGTCTGCGTCTTCGAGTCCGCCGCGGCACGCCTTTTCCCACTGGGCTTCTGTGGGCAGCCGGAATGTTTCGCTTACTGATTTTGACAACCATTCGCAGTAGGCAATTGCCGCAAACCAACTCACACCAACGATCGGCTGATCAGGATCGTCAAACGAAGGATTGCGCCATCCGGCGGGCTCGGGATACGCGGTCTCGCTGAGAAAACGTCCATATTCGGAGCGCCGGACCGCATACCGCCCGATTTCAAATACATCGAGCCAGACACGGTGACGCGGGCTCTCCCAGCGGTAATGATGATCGGAACCCATCCAAAACCAGCCTTCTGGAATTAGAACCATGTCCAGATACATGGATATTCTTTGGCTCAAAATGGGACCGCAGCGCAACGTCAAAGTCGAACGCCAAAGGGAACAGCCACAAGAAGGCACAAAATTCAGAAAACGTTCCCGAAATCGTCTCTTGCGTTTTTTTGAGGACTTGATGTTAGTATGCTCGCTACATCGAACACCCTGGGGGTAGGTATGGGTCTCCTAAGAATTACACGGACGCCGCTCGTGACGGTTAGCGCGCACGCCACGGTTATGGATGCCGTTCGGACCATGCATGAGGAACACATTGGAGCCATCGCGGTTGTCGATAACGGCCGGTTGACCGGCATTTTCAGCGAACGCGACCTGATGAATCGCGTGGTTCTTCAACGGCGAGATCCCGGTAACACTTCTGTAGGAGATGTGATGACCTCTCCCGTCATTACGATCGAGCGCACGTCGACGGCTGATGACGCGCTAAAACTGATGGATGAAAAGCATATCCGGCATTTGCCTGTGGTGAACATCGATGGAAAGCTTGCAGGCATGCTGTCGGTACGAAGCTTACTCCACGAAAAAGTCGAGGAGCTAACCGACCAACTCGACTCGCTCGAGGCGTATTTCACTGCCGATGGTGCAGGCGGATAGCCGTAGCGGCGGTCTATGACCGCCCCCATGTTCAGGCCGCGCCATCGCGGGCGGTCATATAGACCTCTAGACCTCCCCTACAGTTTTAGAGGTCCTCTCTGATTATTGCGTGAAATTCGTCACCAGATAATCGATCAGATCTTCTTTGCGTTCTGGCGGAATGTAGGCTCCCCAATTCACCATGCGCTCAACAACGCGCATCCAGCCGGCTCGATCCGCCTTGATCCGAGCAGTAGGCGTCACGTCGTGACAGCCGAGGCAGGAAGTCTGGAAGACATTCTTTGCTTTTCCTTCGGGCGCGGCCTGAGCCGATGACGGCCGAGGGCGAGTGTTATTGAACATTTCCGCAAGATATCGACTGAGTTCCTCTCTATCGCTGCCTGCAATGTCGGCACCCCAGCCGACCATCTTGTTCACTTCGCGAGTCCACCCGGCCACGTCTAGACGTTGTTGCGCTATTAAGCTGGGGCCGTGGCAGACACGCGTACAGGCGGCTTCCATCTTTTGAACAATTCCAGCCGCCGGACCCTGTGCGCACGCGATATCTGCAAGCGGGCAAATCAAGAAGAAAATAGCAAGATTAACCTTTGACATTGATTTGTATTTTATCGCTGACGTTGTACATGTATCCGGAAGGATTCCACGATGCGGCGAGCGGCTGGGTCCGACCCTGACTGTCGGTGGCACGCGACATGACGACGAATGAACCGGCTCTCGGCGCCCTCCACAAATAGCGAAAACGGCGCCAGGTATATCTCGCTTTGTCCTTGTCCAATACTGTGATGCTCCATGTCCGGCCCGCATCCGTCGAAACATCCACTCGCGTGATGTCCGCCTCCCCCGCCCACGCGAAACCTCGCAACTGGATAGAAGATCCAATGGGGACCGTCGCTCCATCGAGCGGACTCGTGAAGATGGATTTCACATTCAATGCGGTATACGGAACCGTGTCCTTCGGATCAACAATCGTTCCGGGAGCGACTGGCCGGTTTGGAATTCGATACGCAGTCTGCATGAAAAAACCGCTCGCCTCCGCTTCCGAGACACGGATATTGGTAATCCACTTTGTTGACGCGGCGGCTTCCCAGCCGGGTACGATCAACCGAAGCGGAAAACCATGATAAATGGGAATGGTATCGCCATTCATGCGATATGCCAGCATCGTGTCTGGGTGCATCGCCTTTTCGATTGGAATGCTGCGAACAAAATCGGGCACCGCACGAATCGGCAGATCGGCTCCATTGAGGATGACATGCTTTGCCGCAGGCTTGACCTGCGCCTTCATGAGAACATCGCGCAGTCGAATGCCTGTCCAGCGGGCGGTTCCGACAGCGCCTTTTTCCCACTGCAAGCCGGGCACCGGAGGATCGGCGAAAGCGCGGCCATTGCCCGAACACTCCAGCGTGACTGTCCGGGTGACTTCGTTGAAGGCGCGAATATCGGGCATTGTCAACTTCAACGATCGATTCACTTCGCCTTCAACTGCCAGGTTCCAGTTGTTCAGTTGGACACTCGGAAAAGGCAAATGCGAGCGCACGTAGTGGTCTTCATTTGAAGTAATCCATCCTTTGTCGAGCAACTGAACGGGTGTCTCAAAATCGGCAGGAGATTCGGATCGGATGATGAGGTCTTTTTTTATTGTCGCAGCCTGAAGTAGAAACCCAGCGTTGCTTAAGGCGAAATCGCGCCGGTTCATTGCTGTAATTCCCCTCCTCTGCGAGGAGGGGATTGTTGCGCCAAAGCTCCTCTACACACTTTGGCCTACCCGATCAGCAGCGAGTTTAACGCGATCTTCAACAGACGGATGACTATGAAAAATAAACGCGACGATTTTATTTGGGGTTTTGTTCACGAGGTTGATCTCGGCTAACTTCTCCATACCCGAGACAAAGGCAAGCGCATCACCTGTCACATCGAGCGCATATAGATCTGCGGCCGTCTCTAATTGTCTGGAGAAAAAGTTTACAGCGGGCAGCGCAGCCAACGACAATATCGTCATCACGAGCGCCATCAACGGAAAATTCGCGACGTCCTCTGTCCCGCTGAAACCAAAGGATCGCGCGAGCGGCGGTAAAACGCGGTAGGCCGCATAAAAAGCCGCGAACGTGAGGAACGATTGAGCCGCCATACCGTACCAGATGTGATTCTTCACGTGGTGGCACAATTCATGGGCCATCACGACCTCGATTTCTTCACCTGAAAAATTTTTCAAAAGCGTGTCCGATACAATAATGCGCCGGGTATTTCCCCAGCCGACCACCGCGGCGTTTGCCTTACGCGTCTTCTCTCCGAGTGACCATTCAAAGATACCGCATATACGCTTACCGGTTCGCCGCGCCAGGCGATCGACGCGATTTTGCAAGTCCGGATTCTCGACCGGCTTGAACTTGAAAAATAGCGGCAACAGCAGAACCGGGGCGAGGTTCGCCATCACAATGGCGAACGCAATAAAGACGATGCTGGCGTAAATCCACCAAAACTTCGAATCAACCCGAAGGAGCAGATAAATGATTTCAACCGCAGCGATCGTCAGCGGAGCCGCGATGGCAAGAGCCTTCAATTGGTCTTTCATCCAGGCCGCTAAGGACTGTCGCGAAAGCTGGAATCGATGTTCGAGAACATACCCGGAGTAGTAGCTGAATGGTAAATCGATGGCCTTGAGGAGGCCGCCGACGATGATCATGTAAATCATCACTCTCAACCAGTTCGACCCCGACAGCATTTGAGCAAAACTACGTATTCTGATGCTCCAACCCGAAGCCAGGAGAAAGAGGAGAACGGCCACATCGAGTACGAATTTGGAGACCCCAATAAGCTGCTTGACGGATTCGTATCGCCTCGGCTCGTCCATACATCACGGGCTAAGATTTTGGGCCCGATATACAAGGTATACGCAACGAGCTTTTCAAATTCAATCAGGAAGGTTCTGATGTCGCTGCGGCTTGTCCACCACTCGCGCGAGTTCAGACCTCCATGTGGAGTGGCGCTGACCGCGAATTTAAATTCCGGCCCCAAAACGTATCGGGCGGCCATTCGCGCGCGGCGGGTGTGATAATTTGCAGTCACGATAATAAGAGAATGCCAGTTTCTGTCGAGGCATAACTTACGGATTTGTTGCATTTCCGAAACCGTATCGCCAGCTGCCTTCTCCACGCTGACGATCTTTTCGTTGGGTACGCCGAGGCCTCGGAGAACTCTGATGTAATTGCCTCGCCCGTCGACCAAATCAATGCCGCGTTGAACCAACTCCGCTTCCTCAGGCTGAACTTGATCTCTCGTTACAATCACGTAGTCAGCGAGATCTCGATTGTAGAGATCGGCAGCGCCCCACGGGCGGCCCGGCTCTCCACCGGCGAGCACGACGATAGCGTCGCTTTTTTTGATGGGCTCGTCGACGATGAGAAGCGAAGCGCAGTAACGCAGGGCAGGCCGATAACCAAAATACGTGAGCGGAACGATGAACAGAACGAGATTCAAGAAATAGATTCCCTTTCGGTACCTGTGTCTGACTGCGGACGCTTTCACGCCGGTCCCCAACCACCACCCCCGGGGGTTTGAATCGATAGAACGTCTCCCTCTTCAACCCAACGGGTGAATTTCGACGGGAGCTGTTCCGTCTTTCCATCATTTCGAGCGATAAGGTTCACGCCCGGCGCGCCAGCTTCGGCGCCGTTCAACCCGTAGGGTGCGAACTTGCGCCGCTCGGAGAGGACCGTCAGTTGAGCTCTGGTGAGAAATCGCAGCTCGCGAACAACGCCGTCTCCACCACGCCATTTGCCGATGCCGCCGGAATGGTGCCGCAATGAGTAACGCAACACCTGGACGGGATAGGTGTGCTCTAACGCTTCTACAGGAGTGTTTAGTGAATTGGTCATATGCGTGTGAACACCGGAAAGGCCGTGCATTGTCGGTCGCGCTCCCATTCCTCCCGAGACGGTTTCGTAGTATGCCACCGGGTGTCTCGTGCGCGGATCGATAGCCCCGAAAGCCAAGTTGTTCATGGTACCTTGGCTTGCAGCCGGTATGCGATCCGGCATCGCCTGCGCGAGGCACTTATAGAGAACATCGACAATCCGCTGCGATGTCTCGACATTGCCGCCGCACACGGCAGCGGGAGGACGAGCATTCACGATTGTGCCTTCGGGCGCGATAATCCGTAGTGGTCGCATACCGCCGGCGTTGGAGGGAATTGCAAATCCCACCAACGTTCGAAACACGTAAAATACGACCGAGGCCGTAATCGCATACACGGCATTCACACTACCCGCCGTCTGTGGGTCGGACCCCGAGAAATCGACAACCGCAAGGTCTTCTTTGACCGCAATCTTTACACGTATTGCGATGGGTTTATTCGTAATGCCGTCGTCGTCGAGAAAATCTTCGGCTTCATAGATTCCATTGTGAATCTGAGAAATAGCCTGGCGCGTCATACGCTCGGTATAGTCGAGGATGGCCGCAACATAACGGCTCACTTCATTCCAGCCGTACTTTGACACGATTTCCCTTAGCCGGCGTTCGCCCGTCCGATTGGCGCCGATCATGGCGCTCAGATCCCCTTCACGTTCGTCCGGCGTACGCACATTCGCGAGGACGATCTCCCAAACGTCACGGTTAATCGTGCCGTTCGACATCAATTTGACAGGGGGAATTCGAAGCCCCTCCTGATAGATTTCCTCCGCCAGCGGCATTGAACCCGGCGACATACCGCCGATGTCCGACTGATGCGCGCGGGACGCGACATAGAAGAGAAGTTTTCGTTGCGAAAAGACTCCGGAAACCAGAGTCAAATCGGGAAGGTGTGTCCCGCCTTTGTAGGGATCGTTCAGGATCACCATGTCGCCTGGGCCGATCTCGCGATTTTCGATCGCCGCTTTGACCGACAATGGCATCGAACCCAGATGCACAGGCATGTGGTCGCCTTGTGCAACCATGTCGCCGCGGTCATCGAAGATCGCGCAAGAATAGTCCCGGCGTTCCTTGATGTTCGGAGAAAAAGCTGTCCGTTTCAGCGTCGCACCCATTTCTTCGGCAATCGCGTGAAACAGGCTTTTGAAGATTTCGAGTTGTACTGGGTTGATCTTGCGAGGAGGGGAATGCTTGCGGCTTCGCATTAATTACTCTCCAGCACCAAATTTAAGTATGCATCCACGGTACATCGAAAACCCGGTGGTACCAGCGTCGTCGAGCTGTATTCTCCGATGATGGCCGGTCCTTGAATGACATGTCCGTGGCCCAAAATCGCCCGATCGTAGATGTCCGTGCGCACACGGCGGCGATCGATCCAACATGGTTGCCTTTCCAGCGGTTCGGGACCCCTGCGCTGTTTAACGGTTTTGCTGAATTTCGGTTTCGCCGTGCGGCCCAGGAATGTTGTCCGGACATTCACCAATTCCACGTCCCGCCCGCGGTTGGCGTAACCGTAGCGGCGTTCATGAGCTTTGTGAAATCTTTCAATAAAGTCTGCCACGAGCGGCACAGTCAATTCATAAGACTGTCCCCGATAGCGCAGATCGAGAGAGTCGATTCGATGGATTTCGTTCTTCTTGAAACCTTCAGCCTCGAGTTCTGCCATCCCAACGCTGTACAATGCCGCGAAGAGCGTTTTCACTCGCGCATCCGATCCTGCGGCATTTATCAAGACGGTCTGCGAATAATCCTTCCGGACGTCGGCAAGCAACAGACCGAGCGCGGATAGCGCGCCCGGAAATTGCGGAACAATGACACGCCGCATTCCCAATGCTTCGGCCAGATGCGTCGCGTGCAAACCGCCGGCCCCGCCGAAACAAAAAAGCGCGAACTCGCGCGGATCGTATCCGCGTTCGACGGAGATCAGCCGGATCGCTTGCTCCATGTTGTTGTTCACAACGTCCACGACGCCCTGCGCGAGTTCTTCGACGCTTCTCCACTGCTTTGTCCAGCCCAGCATATCAAGCGCCGGTTCAATGCGCGCCTTCGCCAGTGGCATCGTTCCACCCAGAAAGAAGCGCGGCAGCAATCGTCCGAGGATGACGTTGGCGTCGGTCACGGTAAGTTGATGGCCTTTGCCGTAACAAATCGGCCCCGGATCCGCACCGGCACTCTGGGGCCCCACCTTCAGTGCGCCGCCGGCATCGAGTTCGGCGATAGATCCGCCGCCTGCTCCAACGGTGTGAATATCCATCATTGAGATACCAATCGGCATCCCGTCAATCTGGCCTTCGTGGGTGACTTTTACGTCACCATCGCAGAGCGAGACATCCGTGGAGGTGCCTCCCATATCGAAGGTGATGACGCGTGAGTAACCGCACGCCTGTGCAACATGGAATGCTCCCACGACGCCGCCGGCCGGTCCGGAAAGTATCGTTTTGACGGGAGCGTCCGCGGCAGTTTTAGCGCGCATTGTTCCGCCGTTCGACTGCATGACTCGCAGGGAACCATGGGGAAGACGCTCGGTGAGTTGCCTCAGGTAACGGCTCATGAGAGGTGCGAGGTAAGCGTTGATCACCGTCGTCGATGTGCGTTCATACTCTCGATACTCCGGAAGAATTCTCGACGAAAGCGATACCCGTAGTCTCAGAGGCTCGAGGGCGCAGAGGACTTTGTTTTCGTGTTCAGTGTTCGCAAATGAATACAAAAGACAAACCGCGACAGATTCAACGTTCTCAGAACGTAAACGGTTGATCAGAGTTTGCAAATGATCCTGGTCCAACGGTGTTGCGATAGACCCGTCGTAGAGCGTGCGCTCGCGAACGCCCATCCGCAGCCCGGCAGGAACCAATGGATCCGGCCGGGTCACAAAGATGTTGTACAGTTCGCGGCGCGTTTGCCGGCCGATGACGAGAATATCCTCGAAACCTTCCGTGGTGAGGAGGGCGGTACGCGCGCCCTTGCGCTCGAGCAGAGCGTTCGTCGCGACAGTGGATCCGTGAATAACTTCAGAAGCGGCCGAATTGCCGGCTCGTGCCATTCCCTTCATGATGGCTTCTTCCGGCTCCTGTGGCGTCGAGAGTTCTTTGAATATTTCGATCTCGCCGTTGCGGACAATAACGAAGTCCGTGAATGTTCCGCCGGTATCGACGCCGACTCTAAAAATAGATTTGGGCGACATCTTGAACGAATTTCGGGAGGATGGTTCCGATATCCTGGATCGTTCCTTTAGGATCGCGCTCCCATGTGAGGGCTTGGATGTCGGAGCGAACCGCATTGAAGCGATGAACGGCAACTTCGCGCATCCAGGCGAAGTCCTGATCAGAAGGAGGGCGCGCGGCGATATCTTTGATCCATTCGAGTATCTTCTGGCGCTGTTCGGCGTCGGCGTGGATTTGAAGCGTTGAGCCTTCGCTGGCATCAATGCGGAGTTCAACCTCGTGCCACCACCCCGCTTGAATGACCTTCAGGTCGAGCATGGTCTTGAGGACGTAAACTGCGGGCAGATCACCGCTCGAGATGGAGCCTTTCCAAACACCCGTTTCGCCACTGTCGGCGCCTTTGAACCGAGACCAGATCTCGCGAGCCCGATCGATAGCGCCGGGAGGAGCCAGCACTAAAATCCGATCCGCGCGATATTTCTCGAACGACTTCACGGTTTCGGCATCCGGTACGTGATCGTACGTGGTCAACGTGGCGCCGGAAACAAAGACGCCATTAACGTTGCTGGCGACGAGTGAAACGCCGGAAGGAAGCAGCTGAGCAACATCGATGGCCTGTGGCAGATCGTTGTGCAACGGGAACGAAGGCGGTTCAAGGCCTGGACCCTCACCCGGCGCGCCAGCCGGCTGGCCGTCGCGAAGCCCTCTTCCCCTGGAAGAGGGCTTGGCTTGTGGAACTTCGTTCAAATTTTCCACCAGGACTGTCGTTTGCTTTGGTTTGGGCGGCCACGTCGCTATGACACGGTTCATCAGTAGAAGATCACGGACAGCGGCCCGCAACTCATCGTTCGTTGTGGACTGGACCCACTGGATTCCTTCCTCCAATCGTTCCGGTATCCCGCGGCTCGCAAACCACTCATGGATGTGGTCGTCTCCCAGATATGCCAATGTCTCCTGTCGTGCGGCCAACAGGAAGCGTGGATCAAGCGTCAACTGGAGGCGTTGAAGCTCCTGAAGCAGATTGTCTTCGGCAGGTTCCGGAAATTGGCCTTGTGCGATCGGTATTTCGAGCCGGTAATAATGGGGCCGCAAAGACGGCACGAGACTCGTTTCAAGCGGCGCTGGAACCGTTCTGTGAAGTATACGATCCAGCAAGAGGATCAAATACCATTGCTGGTAATAGACGCTTGGAACCGGTACGGCAAAGATGACGGCTCCGGTTGTTAGATCCGATTTAAATCGCAGCGTTCGTTCCGCAGGTAATCGACTGATCTCGTTTTCAGACCGGTTTACCGAACCTCGTTTCGGAATTGCACTAAGGGCGTCGCGCAGCGTTTCCGGTATTGGCGCAGTGATCGCGAGAAATGCATCAGCAGTTCTGTATTCCTCCGAATGCGTATCCGCTCCCAGGAGCGCGCTGCGAATCTCTTCGTCAACCTGAGCGCGAAAGTCCGGCATAGACGAATCCGGACCTTCTGCCCGTTCAGTTTCCCGGGGAGGATCTTTGAAAAAGGCGGCGAGCTGCCCCTCCATGAACGTGGGCAGCGCCCATTGTGGAATCGTCAATCGAAGAGCGGTTCGGTCCTGCTCACTAACCATTTGGATACTGCCCCCTGCAGCAAACGCATTAAAGATGAGCGCCCGCGCGGCGCTCATGGATGCGAGAAGGGTCAGTCCGGGCTCCTCATATCCGGCAATGATTTCGACCGAATCCGTTTTGGAAGGCAGTTCGATCAACCGGATCCCGTTCGGCAAGGTCGCGGAAGAAAGCAGAATACCGAAGATGGTGGAAATGGGCGCAAACACCCGTTGAGCCTAACGGTTGGAGGGTAGTGTTTTCAAGAATGAATATGGTAGATTTCGAAACTTGGCCTACAACAAAAGGAGCATGCTGTGGCAGTGAACGTCTACGAAGGTAAAAACATTCGCAATGTCGGCATCGTCGGACACGGAGGAAGCGGCAAGACGTCATTGATCTCCGCGATTCTCTTCGATACCGGTGCGACCAACCGCCTTGGGCGCGTAGACGACGGGAATGCCCCGACGGATTACGACGACGAAGAGATTGAACGAAAAATCACGAATTTTGCGAAATTCGCTTTCTGCGAGTGGAACAAAAACAAGATCAATATGCTCGATACACCGGGCTTCGGAAATTTCATTCAGGAAGCCCGGGGCGCGCTTCGCGTGGCAGACGCCGCAATTGTTGTTGTCGATGCTGTGTCGGGCGCCATGGTCCAGACCGAAAAAGCGTGGGCTTATGCCGACGAATTCGGGCTGCCCAGATTCGTCGTAGTCAATCGCATGGATCGCGATACAGCGAGCTTCGAAAGATCGCTCGAATCGATTCATCAAACTCTTGGCCGAATATGCGTTCCCGTTCAGATTCCCTTGGGAGAAGAAAGGGCATTCAGAGGCGTCGCCGACCTGATTCAGATGAAAGCCTACGCGTATCAGACGGACGGCTCCGGAAAGTTCAGCGAAACGGACATCCCGGCAGACTCGGCTGCACGGGCCAATGAGTACCGCGAAAAGCTCGTTGAAGCTGTGGCGGAGAGCGATGAAAAATTGATGGAAACATTTTTCGATACCGGTTCTCTGACGAACGAAGACTTGATCGCGGGACTCCGGAAACAAGTAAGCGACGGGAAAATTTATCCGGTTTTTTTCACGTCGGCGACGGGCAATATCGGTATTCAGCCGCTGTTGAACGCGATAGTGAATTTCGTGCCGGATGCCACTGCGCGCGGAACTGTTACGGGAAAGGATACGCAAGGCAAAGACATCCAGCGAAAGATGGCGGATACCGAGCCGTTCTCTGCTTTCGTTTTCAAAACATTTTCGGATCCCTTTACCGGCCGCATCTCGCTTTTCCGTGTGTATTCCGGGACGTTGACGACGGAATTGCAGCCATTCAATACCAACCGAAGCGTGACCGAGCGTTTCGGCTCCATCGTTCTCCTGCAAGGGAAGACTCAGGTAGCCGTTCCGAAACTTCACGCCGGAGACCTCGGAGCTGTTGCGAAGCTGAAGGAAACGCAAACCGGCGATACTCTGTGCGACAAAGCCCATTTGATTACGTATCCCGCTGTGAAGTGGATCGAGCCGGTTATTTCATTCGCCATCGAGCCGAAGTCCCGTGGCGACGAGGAAAAAATCAGCACCGCAATTCATAAACTGATGGATGAGGATCTCGGATTACGGTACGCGCGGGAGCCTCAAACGAAAGAATTCCTGATTTCGGGCCAGGGCCAGATGCATGTGGAAATAGCCGTGGCCCGTTTGAAGAAGCGCTATGGCGTTGAAGTCCTGCTGCATCCTCCTAAGGTTCCTTATCGCGAAACGATCAAAGGAAAAGCCGACGTGCAGGGAAAGCATAAAAAACAAAGCGGGGGCCACGGCCAGTACGGCGATTGCAAAATTCGAATGGAGCCTCTTCCGCGCGGAAGCGATTTCGAATTCGTAAATGAAATCTTCGGAGGCGCGATCCCCAGAAATTTCATTCCTGCAGTGGAGAAGGGTATTCAAGAAGCCAGGCTAAAGGGCGTGCTTGCAGGTTTCCCAACAGTTGATTTTCGTGTGATTCTCTATGACGGTTCATACCACGACGTAGATTCATCGGAACTGGCTTTCAAGATTGCGGGTTCTCTGGCTTTCAAGAAAGGAATCAAAGAAGCCAAGCCCATTCTGCTCGAGCCGATCATGAATGTGGAGGTCCAAGGCCCGGAAGAATTCGCGGGCGATCTCATGGGTGACTTGAATAGCCGCCGCGGCCGTGTGCAAGGTATGGAAGTGCGCGGCCATACCACGATCATCAAAGCCCAAGTCCCGCTGGCGGAGATGTTGAGTTACGCCTCGGATCTCACGTCAAAGACCGGTGCCCGCGGCAGCTACACGATGGAATTCAACCATTACGACGAGGTTCCCGCCCACCTCTCGGAGAAGGTGATTGCCGGCGCTAAGGCCGGTGCTGCCGAAGAGGAACAAGAGGAATAGGAAAATTCGACCCCGAATTTTAAAGCGGCGGACCTGAGACCAGCACCTTATCGGTACCGTAAATCATCCACCCCCAGATCGGTTGGTCTGAACGGATGCGAACGTATCCGCCTAGTTGTGCCGCTGACGCCGCGACCAGGTCACTCAATAAAGCGCTGAATTGCTGGTTTGCAGCTAGGGTGATGCTCGCAGATTTCGGTGTGCCGCCATCGGCGCTGTAAACATCGATCGTAATTTTCGCGGGCTCGCTGCCAGTTGCAAATGCCAAGCCCGTAAAGAAGCCATTCGCATTTGCAACATACGGAAACGTGAAGTCGGTTCCTGTAGCTTTCGCGGCTACTGAGGCGCCGCCGGAGGAATTCTGGATATCAAGTATGCCGATAAGCGAGGGACTCGCTCCGAACAACGACATACTTGTGACACGGACCGCTCCGGTACGAATTGTGTCGCCGGACAATTTCAGCAGGTCCGAAATCGAAACACGTGCAGCGGCGTTCGCAGACAACGATATGTTTGCCGACGCTGTGCCAAATGTGACCGTCGCATTCGCCGGAGCCGTTCCGATATTGACGAGGCTCAACGTGGATGAATAGCCGCCGCCAACGACAGCCTGAGGGAAAACCAAAGTGGACTGTGCATCGGATACCGGAATGCCCGCTGTCGCCAAGGGTTCCGAAGATCGAACCCGGACAGCCCCAGCTAAAGGCATCACGATTTTGCCACGTGCCGGAATGGTCAGAGACTGGGTTTGCGCGGACGCGAAATCCGTAAGGGTGACAGTAGCTGGACGCGCAGAGGGGTTAACGAGCACCGCCAATGCGTCCCCATGTGGGAGGACAAAGTCCGCTGAAGGATCTCGCGGAACAGTTCCATCCAGCTGCAGCATATCCCACGACCCTGTGGCGACGAAAATCCCAAGCCCCGGAGCCGAGGCATCCGCTTCGATCCAGCCATCAAACGATTGCAGGCCAAATAATTCCGAAACGAGCTTCGCGTATTGCTGTCCCGCCGCGAGCGTAATTGACGACGGGTTGCGAACTCCGGGTCCGGCAACGAGATTACCGTTTCCATCAAAAGCCCTGAGTACGACCGACATCCCGGTCTTGGCGAGAAACGCAATACCGGTAAATACCGTTGCGCTTTGGGGACTTGATGGGATGATCTTCACCTGCGGCTGGTATGTTGGATCAAACCGGACACCGGCGGACACGCCCACCTCGCTCTCCAAACCAGCGCCGTTAATCGCCTTCACAGCGAAGTAATATGTCGCTCCAACTTGAAGATTCAGTCCGCTGACGACGATCGAACTTTGCGTTGTGGAGATGAATGGACGTACATCGGCGCCTTCCGGAGTGCTGCCGATGGCGTACCGGTACTCGCGAATACCCGATTCGGGATCATTCGACATCCAGGAAGCGGCGAGTTGAGTGCTATTTGAAGTCAATGGGCCTTCATCCGTTACCAGAGGTTTCGACGGCGGCGTTGCGTCCGGCACGGCTTCCACATAACTGCCGTTTTGGAAATGGTAGGTTGTGAAATACCCGCTGGCCACAATGGGCTGATTGAATCCGGTTTGAATTGCTGTGTCGCGTTTCAAATTCTGCGCGCCGATCGTTGCGCTTGACCCATCGGAGCGCGGACCGCTCATACTGCGATACAGGAACTGGATGTCATTGGTTCCCTCGAACAGTATGGCTTCAAACGTGAGATTGGCATTCAAGTCTCTTCCGTTCTCGTCGAGGAGGCTCATATTCGACCATTGCACGATGAATTGGCGGTTTGGAGCCGCTCCGACTGTCTTGGTCGTGATTGCCGCCTGGGGTGGCATGATTAAGTCATCCCAAAACGGCGCAATCAATGAGGGAGGAACGGTCCCGGCGCTACCGCTAGGCCTCAAGACTGTAGTCGAGGGCAATGGTGCATTTTGCCACTCTGATATCGAAAGCGGTTCAAGACTCAGGAACCCGTCCGTCGATATCGAAATCTGAGAATCTGCGACATGAATATCCCGGAATAGGATGAAATCGAATGGTAGTTTTACAAGTGCGATGGCATCATCGTTGTTGCTGAATGTCAGAACTGTTCCGCCAGTGCTACTACTCGCGTCAATGAAGTTGAAACTGCGCCCCGCAAGATTCGTGCTTGTTGGAGCCGCCGTCACCGTGAACGCTGGGCCTGTTGCCGTCTGGGCGAAAACCGAAACCGTTATGGGACCCGTCGTTGCGCCAAACGGCACAACCGCTGTGATCGCATTCACGCTAGCGCTGATAATCTTCGCAGTGGTGCCATTGAATGCGACCTCAATATTTTGTGTGCGCGAGTCGAAGTGGTCCCCCTCGATCACGACTCGGGTCGACGGCGGTCCATCGAGGGGTGAGACACGGCTGATCGTTGGTGGTTGCGAGGAATAACCGAATACTTGCGAGCCGACCGCCCACGTTCCATCGGGGTTGACGACAACCACATTTGCCGCACCAGAGACATTCGCAGGACTCGTTACCTGGATCGTGTTTGAATCGATGACACGACCATCTGCGCCCGCAAGCCCGGCGAAGAACACCCGAGCCCCTGAACGAAAGTTTGTACCGTTGACCGTGACGAGGGTGCCGCCTTCAACGGGACCGGTTGATGGGCTTACGGAAATTCCCGAAGGATAACTGTCGGTAATAACGAAAGCTCCCGAAAGGATCGAAGTGTCGGTCCCGCGATTGACGATGAGATTTTTCGGACCGAGCGGCGTAGAATTCAGGACCGTCAATTGAACCGATACGCTCGTCGGGGCTGTGGAGGTGATGCGGCCGCCAAATGTCATCGGGCCGAATTGAAGACCGGAATTCGAGCCGGTGAGAAGGACCCCGTCCGTGATGTCGACTCCGCCGCCGGTTACCGTTACGGTTCGTCCTCGCGGCATGCGAATCCCAAACGACGGCCGTGTCAATCTCAAGCCGGTTGCGCTTGGCGGAAACATGCGTATATCCGCCGTAGCGACACCATTCGGCCCGACAGCGATTTTCGCTGCTTCTGAGAGTCCAGAAACATTTCCAAAATAAGTGGTACCGAAATTCGTTCTGACGCTGGAAAAGAAGCCGGTGGACCCGCCTCCGAGATTGAGCCGTGTTACTGGCCCGTCCAAGGATTCCGCGTACACAGCGTACGTGTCCGGAGGCAGAAATCGAAGAATATAACTGCCGTCTCGCTGCGAAAGCGTCGAAACTATCGGAGTCCCATCGCTGTCCACCGCAACAACGTGCGCGCCGAATACGGGCGTTCCGTCGGCTTCGATTGTTCCTCGAATTTGGCCGGTTCCCGACGCTGTCCCGTAAATTTCCATGATGCCGGCAACGTCGTCGTAAGCGAGAGTGCGTTGATCCAGTTGTGACGGCACACCAAAGGGAACCATCACGGAAGAGACCAGAGCGGAGTGATCCAAACCCAGCAAATGTCCGATTTCGTGGGTAAGGACGCTTTGGATATCAAATTTGTTGGTCTCGCCGCTTGTCGAGAAGTCGATTGCCGGGTTGAACGCGATATCGGCTTCGTCGAACATGGTCTGGCCATTCTCAGTTCTGAAGAATGAAAAGGTTGCAGCTATCGTGGATGAACCCAGTGGTGCAGAAGTATCCGTGAACGTTACGACATTCATTCCATCATGGCCAACGATTCCAGCAGTCGTCGTGCCCCTGAAGGCGAATTTGATGTTTGCAGTCTGGATGTTTTCCCACGTCTGGAACGAGGCTTGAACGGCCGCGAAGTCGCTGCCGTTTGAGATACGAGGCGCGCCCTTCTCATGGATCCAATACGGGATAGGCATCGATGGCCATTTTGGATTCTGTCCTGAAGACGTTGTGATGCGAGTGTAGGCTCTAGCGGGCTGGGAAAAGAGAATTACAAGAAAGATGAAACCGTATTTCTTCAAGCTAACGAGTCAGTATGGTTCGGATTTGACGCTTAAATATCTCGATTGGCAACTTCATCGGTTTGGCGGGACGGCCATTGGGAAAAGAAAGGCCAGTTACATCATTGAATACTTCGCCATTTTCAAGAGTAAATTTGCCTTGGCCCAGACCAATGACCACTTCATAGGGTCCGCTGGATTCGGTAAAAACAATGACGTTTTCATCCTTCGCGAAGGACGGCATTCCGGAGACGTGAAGTTCAAGATCGCCGATCTT
>MNKP01000194.1 GCA_001920875.1 Acidobacteria bacterium 13_1_20CM_2_55_15
ATCCAGCCCGTGGTCTAACGTGATTCCACCAATGATCTATGCGCCGGCCGCGTAGACTGGCTCCGAAGTCCAAGCTTGGCCCGCGCTGTGCCGGCGGTGGCGCAGGCTAGTCGATTTTCACCGACATGGTCTCATCCACGCTGATATGTTTAGGCTCCTTGGGGTTCGGGCCGGAATATGTCGCGCTGATCTTGAAGCTGGTCTCACTGGCTTCGCTGGAGTAGATATAGTGTGGGCGCGTTGGGATGTGGGTGTCGCCATTCCTGCGCAGTTCATCGAGCGAAGCGTACTTGGCGTGCTCGACAAAGTAGCGACGTTCGGCATTGGCCATAGCCATCAAATCATTCTGTATACCGATTGTCTCGATTAAGGAAGAAGCCGGGCTGCCGACAGGCTTTGCTTGCTTGGTGTAAAGGTAGGCTCCGGCTCCGACAACGACTATCAGCATAACGAATCCCAAACTTCGTCCCATGCCTCACAGGGTAGCCGGGGGACACACGGAGTCAACAGGCCTTTTGAAGTGATTCGTCAGGCGCTCAGGCTGCCGCCGTCCTTGTGCAACACAAGGGTGGTGAATGTTTTGAGGCATTCGAGGCAGCTGCACATATGCGCCTCCTCTGCGTCCGTCAAGAACACATCGTAGTTGTTAGCAACTTCCTTTATCCGCTTTGCGAGGATATGCGCCTCTTGCGGATCTGCCATGCCAAACGCCAGAAGGCACTGCGCCGAAGGCGCAGACCTTCAGCCTCCCTCTTGGCGCATAGCAAATCACTTGCCAGAGAATTGTAGGCGGATGAACGACAACTTCTTGGCGTATGTGTATAGAAATTTCTCACTGTAGCCGCCAATTGGGGCGGTTTGATGAACACTTTGTGCCTTTTTTCGTCATGGCTGATGTCTGGTCAAGACATTCGGGCTGGTCACTTCGTAAGCCTTCTAATGGTCAGGCCCCATACTCGCCTCATACAAGCTCCGCTATCTGAGATTGATTACTGGCTCGATGCCTGTTGGCCTCCCGCAAAAACGTCAAAGATATAGTCGTGGGCGCGCAGGGCGGTTTTGCTCAGAGTTCCGGACTTGACGCGATTGAGGATTTCATCGCGGGAGAGATCGAAGATCGCATCGAGAGTCCGGGCGCGCTCTTCTTTGGTTGCTTCGGCCAGGACGAAGAGTACGCGAGCGCTGTGTTGAATGTAGCGTGGTGAAAGCAGTTGGCGTTTTAATATCTCCATGATGACCGGCGCCTTCGAGCGATCGAATCGGCCGGGGTCGCGGCGCCGGTCCAATTCGGCGAAGAACGCGGAGGTCCACTGATTGTGGTAATCCCACAACTTGTCGAATAAATCTTTGGTGAAGCGTGTTCCGGCCTTGACCGCAAAACGGTCCTCTGCGGGCACGACGCCGTCCTCGGTGAGCGCGGGTGCTTTCAAATTGCCGTCTTTGGTGATGGCGGCCTGATGGTGCAGGAGCGTCCACAACCAGGAGACATCGATCCGGTAAGTGGCCAGATCGTTCATGAAACGCAGCGAAAGCTCGTAATCGTCGATGGCCGCTGCGAAGTTGCCGTTGAGGATTTGGAACCCATAATTGGCCGCCATGTAGAACGCATGCTGGATGTGCTCGATGGTGATGTCGCCCTGGGGCACACCATAGATGCTGTTCCAAAGTTCCGGCGTGAAAAGCTTCTCGGGTGTGTTGACGGTATCCTTGGCGATAACCCATGGCGTGACCTTACCCTGCGAGTTCAACAGGCCGCGAGACTGGAGCAGAGCCCGCTCCGCGTCAATCAGACCGCTGGACGCGGCCGGCACGGGTTTTCCCTTCACAGACACCGTCTGTTGCCGCGCATCGATAATGGACTGGAGTTCGCTTAGCGGAGCTTGCAAGGGTCCGTTACCCGCCGCAACATAAGCCGGCTCAGGGCTGGCGACCCAGCTTTGCCGATAAGCATCGTACAGACGTCCTTTCAGGCGGCCGGCGAGAATATCGTCCAACGCAGGCTGTTCGCCGGCGGCAGGCGCGCTCTCGGGCACAAAGATCAGACCGAGCAGGCGCTCCCGCAACTTGTCGATGACCATTGCGCGCAGGGCCAATGGATTGTATTTGGATCGTCCATAGGGATCCATCGGAGGATAGATCATGACCGCCGCCATACCGCCAATGGGGGCAGCCTGGCTGAACTCGCCCCTCTTCATGCCGGCCATCAGCATCATCAGCGCGTTATACCGCTGATAGGCAATCATGTTCGGATAGGCCATGCCGATCGACTGCGGATCCGGGTACAAGCCCTTCGGATCGTCTTTCCACATTTCGATCAGGCTACCCAGATAATCCCAGCGGCCTACATTTGTTCCCAACAAGCGGCGCCGCAAAACCCAGGCGATTGCAGGCAGAAAGCGGCCTGCATTTCCTTCCTCGTAGAGAACCTTGATTTTGAACGTGCCGGCCTGAACTCCAATGAGCGTTTCGATCCGTGCCAGCAGCTTTTCGATGATGAGCGCCTCTTGCGGCGTCTGTATCTTTGGGATGTAGTAGTAAACCCCGGTGCCGAGACGCCGGAGAGCTTCGTAATTGTTCAGCGTCCAGAGCAGCACGATGGCAACTACGCCGGGCACGGGTTCGCCATTGATTGTAATGTAGTCAAATCGTATGTGAATCGAAGGGGGCCGCACAAATCGCGTGGGCCACTCGGACGGAGGCCGATTAATCTTATAAGAGCGCGCCTGGCCTTTCTTCACGACTTCATAGGGACGGCCGCTCCAACGCCCTTCGAAAATATCCTTCGCATTCTGTAGAGCAGGGAAAATTCCGATCGGCTCGGACTTCGGTGTACCGTCGGGTTGGAAGTGCGCCGGCGATGCATCTTCGAAGTCCGGCATGTTCTGTGGCGCCTGGCTATTCAACGCGTTGAAAGCCATATCCAGCGGGTGCCACGGCCCGGTCAACTCGAGGCCGGGATTTGCCGTGGGATGCGCGTCGTCCGGGATCGGCACTTCGTCGTTGAGTCGCCAACCGAGCTCGCTGTCCCGGCCGAGAAAATTGTCAATCAAGCCCTGAACGATCTGGCGAAACGTTCGTTGCCGGCCCGTTACGGGATCCTCGAACGAGTCGTCCCACTTCGGCCAGGCATACTTCTCGCGGACCGCCGCGGCAGACTCGAGCAGCTTGCGGCGCGCCGTGAGAGCCGCCGCGATCTCGGGTCCCAAGTCTCGCGTGAGCACGGAAATCGTTTCTTCGACATTGATCGTCCGGCCGTTAATGGTCTTGGTCCCGAACAGTTCCGGAAATTTCTGCAGAATGTCTTCACGAATCATGACGGCGTGACAACCTCCCCTACCCTCAGCGCGATGAAGCCGACGACACCGGTCCGACGACCGGATTCACCAGCGTACCGATACCTTCGTAGGTGCATGACAACGAATCGCCGGCTTTGAAATATACCGGCGGCTTCTTGGCCGAACCGACACCGGGGGGCGTACCGGTGGAGATGACATCGCCCGGCCGCAGCGTCATGATATTCGACCCGTACTCGACTTGCTCGTACACGTCGTGAATCATATCGGCTGAGGAGCCTTCCTGGAACGGTTTCCCGTTCAGGAGCACCTTTATGGGCAACGCCTGGGGATTCGGCACGAATTCACGGGGCACGATAAACGGCCCCAGGGGCGCAAAGGTGTCATGCGATTTTCCGATTAGCCAGTCGGAGCCGGCGAACCGCGTGTCGCCGCGTCCGCCGCGATCCGAGACATCGTTCTCGAGCGTGTAACCAAAGATGTAGTCTTTGGCGCCGGCGGCCGGTACGCGCGATGCTTTCCGGCCAATGACGACGCCGAGTTCACATTCCCAGTCGATCTCGGTCCGGCCGACCGGCAGCTGAATCGATTCGCCGTTGGCGATTACAGACGTCGGCGATTTCAGGAACATATAGGGATTCCAGCGATTATCGCCCGGCTTGCGCTCCCAGATGCCTGGTGCGCTCTTCGTGCCGGGCAAAGCGCTGCCCTGCGGCGCTGCGGGTGTGGCGCGGCTGGCATCGCGCGCGGCCATTTCCGCGCCGTGTTCGGTGTAATTCACGGCCACGTTGAGCATCGTCGTCGGATACATCATCGGCGGCATGGTTTTGACCGCCGCGAGATCGTATACATAACCGGGACGCCCGCCGGTCCGAGCGTTCACGCTCTGGACTACCTGAACAATACGATCGCGGAGGCCCGACTCGTAGCGGGCAATGAGATCCTTCATGTCGGCCGGAAGCATCACCTTGGACGCCGGCGTTATGGCACGGCTTGCGGCGGCGAAGTCCACGACCACCGAATCCCGCAGAACGATTCCCACGAAGGTTCGATTTTGGATTTGGAAGGTTCCGAGTTTGAACGGGCTCACCGTCTGGCCTTGAACGGGCACGGTTAAGCCGAGTCCAGCGCCCAACAACAGTGCGATCACGCGCTTCATGTCGATTCTCCTTTTTGTATTTGCAAGCCGGCAGCATATCGGGCGGGCGCTGCCCCTGTCAATAACGGCCGGCAATGGAGTCTGGCTGCTGTATTGCTAACACGGCTTTGGGAACCGCCTCAAGCGGGCGGAATGAAGCAACGTGATTCCACTGTGGCAGAAGTGGAAGCCCGCTCTGTGGCATGCCTCGCGCACATGGGAGCACGTGAAATACGGGCAATGGCCCAGAACGAAGAGCAGGGCTATATTGCGCTCCAGCGCCAAGAGTGGGCTGCAGGAAAGGATTATCCGACAAAGAGCCATCATTTCTTCTCCGGCGTACCCTATCACCACCTGGTGAGCAAAATGTATGACGCGTCACGACTCGGACAGGAGTTCCTCGAAGATTTACCTACCGAGAAAGTTGTTTAGATGGTTTACACTGGCAGGATGAAACACACCCTCACAATCACGTTTTTACTGGTACTCGCAATCGCGTTTTTCGCCCAGGGGCAGGGCAATATGGTCACCACGAAGTCGGGACTGAAATATATTGATCAAAAGGTCGGCACGGGAGAAACGGCCGTCAAAGGCGCTAAAGTTGAGGTGAACTACACCGGATGGTTATATGTGAACGGCAAAAGAGGCAGCAAGTTCGATAGCTCCCTTGATCGGAACATGCCCTTCCCGTTCACGCTCGGCGCGCGGCAAGTCATCGCCGGCTGGGACGAAGGTGTCGAGGGCATGAAAGTTGGCGGTAAACGCGAACTGATCATTCCTCCGGACCTGGCATACGGCCCGCGAGCCGTCGGCGGAGTTATTCCAGCCGACTCGACATTGGATTTTGAGGTCGAGCTGTTGAAGGTGACGAAGTAGTTGGACTTCTCGGTGGTTTGTGAAGGTTCATAATTACCTCCACTAATCGATAAGGACTATGCAGCCTTACGTGCTTTCTGCGCTTTTTTCTGCGCTATCTTCACTATTCCGAGCAATTCGCCGTCCGACGTCGTGACGATCGCGCTTGACGCATCGTAGTTCTTGAGGACCTTTTGTGCGGCTTTCGGTTCCAAATCCGGCCGAATCGTCCGTGGACCGGGCTGCATCACGTCGGCAATTCGCGATTGAGGATTCGCGTCCCAGATCTCACCTTGGATGACGCCGAGGACGATGTTTCTATCATTCACGACAACACACATGTCCTGATTCGGCCGGCGCCGGCTTTTGACATCCTCCAGGCGTTCGCGTAGCAAGCAGGTCGGAACATCTTTGTGAATCATCTGCCGGATCCGCACCTTCTTTGCGTCGGTTCCTTCGGTCTCCCAGCCCGCCGCAAGCCAGTCCGCCTTGCCTGGTGTATAGCGATACACTTCCTGAAATCCCATGGTCTCCAAACGCCATGCCGCGCGCGCACTCAGGTCGCATTGATAATCGAAGCAATAAACAATCACGGCCTGGTCTTTTCGCAGTGACTTCGTCGTCGCGGCAGTCATGGTTTCCAGTGGAATGTTGACAGCCTGCGGCAGGTGTTCCCTTTTGAATTCCGATGCCGGAAGGACCTCGACAAGTTGCGCACGCCCTTGAGCCACAAGTGTTTTCACGTCTTTACGGCGAATTTCGATCGGCATAGGCAAAGCTCCTCTATTTCTTAGACGACTCAGTTCGATCCGGATCACAGGCAGGTCGTATTTTTTCCGGACGACAGGCGCGCGCGCATTTAGCTTGCGAAGAGTCCAACACTGTATGGGAGAAGAAAATGTGCATGTGCCCGCGATGCAGCTTTGGTGCTACAGCAGCGGGACCGGCCGTCTCAACGATAATGACTTCGAACACCTCCTCATGTGTATAGAGTGCCAGACGCTCCTGAACGAATTCATCAATATTATCGAGCATCTTCCTTCCGGTAACCACTCCGGCCTGGCCGGCTAGACTCACTTGCCAAATATGTGTGGTATACATTTACGTCTTTAAACATGAACACCACCTTTCTGATTGTCATCGGCATCCTTACTTCTGCAGCGTGGCTACTAACCTTTTCCACTTCTCAAAAGATGGGTCTTCTGATGCAAATCGGAGTCCCCATGTCGCTCGGCATGGAAGGCTGGGCGGGGACCTTGAGTTTCTTGGCATTCACAAGCATGTGGCTTGTGATGATGGTGGCCATGATGCTGCCTTCGACTGCTCCGACTTTGTTGCTGCATCGCACCGTCTATCGGAAGAGAACTCCAAACGCCTACGGCGGCACCTTTCTTTTTGCGCTCAGCTATTTTCTAGTATGGACAGCGAGTGGAACGTTCTTTTATTTGGCCTATATTTTCATCGGCAATTTGCGTAGCCGCATCCCCGATTCGGAAGCAACAATCCTGAGGGCAGCGGGTGTAGCTCTGATGCTGTCTGGCCTATATCAATGCAGTTGGCTGAAACGCGCGTGTTTAAGACATTGCCAGAATCCGTTGCACTTCATCATGGAGCACTGGCATGACGGACGAATTGGCGCCATGCGCATGGGGGCAGTCCACGGCATCTATTGCTTCGGCTGTTGCTGGGGATTAATGCTGATCCTCTTCGTGATGGGCCTGATGCATCTGGGGTGGATGGCCGGGGTGGGCGCTCTCATTCTGATTGAAAAACTCATGCCGTCCAGGAAGTGGATTCCGAACACTATCGGCGCAGCATTCGTTATTGTGGGCACTGTCGTGGCACTGTTTCCGGAGACCTTGTCCAGGCTATCGTCGCAAGTAATCAGTTAAACTGTGCGAATGTTGCGGAACGGGAAGTACCACTACCTCCACCTTGATGTATTCACTGATCGTCCGCTGACCGGCAATCAACTCGCGGTGTTCTTGGATGCGCAGGGCCTCGACGCGGATGTCATGCAGCGCATCGCGCTGGAAATGGCATTCTCGGAAACCACCTTTGTCTTTCCGGCGGA
>MNKP01000073.1 GCA_001920875.1 Acidobacteria bacterium 13_1_20CM_2_55_15
CAGCTTCCTCGGAACGGTGCTTACTCCAGAGACCCGGCAAGGTAACATCACGGGCTGCCCGGCCGGCAAGGCGACATGTTCCCGAGAAGAGGCTATCATCGTTCGGACTTTGCCGGTGGACCCAAACATCGTGCCGCTCATGAATCTGTTGCCATTACCGACTGGCCAATATCGGAATGCGGGAGTGGCCGACTACAGTGCCGTCCCCCGCTGGAAGGCCGATGAGAACTACGGCATCGTGCGGATGGACCAACAACTCTCGGAAAAGGATAGTCTCTTTGGCCGCTTCACACCCTTCAGAGGGTTTCAGGTGGGCGGCTATGTCCTGGCCACCGTCTCGGAAACACATGTTTTTAATCCTTCCGTGCTGAATACTTTCCGGGTTGGCTTCACCCGGCGTAACGATCACCTGTTTTACAGCTACACGCAGGGCGGAGATCAGTTCCCGAACGCTCCCGGGCTTGACCCCCGGCTTTCACCGGTCAAAGGGGTTCCGTTGGGACTCTATTCCGTTCCAGGCGTTAACCTTTCGGGGATCGGAACGCAACCCGCCAGCCAAGGTGGGACCGCCATCGGTCCCAATCTGAGCGGTCCGGCGGTCTTTGTAGACAATACCTTTGATTACGATGATTCAGTGATGATCAACAAAGGACGCCACTCCATTGCGCTGGGGGGCAATTTCAAGCGGTACCAAATGAACCATTTGAACGAACCATGGGTCTATGGAGGAACCTTTACGTGGGATTCCATTGAGAATTTTCTGACCAACAATCCTCGCAATACGACTCAGCTTTTAGGGTCTACGACGCCCGGCAGCCAGAAGGCAGATGTGTACCGTGGCTGGAGACAGAGCTATGGTGCCGTCTATATCCAGGATGACTTCAAAGCGCGGTCGAATCTGACGGTCAACCTCGGGCTGCGTTGGGAGGGAATTCGTTCCCCCAGGGAAGTCAATGGAAAATTGGCCGTGCTGAAAGACATCTATCGAGACAAAAACTTCGTTCTGTTGAGCAAAAACGATCCTTTCTTTGGGATCAACGACGGCTTTAAAGGTTTTTCCCCCCGAGTTGGGTTTGCCTGGACTCCGCTACCCGATCAAAAGACTGTCTTGCGGAGCGGCTTTGGAATCTTTAAGGAAATGCCGCTGGCCTATATCTGGCAGCTGGCGCTCGAGGCTCCTCCATATTCGAAGCGATATACAGTCAACCGTCCACAATTGAAGTTCCCGTTTCCCTTCGCAGATCCCGATTCGCTCACATCTACGGGAGAACCTTTAATGCTGCCATTGCAGGTTACGACTCCTTACACCTTGCAGTGGACGCTTTCGCTGGAGAGGCAGATTGGGCAAACTTTGGTGGTCAAAGCGAATTACGTGGGAACACGCGGCGTGAATCTGTTTGCGATTTACAATCCGAATCAGAAACCGACAATCATTCGAGACGGCCGGCAGTTCACTCCGCCGAATGCGCAAGTACCCAACCCGAATTACACTTCGTTTCGCTACGTCGCTCCCATTTCCAATCAGATTTATAACGCTCTCCAACTGGTCGTGGAGAGACGTTCGCGCGCCGGTCTGGCATTCAATGCTTCCTATACCTGGGCGCGCAACATCGATAATGGAGGAGGAGCCGGAATCAAGGGGGCGGAACAGATCGCCGGGGCCGCCAGCTTTGCCGTTTACAACGGCAAAGATCTTTCTTCCGAGAGGGGCCTTTCTTCGCTCCATGTGAAGCACAACTTCATTCTTGGTTACAGCTATGAGTTGCCGTTCGGACCCGGCCGCCATTGGGGGAACCAGTCGACTGGTCCAGTCAAATACGTGCTCGGAGGCTGGGCCATAAACGGGACGAATACGATACGCAGTGGCTTGCCCATCAACATCCAAATGACTCCGCGGCAATCCGGCTGTGTAGCGCAAAGCTGTCCGGAACGACCAGACCTTCGCCCAGGCGGGAATAACAATCCAGTGCTGGATCACTGGACACCTGAACGTTATTTCGACCCTTCGAACTTTGTTCTTCAACCTACGGGTTACTTTGGCAATGTAGGGCGAAATACATTGATGCGGCCTGGGCAAGTGAATGTGAATCTTTCTTTCACCAAGGAAAACCGGCTGGCGGAGGGAAAGAATCTCGAGTTTCGGGCAGAACTTTTCAACTTCCCGAACCATCCTAACTTTGGAGCGCCCGCCAATTCTGTCTTTCGGGATGCGGATGGGAACCTGGATCCTAATGTCGGGAGAATTACCAGCACGGCCACGCCGATGCGGCAGATTCAGTTCGGCTTGAAATTGGTTTTCTGATTCTCTGGAGTCTGTCCCCTAACTATGGTTCGTTACCGTGCTGTTCGCACGCTGTCGGGAACTGGTACGACGACATACAAATTGCCGACATCGGTTTGGCTGATCGTCAGGTCGAGAACCGTCACTCCGTTCCGCTTTTCAACGATGTGGCCGGGGAAGTACCCGTAGACTTTGTCGTCGGCAGGATTGTAGTCGTCGTACTTTTCATAAATGAATTCGGTAACGACGTTGCCGAGCTTGGTTTGAACGTATTCGGCTTGATTCTCCGCGTTCAGGGTTGCTTTCGCTATCGCGCCGGGGACGCCGGGAATCGGGAAGGTGACCACCGGCTTGCCGTCTTCGATCGCGACTTTCGTATTCTCACCGCCGGCCGCCGCAGCCTTGGGCGCGGCTTGTGGACTGCTCCACAGGCGGATCAGCCGCTCGTTGAGGGCAGCGCGGTTGGGTGAGGGCGTACCGCGTCCCGGAACCAGCCCGGCGCCTACGATGTCCTCATCCCATGCGAACGCGCCACTGACGACCTCAATCGCCTTGCGAGACTGGCCGTTTGGAAGAGCACACATATACTGAACACGCATACCTGAAACCTGGTAGTTGATGCTCGCGCGGTAGTTCGCGAGCTTGCAAGGCTGCCCCTGTACCTGGATCATGCCCGTGGCCTGGAGTTCGAGCGTTGCGACGGCGTCCACCTCCTGAACGCCGCGGAGCATGCCCGTGTACCACATCCAATTAAATATGACCGACTTGCGATCCCCTGCTGCGGCCGCCTTCGAGGTTGATGGCGGCGTCGTGCGTTGGGCCCAGGCGACCTGCACGCCCGTTAATACGATTGCGAGTAGGACAGCCAACTGTAGCGGCGGTCTATTTTTGAGGCTGCGCGCTATCGCGCTGGCGCTTCGCGGACCGCCGACAGTCCGGCAATTTAAAGATTCCGCGCGCTGCCGCGCTGGCGCTTCGCGGACCGCCGCTACAGTTAGACCGCATCCCATACTTAATGCCGGATCTTGGAAACCATGTTGCCGTAGTCCACATCCCGGCATGGATCACTCTCGCGAATGAAGGCCTTGGGATTCGTGTTAAGCCTCAGTGTTCGCGGACTCATTACCCAAGGCTGGAGCAGCACATCGGGATCCTCTATCGTGACTTCATAGCGCAGAGTGTTTCCTTCCCTGCTCAATTTCTCGATGAGGTGCATGTTGTCGGTATGAAAATATCCGCCTCTATCGAGCCACGTGAGATCGTTGAACCCGACGGAGTCGATGACCAGCGTATTGCCTTCCCAGCGGCCGACGGAATCTCCATAAAAGGTCACGTCCTGGGCTTTCACGGGATCGTGATCGCGCCCATCGGTCGGAATAATTCGAAAGTCATTGGGCTGCGTTCCGGCTCCGGCCGCCGCATAAAGGAAGATCACCTCGTTCCCTGTCTGCACGATCTTCGTCGGAGGCCCCATGCGCGGCAAGCCGTAGGGCTGGCATTTGAAGATCGGATCCACGGTGTTGGTGTTTCGATCCAGATCCTGAACCTTATCCCAGAACTCGGGCTTGTACAGCGGCCGGTTAGGATTCATTCGTCCTGTAAACTCGCCATCGACGGTTTGGTTTGTTTGATCGCCACACCCTCTCTGGTTGGGCGCACATCTGCGGGAGGCGACATTCGATGTGATATTGCCGGCATCCTCCGATGTGCGGTTGATCCCAACGGCAGCGCCGTTCCACATGCCGCTCAGATCCGGATGGCCATCGGGAGCGCGCGGCGTCGAAACTGCAGACGAAGACCCGGATTCGACCACCTGGGCCCACGATGGAAGCGCCAGGCAAAGCGCGATAGCGACAGTTGTGCCGACACCGAAGCGCAAGAATGAATGCGTCATGTTGTCACCTCCTAGTTGCCGTTCGGGTCGCCGAACCACATTGTGATCAGCCGGCCATCCGGCATCTTCAACGTCTTGATGAACCCCTGGGTCTTGCCGTTCTTTGCTGCAAAGCCTGAAATTGTGTAGGTCTCGCCCACGGTCAGTCCGCCTTGCGATGCACGCGCCAGACCCTTCTGCCGCAGCGCCCCTGCGCCCGTTGTCTGGAAGATCCAAACCGCCTTGCTGCCATCCTGGTTCGTGACCTCGAGGTGCAGCATGGCATGAGGATTGATCCATTCCATCTGTTTGAGGGTTCCCGTAAATTCGACGGGTTTGTCGAAGTCATATTCTGCGGCGACCGAGTGATGTGCAATCGCAGGTATCGCGGGCAACAGCAATCCGCAGAAAAGCGTCATCAGAGCCCAATGTTTGCTGCTCACCTTTTACCTCCTGATGGAATTCGGGAACAAGCTCCGAATTCTTTTACTTCAGAATTCGGAGTCTGTCCCCGAATTCCACCTAAGTCAACTGCAAAATCAGCGCGCGATGCTGTCCTGTAAAGGCTGTATGTAGCGGCCCAAAACGATGACAGCAAACCAGAGGACCAACGATGTGCCGGCGATCAACTTCGCGCGAAGCGGCGCATCCTTTCCGGCACCCAAAGCCTCGCAATCGCGGAAAGCGCCGCTCAAATAAAACACCACCATGGCTGCCGCAGCGAGTAATATGGCGGCGATCTTGAGAACGAACGCAAGGTCGTGAGTGTAAAAGGTTGGCATTCCGACAAAAGCCAAAAGGCCGGTTGTCACATTCATCCCGAAGCCGGCTAGTCCCCAAGGCACGAGCTTGTTCAACGCGGCAATCGGCACCTGCTTCGCAAAACCCAGCACACGCAGGTTTAGCATTCCGATGGTGCCGATCAACAGAACCAGGCCGAAAAAATGCATATCCATCATGAATGCCCACCACCACTTATTAACGATCATCAGTCGAGTGAACTTCGCAGGCGATGGTTCGAAATATGCCAGCGCCGCATACGGCGCTGTGTTTTCCTCCGCGGAGCGAATCTCTGAATGACGGATTTCACCTCCCGTGTTGCCGGTTCTGGCCATGAGCACTACCGTCAAGAGCGAAAAAACCAGGATGGCTAATGTATTCCAGGGGGCCGGTGGCACTCTTCGAGCGCATTGCCAGAGCGCAACGACCGCAAGCGCTCCGGTGACTTCCATGAACCATATCGCCAGCTCGGCCGCTCCTTCGTGTCTTTGGATGAGATCGTTGGAGATGCCGGGATCGGCCACAATCTTTTCCTGCGCTCCGACGCCGGTTATAAACGTTGGGATCGCCAGCAGGGCCACGGCAATAAAAACGATAAGGCTGCTCAGCCTCACATCTTCAGTCCTAACAACCAAGGAGGTTAGGAACAGGCCGGCTCCAACCATCGTGCCGATGATCGGAAAGTGATTCAACAAAAGGTGTAGATGAGGAAAATCCATTCTTTAACAGGGAACCCCGTATACAAGATAGCTGCAGGTGTACGCCAACAAGCGGCCGGCTGTAATCACGCCTGCCCAAAGCAGGAGTGACCACACGGCCAGCATCCTGCCTTTGGCCAACATGGCGTCCTCACCCTGAGTTAAGTCGAATACCTGCCGCTTGATCCGTTGCAGATTCCAGATCGCAAATCCAATCAGCGTCAGCTTGAGATAAAAATCTGGATTTGTGAACGCCTTCGACGGGTACGCCAGCACGAGAAATACGCCAGAGACAGCGTTGATCGCCAAACCAAGCCACATCAAGTTGAACCAATTTTTCAACGGAGGCAGCGGAATATCCGGCGCCAGGCCTAGAAGACGTAAATCGATGGCCGCGTTCGGACCGACTACCAAAGCCAGTCCGATAGTGTGCACAACAAGGATAAAGTAAAACCCAAAAACGGACTCCGATTCCCGAAGCCACGTACTGAACCCGGTCTGCTCGAGCGCATTCAAAAATAGGGGCACAGCCACACGCGCCTCCTTACCCTACAGCGTGGGGAAGGTTATACGCGTGTTCCGGGATTTACAAGACTGGTTTGTATATGGAAGGCTCCCGGTGGGAACTATTCAGCGCCCAGTCCGCCCGCACTGCTTGATCAGTCCGATATCATCTTTAGAAGTGGTTATCGATGTTGTTGCCGCCGTCATTCGACGCGATGGCAAAATTCTCATCACACAACGGCTCGATGATGTCGATTTGGCGCGGCTATGGGAATTTCCGGGCGGCAAAGTGGAGGCAGGAGAGTCCTTCGAAGTCGCGCTTCAGCGCGAAATCCTCGAAGAACTTGGAGTAGAAATTCGCATCCACGAGGAGTTCTTCACCACCGAGCACGATTACATCACGAAATCGGTTCGACTCCACTTCTATGTTTGCACCATCCTGAGAGGTGAACCTGCGCCTCTTGCTGTTGCAGATCTCCGGTGGATTCGGCCGGACGAGTTGTGGAATTTCGAGTTTCCGCCCGCCGATGCGGATCTCATCGCCCGTTTGGCCCGCGACGTGCGCTAATGCACGTTGGGGGGTGCCGGGACCGATGTTCTCTTGCAAAGCCTGTTCCGGGAATTCAGGTGTGGGACAAAATGTGGCCTGACCATTGGCGCGTTAGCGTACCGGCGTTACGGTATCAACCTTGATACGTTCATCGAGAGCGATCTTTCCATCACGAATGCTGATGATACGGTGGGCGTACGCCGCAATGTCGCGTTCGTGCGTCACAAGGATGATCGTATTTCCCTCCGCGTGCAGCTTGTCGAAAAGTTTCATGATTTCCACGCCCGTTTGGGAATCGAGATTACCCGTTGGCTCGTCCGCAAGAATGATCGACGGGTGATTAACCAGTGCTCGCGCAATGGCCACACGCTGCCGCTGCCCGCCGGAAAGCTCATTCGGCTTGTGATGCATGCGATCCGACAGCTCTACCATCGCGAGCGCCATCTTTGCGCGCTCGGAGCGTTCTTTGGAGCCGATACCGCTGTAAATCAACGGCAGCTCAACGTTGTGTAAGGCTGTAGCGCGCGCCAGCAGGTTGAAGGTCTGGAAGACAAATCCGATTTCCTGGTTCCGGATGCGAGCCAACTCGTCGTCATCCATTTCGCTGACGAGCTTGCCGTTCAACCAATACCTGCCCTTGGTCGGTGTATCCAGACAGCCGATCAGATTCATCAGTGTTGATTTGCCCGATCCCGACGGGCCCATGATGGCAACGTATTCGTTACGCTGAATCGAGAAAGATATACCCTGCAATGCATGCACCTCGGTGCTGCCCATCTCGTAGGTCTTCCAGAGATCTTCGGTTTGGATTAATGCCTGATTGTGGTTCGTCACGGGACCTTCTGTATCTTCACCCGCGCGTTGTCAGCCAATGTGCGAAGCACCTGATAAGGACCCGTCACGATCTGATCGTTCTCCGTCAAACCTTCGATAATCTCAATATCCGTGGTGCCGGTGATGCCCGTCTTGACAGGCCGAAAGAAGGCCACACCATTGTTTATGACGAATACACCTTCTTTCTCGACCTTTTTCTTATTGGCGCGTGCGGCGGGAGCGGTCACCGCAACTGCACCTGTGGATTGCGCGATCGGATCCGCAGGGTCGAATTCTCGAATCGTCAGCGCTTGAATCGGCGCCGTCACGATCTGTTGACGAGTGGCGGTCTCAATAGTCGCGGTGCAAGAAAGACCGGGCCGCAACTCGGGCGGGGGATCATCCAACGTGATGACGACTTTGAAGTCTTTTGCTTCTTGTCCCGTTCCGCTTGTACCAATACTGCTCGACGTCGTCCGCGCCAGCGCGCTGTTTCCAATTTCCGTAACCTGACCCAACAACATTCGATCACCGAGAGCATCCACTTTGATCCGCGCTTCCTGGCCGAGCCTGACGTTTACGATGTCGGTCTCATCGACTTTGACTTCGGCGGTAATGATGGACATATCCGCGATGGTCATCAAGGTGGTCCCCGGCTGATTCTGAATTCCGACAATCGCGATTTCACCTTCGTTAACGGGGAGGTTGGTGATAATTCCATCCAGTGTCGAACGGATCGTCGTTTTTGAAAATTGATCGCGCGCACGGGTAAGCGCCGCGCGTTGCTGCGCGATCCGGAGAGCCGTGCTGGCGCGCTGTGTGAGTGCTTGCGCCTCTTGCGCTTCGGCTTGAGCCAGGCGTGCCTTCGCGGCGTTGAGCTGCGCCGAGCTGATGTCAAAGTCGGCTTTGGCCCGATCATACTGTTCTTTGGCGATCAAGCCTTCGCGCGTCATCTGCTCGGCCCGGCTGAAATTTTGCTTGGCTCGAGCGAGATCGGCTTCGGATCGGGTGATTTCCGCCTTTGCGGATGCGACGGTGGCCTCAGCCGAACGTATAGACGCAGACATTCCCTCCAACTCTGTCTGCGCGGCATCGAAACTGGCTTCAGCCGATCGAACGTCGGCTTCACTCTGAATCGATTCGAGCTGAACGAGAAGACTGCCCTCGCGCACGCGGTCGCCTTCCTTCACCGGCAGGCGCACAATGCGTCCCATCATGTTCGAGCTGACGTTCACGTACTTCTTCGGCTTGATCTCGCCATTTGCCGAAACGGTCTGAGTCAGATCCTGGCGAATGGCCCGTCCCGTCTGGACTGTGACCACTCCGCGGTTGCGCACGAACATGCCGTAGCCCACGGCTGACAAGATCGCCACAGCAATGAGAACAGCCGTCAGGAACTTTTTCTTTGTCGTCATTTCTCGTTACTACGGAGTAGAAGGCGGGTTCGTTTCACAAAAACATCCTGATAGTGTCGATCAAGCGACGAGAAAAAACGAAACGAAATGTGATTTTTGCTTTGAATTTTCATGTGACATGTCTTAAAAATATTTTAAGTAAAGACAGCTTACCCGTAAGAAGGTGAGCAATAGTAGTAAAGAGAAGAAGAATCGGAGGTGACTTAAAAATGAAGAAGGCTCCAACAAAGAAAAAGGCGACGAAAAAGAAGAAGTAAGAGCCTACGCCTTATGTGAAAGCCCCGCGCATCGCGGGGCTTTTTTATTTTAGTGAAAATCAGTGAATGGTCTCGACCTTCTTGCGAAGATAGTCCATCAGAATGTACTGGCCGAGATTGACGGTTGTTGTGAAGTACGCTTTCCCACGACAGATCTCAGTGACCTTCTTTACGAAATCCACCAGATAATAGTCGCTCGCCAGCATGAACGTGTTGATGAGGATACCCGCCTTCCGGCATGTTGCGACTTCCTTGAACGTCTCTTCCAAAATCATCGGATCGAGTCCGAAAGCATTTTTGTAAATGCGTCCATTCGGCAAGGTGATGGCGGAAGGCTTTCCGTCCGTGATCATGACGATTTGACGCATGTCTTTCTTGTCCGCCATCAACAGCCGCCGCGCCAGCCTCAGGCCTTCACATGTATTGGTGTGATACGGGCCCACGACCACACGCGCCAACTCTTTAAGCGGAACTTCTTCGGCGGAATCGTGAAACAGCACCAGGCGCAGCGAATCGCCCGGATATTGGGTACGAATCAGATGGGATAGGGCCAACGCGACACGTTTTGCCGGGGTGAACCGGTCTTCGCCGTAAAGAATCATGCTGTGGCTGGTATCCAGCAGCAATACCGTGGAACATGAGCTTTCATATTCTGCTTGGCGAACCATCAAATCCGGATACTCGAGATTGAGGGGAACACGCAAACCCTCGCGCGCAATGGCATGAAGAAGTGTTGAGCTGATATCCAGATTCAAGGTGTCACCGAACTCGTACTCCTTCGTCGCCTGATAGGCTTCCACACCAGTAGCGAAATGCGCGGTCTCGTGACGGCCGAAGCTACTCCGGCCGAGCGAGCCAAGCAGATGCCGCAACAACCGAAATCCCAAAAAGTCGATTGATTTGTCGGTAAGTTCGAATTTCGCGGAACCGGATTGGCTGTCTTCCATGCCCTGAGAATTCTCATCGAATGCGGAAGGCGCCTCCTGATCTGTTCGCATCCAACCTTCCTCGATCATCCTTCGAATCAACTGATCGATGAGTTCATCGAGTTCTTTGGCGTCGCCTTCACTTCGGTCCTCGAGCCACTGATCGAGTAAACTCTGTGGAATGCGCCCCATCTCGACAAGCTTTTCGAGGATCGCCTGACGCAAGGCGTCCAGCGTGTGCGGATTGCTTACGTCGCGAAAGCTGTACTGGAAACCACTTTGAAGGAAGAACTCCGATAGTTCGTCCATCAGTTCCTCGAGGCTGAGGCCGTCGAGGGGAGAAGGGACCCGTTTTGTGTATCTGGTGATGGGCATATTGTGAGTCTGCGGCGGTGTATTTCAATTCAAGGGTTTCTTGTACCGATTCCTTTCCATCGTGTAATCGCGATATAGCTCTTGGGTTGCCTTTCGGTCGACAGCTGCGTAGCCGCGTTCCTCGGAGCGGCTGATCTTCTCGATCGAATATAAGCCTTCCAGAATTAGTTCACCCGCGGCAACACGTATGGCTGGCGGCGTGCTAGGCCCGGCATCGAGACCATCCAACTTCTCGAGCAAACCCTGGACCTTATCGAGGCGCGCAAGAATTATAGAAGCGGAATCAACGTCGGAGAATTTGAGATGCCCACCCGTTTCAAACCATTCAACGACAGGTTTGAAATCAGCCGCCGGAAAATACTGACGAAATACCATCTGCACCGCCTGGCGAATGAGGTCACGTGCGATGGAATCGGCGCCCTTCAGTTCGCCTTCGTACTCCAATTCCAGTTTTCCGGTTATCGCCGGCAGAGCGGCATAGATATCTGCAACGCGCGGGACGACCACGTCCTCACCCGTGATGAGCGAGCGGCGTTCGGCGTTGCTGAGGACGTTTTCCAAACACGAAATGGGCAGGCGCTGGCTGACGCCCGATCGTTTGTCGATTCGCTGGTCGGCTCGTGCCTTGAAAGCAATCGCTTCTACAATCTGTTTAATGAAATGCGGCACAAGAATCTTCCGTTCCGAATTTCGGCGAATCCAGGCTTCCTGTTCAGTGATCGCAAGACCATGCTCGAGCGTCCCGGGATAATGCGTCTTGATTTCCGATCCGATCCGGTCCTTCAAAGGGGTGACGATCTTGCCGCGGGCCGTGTAGTCCTCCGGATTGGCGGAGAACACCAAGACGACGTCGAGCGGCAGCCGGACAGGGTATCCCTTAATCTGAACGTCGCCTTCCTGCATGATATTAAACAAGCCCACCTGGATCTTGCCTGCAAGATCCGGCAGTTCGTTAATGGCGAAAATGCCACGATTGGCGCGAGGAAGCAGCCCATAGTGCACGCTCAATTCGCTGCCGACGGCGTGTCCTCCCTTTGCAGCTTTGATGGGATCGATATCGCCGATGATATCGGCGATGGTAACGTCGGGCGTGGCGAGCTTTTCGACATAGCGGTCCTCTTTCGTCCGGTAATCGACCCGAGTGTTGTCTCCCATTTCTTCCATCAGATCCCGGCACCGCCGGCAGATCGGACAGAAAGGATTGTCGTTGATCTCGCACCCTTCGATCACCGGTACAACATCGTCGAGAAATTCGATCAATCCGCGAAGAATGCGGCTTTTGGCCTGGCCACGCAGGCCCAGCAGGATCATGTTATGACGCGAGAGGATCGCGTTGACAACTTGAGGAACAACGGTCTCTTCATATCCGACAATGCCGGGAAATATCGAAGCCTTTGCTTCGAGCTTCCGAATAAGATTGATCCGCATCTCATCCTTGATCGTTCTCTTCCGATATGATTCTTGACCGAATGAACTGGACTGCAGTTCACGTAACGTGCGAGGTAACATGGGCAAAAAACTCCGTTCCGGGCGCCGGAATTAGAATAAATACGACGCGCTGAAAAAGAAAAAGTTCGCGCAGAAATGCGCGGCAATTGCGCTTTCGATCCCGCTCTGAATGTAGATCAGACCCAAAAGCATTCCTCCAAAGAATGCTGCCGTAAAACCGTAAACATTGTGCACCATTGCGAAGAGCAGTGACGACAGAACAATGGACAGCGCCTTCGGCAGAATAGCAACGACTCCCGGCCACAATGGCGCTATTCGCGAATACAAGTGTCTAAACGAAAAAAGAAAACAGGAGAGTATGAACAGCCGATATACAATTTCCTCGGCCATTCCGCTGTCGAGCGAAATGATAAATGAATCGTAGATGCTTTTCATGCCGCGTATTCGCGCAGCAACCAAAGGACTATACCGGTATGTGAAAAAGAAAAAATAATTGATGAGACCCAGCACGAAACCCGGAAGCACACCATAATTGACGATATCTCGGACGGTGAGACTCCACTCCTCGACGTTGATAAATAAGGAGCCCTGCAACTGGCTCTCGCGCGCGACGGCCAATCCAAAGCTGCCAAAAACAAGAACCACAATGAAGCGTGATATCATGGTCCACGCCGGAGAGACCATAGAGTTCCGGGCATTCGAGACGGAGAGGCCCGCGGCCACAGCGGTCAATACCGCCAAGACCACGGCGATGGCCATGATCTTTTCGAGTCGCATGCTTAATCATCATACACCATGCGTTATTTCATCCTCAGCGACATCCATTCCAATGTAGAAGCTCTCGAAGCCTGTATCCAACGTGCAAAAGAGGCCGGCTACGAGGGCGTGCTCTGCTGCGGGGATCTTGTCGGTTATGGACCGAATCCGGTCGAAGCTATCGATATTATGCGCACTCTGAACGCTGTGACGATTCGCGGCAATCACGATCGTGTTGCAGCCGGTCTGGACGAAGCCGCGCAATTCAATTCGCACGCGCGGAGGGCTGTCTATTGGACCCGTGCCGTTTTACCGCAACCTTATCGAGAATATCTGGGAAGTCTTCCGGTAGGCCCGCTCGACATCGATGAAGACGCGCAGCTCGTTCACGGAGCCATTACTGATGAAGACGACTACATTTTCACGGAAGCCGACGCCAACGAGAATTTTCCGCTCGCAAAAAAGCATCTTACCTTTTTCGGCCATAGCCATTTCCCCGTCGTGTTTTCCGCGGATGGTGCGGGCAATTCCATTCTTGCAACAAGCTACGAATTCGACGAGTTCGTCGCCGTGAAATGTGAAAGCGGCAAGAAATTGTTCGTGAATCCCGGAAGTGTTGGACAACCGCGTGACGGCGATCCGCGCGCCAGTTTTGCGATTTGGGATCAGGATCGGGCGAGGATCGAGTTCTACCGGGTCGAATACGATGTGACACGGACTCAGCAAAAGATGCGCGAAGCCCAGTTACCTGCTTATCTCATCGAACGGCTGGCCCACGGCCGGTGAAAAATTCTCTCTTGCAACGCTGTGCACCACTCCTTGTCGAGGAGCTCCTGACCGCGCTTCAACATTACGCCGCTGTGTGGGTGATAGATTTTTGAGTTGTGCGTCTACTGAACAGGCGTGCATTGCAGATCACCGCCGACCGTTAACGCTCCAGTGTAGGCTTTCTTCACATCGGCGATTGCGGGATCGAGATCGAACTGACCGATATGGCCCAGGATCAGCCGCTTTGCCCCGGCCTCTTGGCCTAGACGGCCAACGAGAGCAGGCGAGGCATGTAGCGGGCTCGGCGGAGCGCTGGAGGCTATGGCGAGATGCATAATCAGGACATTGGCGTTTTTTGCAAAATCCACGAATTTCCTGTCGGTACCGTTCTGATCCGAACTAAACACAACCGAGACACCCCGCGTCTCGACGCGGTAAGCAAGTGTGGGCAGGTTGGCGTGCGGGATGCGCAATGCAGTCACGCTGATTCCGTCGCGATCCAACACCTTCGTTGGCTCGGTCTTGGTCACATCAACGATACGGACATCCAAACGCGGACGCTCGGTGCCTGGTTGCTCGGCGCCAAGCGTCGAGCCAAGCACCTGGTATGCTCCACTCTTGGCATCGAACATCCGGCTGAGGAATGTCGTGAAATCGGGCGCGACATCGTTCCCGGACGGGCCGACGATGGGCAACGGCTCAACGCGCAAGCGATTGCTTCCCCACATCAGGGCAGCGAGGTCGGAGGTGTGATCGGGATGCAAATGGCTGATGCCGACCATTGCGAGATCGGCAAGCTTCGCCCGAGTTTGACCGAAGCGGATGTAGCTGCCGCCGCCGATGTCGAACAGTAGCCTGGCCTGTGCACCCACCCACAGCAGATAACCTGCGGACGCCCGCTCCGGATTGATGGCCGGGCCGCCAGAGCCGAGAATCTGCACTGCCACCGGATTACCTACGCAGGTCTGCGCCGATGCGTTCGATACAATCGAGAAGAAGCCGAGCAGCGAGATGATGGTAGAGCGAAACATGGACGCACTCCTCAGAAAAGATGTCTGCCGAGCGATGATATCGGATCTGAGGTGCCCTTGCAAAAGCCGCCGACATTCCACTAGTTTGAGGACCAGTGACTGACGCGACTCGACGTATCCTGCGACTGCTCATCTTTGCGGCCAGCCTCTCCCCCGCAGCATTCATGGTGTGGGAGGCGGCGACAAACCTCAATGCCAACCCCTTTCGTGGGATCGTCAGAAGCACAGGGTTCTGGTCTTTCTCTGTCTGACACTGGCGATCACACCCGTCCGCTGGCTAACAGGCTGGCATTGGCTCGTGAAGTTTCGTCGAATGATGGGACTCTTTTCATTCTTCTACGGCACCGTGCATACCGCGGCCTACATCGTTTTCGATCGCGTTGCCGGATTGGATGCGCCGATCCGAACGCAACCTGCGGCCGCGACTGCACATACCATGTCTGCGATCGGTGCGGATCTTCTGCGCCCATTTTTCGCGATTGGCCTAGTGGCGCTTGTGTTGATGGCTCCGCTGGCCGCCACGTCCACGGTCGGTATGATTCGCCGTCTTGGCGGGCGCCGCTGGCAGGCTCTGCACCGTCTGGCGTATCCAGCGGCAGTTGCCAGTGTGCTACACACCTACTGGCCTCTCATCCCCCGATCACCGCGCTATGCCGTGATCCTGTGCATCGTGTTCGTTCTGCGCCTCGGCCGGGCTTACGCACGTTCTTATGCCCGCAGGGCGGCGAGCATGGCATCGATGTAGTCGTCCGGATCGGCGAAGCAGCCGACTGTGTCGACAGTGCTCTCGTTCAAACCAATCCCGCTTTATACAACGCGAGCAGTTTGCCCCAGGCACGTTCGGCGTCGGACTTGTTGTAGATCGACTCGCCGTTGGCCTGTTTCGGCATGTCGGAAACACACCAGCCATGCTGCGACGTCGAGTACACCTCGATTTCGGCCGGCACTTTAGCAGCCGCGAACGCTTCCTTGAGTTTGGTCTTCGCATCCGGCTGCTGCATGTCGTCATTTGCAGCGATGCCGAAATACATCCGCGCTTTTATTTTCTGCGCAAGCAAGTGCGGACTGTCCGGATTGTTGGTGACCAAACCGCCGCCGTGGAACGACGCTCCGGCGCCGACGCGATTCGGCACTGCCGCGCATGTCTTTACCACGAGCGGTCCGCCCATGCAGTAACCCTGGGTCCCGATCTTTTTGTTCTTGTCGACCTGCGGCTGCATATCGAGCCACGCGATGAAAGCCTGCGCGTCTTTTTCCGCTGCGCCCGGGGCGTTGATGGAGCCCATCAGCGGCGTGAGTTTATTGCGCTGAGCCGGATCACCGAAGTTGAAATTCGATGCGTTGTCGAACACCGGCGATTTCGCGACCCGATAAAACGGATTCGGCACCAGCACCGAATATCCACCTTCCTGTGCGAGCCGCTTTGCCATATCGCGCATGGAGGGTCTGAGGCCAAAGGCATCCGGCCAGATCAGGACCGCGGGATGCGCTCCAGCAGCCGGATGAATGAAGGCCGCATCGCACGTCCCGTCGGGCGTCTTGATTTCCACGTTCGTCT
>MNKP01000146.1:0-11530 GCA_001920875.1 Acidobacteria bacterium 13_1_20CM_2_55_15
CAATGCGGTCTTCAATTGGAGGATGCGTGCTGAACAGATTGACGATACCGCCTCCGCGCAATGGATTCACGATGAACATGTGCGCGGTCGCAGGATTCGCGTCCAGCGGCACTCGTTGTGATCCGGCGTGGAGCTTTCGAAGCGCATTCGCCAGCCATAAAGGATTTCCGCAAATGCGCGCACCCGTCGCATCGGCTTCGTATTCTCGCGAGCGCGAGATCGCCATCTGAATCAATCCGGCGGCAATAGGCGCGATGATAACCATCGCGATCATCCCGATGAGACCTCCGCGTCCTTCATCATCGTCCCGGCGTCCGCCTCCAAAGATCATCGCCCACTGGGCCATAGTCGCGATCATGCTGATCGCGCCCGCGATCATCGCGGCGATCGTCCCGATCAAAATGTCGCGATTGCGAACGTGACCGAGCTCATGAGCCATCACACCCTCTAATTCTTCTCTCGTGAGCAACCGTAAGATGCCTTCGGTCGCGGCCACCGCCGCGTGATTCGGATTCCGCCCGGTAGCGAATGCGTTCGGAGCGTCTGACGGAATGATGTAAACCTTGGGCATGGGCATATTCATTTTCAATGCCAGGTCGTGAGTCACACCCCATAACATCGGTGATTCGGCTTCTGTGACTTCCCGCGCGTCGTACATCCGCAGGACGATTTTGTCGCTGAACCAGTAGCTGAACATGTTCATCGCCATGGCGAAGATAAACGCGATCACTATTCCCTGCCTGCCGGCCAGAGCACCACCCACAAAGATAAGCAGGACCGTAAGCCCAACCATCAGGACGATTGTTTTCGTCGTATTCATTGAATCTCTCCTAGACTACGCGCAAGCAACTCGACCGGATGCGCGACCTCAAGCTCGATACCAAATTTTCGAGCCCCGTACTTGAACTGAAACATACATCCGGGGTTCCCGGTCGCCAATATATCTATATGCGCTTTTTCGATCTTTTCCATCTTTTGATCAAGGATTTTCATCGACAGCTCATTCTGAGTAATATTGTAAATTCCGGCGCTTCCGCAGCACTGATCCGCACCCTCAATCTCCACAAATTCAATCCCTGGAATGGCTTTTAGCAAAGTCCGAGGCTCCGTGCGAATTCTTTGGCCGTGGATCAAATGGCACGGATCGTCATAGCCCACCCGCCGTTCCAATGGAAGCTTTAGACGCGCGAAAATACGAGTTGAGACCAGAAACTCCGCAATGTCCTTCACTTTGGCGGAAAACCGTTCCGCGCCATCGATCAATAGTGGGTATTCCTTCAACATGGCACCGCAGCCTGCGGCATTAATAATGACGGCGTCCAAGTCTTCAATCGGAAAAGCGGCAATGTTCTTCCGAGCCATTTCCTTCGCCGTGTCCCGCAGGCCCGCGTGATTGGCCAATGCGCCACAGCAGATCTGCTCGCCGGGAACAATGACGTCATATCCGGCAGCATTGAGCAGCCGTATCGATGAACGATTAATTGAACCGAGCATCGAGTTCATTACGCAACCGGTGAAAAAGGCGACAGTCCCCTGTTTTCTGCCTTCCGCCCGATAAAAACTGTCCAGCGTGACTCCGCGCTCGATGCCGATCTCGGGCATCAGCGCCTCAGCGTCGGCCATGCGCGGAGCAAGGAACCGAAGCAATCCAGTTTCTCTAATCATGGCTTGAATGCCGGAGACGCGATACAGCTCAAGCAAACGGGATGCGATTTGAAACCGCCACGGGTATGGGAAAACGTATTGCAACATCCAACGAGAAAACCAGTGAGCCGGGTTTTCTTCCACAATTTTCCCGCGCATCTCTTCCATCATCTGGCCAAAATGCACGCCCGACGGGCACGCTGTCTCACAAGCGCGGCAGTCCAAACAGCGGAACATATGTTCGATAAATGAATCGGTAATTTTTGTCCTGCCTTCATCCAGCGCGCGCATGAGGTAAATACGGCCGCGCGGCGAATCCATTTCCGAACCGAGGACCCGGTATGTGGGACAGGAGGACAGACACAAACCGCAATGGATGCAATCGAGGTAAAGCTTATTGGTTTCGTTCGCCATCCACGTGCCGTCCAGCATTCAGTCTGCCTTCGGGATCAAAGGCGTGTTTCATTTTATTCATCAAATTGTATTCAGCATCGTTCAGTCCGAACGTCGGTAGGTCTCGGCGAATCTCCAAAGGCGCTCTTTCGATCACCGCTCGATATTTCTCGCGGACCCGCCAAATGTCGGCTGCCGTCCAAACCTCGGCCAGAACGATGCCATTCAATGCGTGCGCTATCCAGCCCGGCGGCCGATACTCCTTTATTATTTCATGCGTGGAGGTTGGCAGCCCGACGATCCTCAATACAATCGGACGGAGGCGATCATATCTCGATCGAAGTCTCTCCCAGGCGGCGCTTTCTTCGCTGCCTTCCAAAATCGTCCAGTCGGCCGGGGGGAGATTCTTTAACTGCCAATCCACGGCACTGGGATGTTCTCCAAACCGCACCCATATTTCGTTTTCCGGCCCGACCCACTCGCAGGCCACGGGTTCGAGCGCACTGTGGCGAACGGAGGCGACAAGCCGAGCGGCACCAGAAACATCAGCGGCTTTGGCAATACTTGTCGCCGTCCGGCCGAATTTCGCGCGAAGCTTGAAACTCACTTCAGCAATGATCGCCAATGTTCCGATTGACCCCGTATACAGTTTATGCAGGTCGTATCCTGTCACGTTCTTCACGACGCGTCCGCCAGCCTTCGAAATCCGGCCCGTCACCTCCGCGACCTTCATTCCAATGATCCAATCCCGAATCGTCCCGACGGCGCGGAATGGCCCTTGCGCATTCGCAGCTGCAATTGCCCCCATTGTTGCATTGGGACCATTCCAAGGATCCAGCGGCAGGAATTGATTGTTCTCGATCAACGCTTGTTGGAGCTGCCCAAGTGTGACCCCTGCCTGTACATGGACCGTCAGATCCGCAGGATTGTATTCCGTAATTCGGCGGAGGCCCGACAGATCAATGGCGCAGTCAGCGCCGCGAAGGAGATTGCCGAAATAAGTTTGCGTACGGGCGCCAAGCGGAACGATCGAACCCTTTTCGTTGGCGATGATTTCCGAAAGATCCTCGATAGATTCGGGTCGAACGACTTTCGCGAGTGGGATACCGTCAATGAGGCCCTCTCCCTGCGGGGAGAGGGCGGTGCCGTCGTTTGAAGGGGCGCCGGGTGAGGGTCTCAAGTTTTCTGCCAACCTTCAACCCTCACCAGGCCCGCCTTCTCTTGAGGCTGCGCCCTGACGGGCTCGCGCTTCGCGGCGCCGGCCTCTCCCAGAGGGAGAGGCGAGAAGTATTTCTTCGACATGTTTCCCAATTTCCGCGGTACTTGTGGTGCCATGTTTTCCGATTTCGGTGCAGCCGCGGCGCGTGGGAAAGATCTTCGCCGGATTCAAAAGGCCCGTAGGATTGAATACGCGCTTGACGCGCATCATGGTGTCCAGATCGGGTTCGCTGAAGACAAGATCCATGAAATCTTTCTTCTCGTAGCCGATGCCGTGCTCACCACTAAGGGAACCGCCGACAGCGACACACAGCTTCATGATTTCTTCACTCATGCCAAAAATCTTGTCGACCTGATCGGGATACCGGCTATCAAACAGGATCAATGGATGGAGGTTCCCATCGCCGGCGTGAAAGACATTCGCGACGGCGAGGCCGTACCGACCGGACATCCGATCGATTGCGACAAGCACCTCGGGCAATCGCGTCCGGGGAATGACAGCATCCATAGTGATCATGTCGGGAGCGAGCCGGCCCATTGCTCCGAAGGCGCCCTTTCGGCCCAGCCAGAGTCTGGCGCGCTCGTCGTCATCTTTCGCGACACGCACCTCATAGGCATTGTTGCGCCGGCAGATTTCCACGATGGCTTTACCTGTTTCATCCAAGCCTGCGCCAAATCCATCGACTTCGATCAGTAGCGCAGCGACGGCGTCATGGGGGTATCCCGCTTTGTATACCGATGCTTCGACTGCCTCGATCGTCTTTGCATCCACGAATTCCATCGCCGATGGGACAATCCCCGCTGCAATGACATCGGAAACCGTCTGGCTGCATTCCTCCACCGAATGAAACGCCGCCAGCATTGTCTTGACGGCTTGTGGCTTCGGCAGCAGACGAACGGTGATTTCGGTCACAATGGCGAACGTTCCCTCCGATCCAACAATTACCCCAATAAGATCCATCCCGATCATTTCACCGGCCGGATTCCCGAGACGAATAATTTCGCCTTCGGTGGTTACGGCCTCGATCGCCAGGATGTGATTCGTCGTCATTCCATACTTTAGGCAATGCGGCCCGCCGGAGTTCTCGGCGACATTTCCGCCGATACTGCAGGACATTTGACTCGACGGATCCGGCGCATAGTACAACCCGTAAGGAGCAGCAGCTTGAGAGATGTGGAGATTGACGACGCCTGGCTGAACCACTGCAAAGCGGTTCTCAACGTCGATAGTAAGGATGCTATTCATTCGCTGAAGTTCGATGAGAATTCCGCCTTCGGCAGCAAATGCTCCGCCGCTCAGCCCCGTCCCGGCGCCGCGAGGCAAAAACGGGATTCCGTATTCATTCGCGACGCGGACGATTTGAGCCACTTGCTCGGTTGTCGCCGGAAACACGACGATGTCCGGTTTGTGCTTGAAGAGAGGAAGACCATCGCATTCGTAAACGAGCAGCTCGGTTTCGTCTTCCACGATCGATGCCGGTTCGAGGATTCGCCGCAATTTGGCTGTGATTTCCGTCCTCACGGTTTGGATTGCTGCTCCTTGAGCTTTTTGATCTGCTCCCTCACAAATGCCGCCTGTGGATGATTCGGATTCGTCTCGGCAAGTTTCTCCCAATATTGCAACGCTGATTGCGGATCGCTCTTGCCGTGCAGCATAGCTACGCCGAGATACAAAAGAGTTTCCGCGTCATTTGGTGCGGTTTGAAGCGATCCTTGAAACGTGGCGATTGCCTCATCGAAGCGTTTCAAAAAAAGCATCGCCGTGCCCATGTCGGTACGAACACCCAAGGAATCGGGGTGGATTTCCAGGGCTTTCTTAAAAAGATTGATCGCGTCGTCGTAGTTCTTCTGTTCGAAGTTGATATTGCCCAACTCCACGATCGAATCGAAGTCTTTCGGGTCCTGTTTAATCTTGGACGTCAGTTCCTTCACCCGCTCGAGGTTGAGAGGCGGGGGTGAGGGTTCCGACGCGCTATTGCCGGCTGATAGGTCAGTCGGAACATTCGGATCCACAGGCACAGGAGTAGCCCGGACAATAGCGGGAGCTCGCTGTTTTTCCCAAGTGTAAACACCGGCAAATCCGACAACGAAACCCACCAGCAGGAAGACCAAAACCTGCGCGCGCATGCCCCGATCATACCATTATGGGCTCATGAACGGCGCGAACAACGCCCGATACATTTCATCGGGGAAAGGCGGGCCATAATAGCGGGAATGAACAAGGTCGATTATGGCCACGTTGAATGAAAAGTTGATTGGGAGCTCAATCTCCACCGCCAGCACTACCGAAAACCCTGCGAATTGTTTACCAATCTGCTTCAAGAGTGCATTGTCCAAACGCTTTATATAACTTACGCGCACTGCTCTTCTACTGTGTTCGAGAATCATGTGTGCTTCATCATTCTCCGTGACAATCCAACCTTGCTTGAGCAGCGTATCGTAAGCGGCTCGCAGGATCGAACCGGCAACATCGAAAGGCTGTGTCGCCCGGTGCTGCTGATCGTACAACCGCCGGCGCGAAGGCTCGCCGAGTACACTATAGGCTTCATTTATCGAAGACATAATCGAAGCAGCCTCCGGCGTGGCATTACGGTCAGGATGGTATTGCATCGCCAGCGAGCGGTAAGCCCTATGGATTTCGCCGAATGTTGCCGTCGAGTCAATTCGCAGAAGTTCGTAGTAATCCATTGAGTCATTCACCCCCTTCGAAATTGCATGTACGGTACGCTTCGCGGATCGAGAGATCACCTTTAAGGGCCAATTCAACAGCCTGACGAGTCAAGGAAATCAAACCGTCCAGGCGCGCTGCGTCCCTGATGTCAAACTCCGATCCGGCCAGAATCGTGCTGCGCAATCGCGGAGTGATTTCCATCAGTTCGTACATGCCAATGCGTCCGCGGTTGCCCGTGAATCTGCATTGAGCGCAGCCCTTGCTCTGGAGCAGTTTCTCCTGCTGCGGTTCCTGAATTGAAAGGTGCTTCAAATAGATCGGGCGGGGGAAATCCCGCTCAAGGCATGCCGGGCAATTGAGCCGAGCGAGGCGCTGAGCGACCACCCCGATGAGCGCCGATGAGAGCACCGGCCGCCCGACGCCAAGTTCAGTCAACCGAAGCAAAGCCGAGATTGCATCCGCGGCATGCAGTGTCGACATCACCAAATGCCCTGTCATCGCCGCGTGAAAGGCTGTCAAAGCCGTATCGGCATCCCGAATTTCGCCGACGAGGATGACGTTGGGATCCTGCCTCAGGATGGCACGCAACACTTTCGAAAACGTCAGGCCGGTCTTCTCGTTGACCTGGACCTGACTGACGCCGTCGATTTCATATTCGATGGGATCTTCTATCGTCACGATGTTGATCGGCTCCTGGCGAATTTCATTGACACAAGCGTAGAGCGTGGTTGTCTTTCCACTACCTGTTGGCCCAACGCTGAGCAACATCCCCTGCGGTCTGCGGATCAGCCCGTGCAACTGTTCTTCGACTTTTGGGCGAAAACCAAGCTGAGCGAGTGTCATTAGTGAGCGGCCCCGCCGGAGGATGCGGAGCACGATCTTTTCTCCCCATCGGGTTGGAAGTACCGATACGCGAATATCCGGTCCTGCCGCTTCTTCGGCGGTGATATGCCCGTCCTGCGGCACCCTTCGCTCGCTGATATCAAGACGCGCCAGCACCTTGATACGCACAACGAGGTTTTCGTGCATCCAGCGCGGGATCTCCAGCGACTCCTTTAGCACTCCATCGACGCGATAGCGAACCCGCGTGGACCCCTGGCTCGGCTCAATGTGCACGTCACTCGCATCCGCGGCGGCGGCTTCCTCGAAAATCATTTTCTGAATGCGCACGATCGGTGAAGATGAATCAACCGTCTGCGGCTGTTTGTCGCGATAAACTAACGCAGGTAATTGGGACATCGCTTGCTGTGTGGGGGCAAAGCTGAAGGGCGTTCCTATGACACCACGAGGCCGTACGCATGACAAATGAAAAAAGGATTCATTCACACCTTCTGCGGGCAGGGGAATGCGCGGGACTCAACCAGATTAGTGTACGCTGTAAAAATAATGATTTACGATGTCACGGTACCCATCACAAATACGATGCCTATATGGCCCGGCGACCCGCCGGTCGAACTGGTACCGATGTCGCACGAGTCCCGAAACAAGACTCACATCGTCAACCTGACGGCTATCGCAATGGGTTCACACACCGGCACTCATATCGACGCTCCGTTCCACATGATCAAGAGCGGAAAACGGCTGCATGAATTCTCGCTGGAAATCTTGGTGGGAAAAGCAACCGTCTTCGAGGTCCCTGGAGTCCGTTCCATCCGTCGTGCCGATCTCGAAGGATTCGACTGGACATCGGTTGAGCGCGTTCTCTTCAAGACAGATAATTCTGCGCATTGGTGGGACGGAAAATTTTACGAAGAGTTCGTTTACCTTGACGCCGGCGGCGCCGAATTTCTCGTGGAACGCGGTGTAAGGCTGGTGGGCATCGATTATTTATCGATCGACAAATTCCGATCCGATGCGCATCCGGCGCATTTTATTTTCCTGACTAAAAATATTTTGATTCTCGAAGGCTTGAATCTAAGCGCTGTGCCGGGCGGCCAGTATACGTTGTACGCGTTGCCGTTGAAGCTGGAAGATGCTGATGGTGCGCCCGCTCGCGTCATATTGGTGAATTGATCATGCTAATCCAAAGCATCAGGGCGAGAGAGGTTCTGGATTCCCGCGGGAATCCGACCGTGGAAGTGGACTGCGTGCTCGAAGCCGGATTTCGCGGGCGTGCCATTGTGCCTTCCGGGGCATCGACGGGCGAGCACGAGGCGTTGGAATTGCGTGATGGGGACAAGAAAAGATATCTCGGAAAAGGCGTCATCAAGGCCGTCCGGAACGTCAACGAGGTGATCGCACCTGCCTTGGCCGGCCAGGATGCCACGCTGCAATCCCACATTGACGCGATGATGCTGGCCATGGACGGTACGAAAAATAAAGCAAAGCTCGGTGCCAACGCCATCCTTGGGGTCTCGATGGCCGTGGCGCGGGCAGCCGCAAAGGCGCATCAACTGCCGCTTTATCGATACATCGGCGGTGTCAAGGCCAGCCTACTTCCTGTCCCGATGATGAACATCATTAATGGCGGCGCGCACGCGGATAACAATATCGATCTGCAAGAATTCATGATCGTGCCCGCCGGCGCTCCGAGCCTTCCGGAAGCCCTGCGGATGGGAGCCGAAGTATTTCACAATCTCAAAAAAATCCTTCACGACAGTGGACACCAGACAGCCGTGGGCGATGAAGGAGGGTTTGCGCCGAATCTGAAATCGAATCACGAGGCGATCGACTTGATTCTGAGAGCTATTGAAGCCGCCGGTTACAAGCCGGGGGATCAAATCTGGGTGGCTTTGGATGCCGCGTCGAGTGAGTTCTACGACAAGAACGGTAGATACATTTTCAAGAAATCCGATAAGTCTGCCAAGAGCGCAGCAGATATGATCGAACTCTACGCTGACTGGGTGACGAAGTATCCTATCGTCTCGATCGAGGATGGCCTCGCCGAGGACGACTGGGATGGCTGGCAAATGCTCACACGAGAGCTGGGCAGGAAGGTACAACTCGTCGGCGACGATCTTTTTGTCACCAACACGGAACGCCTCGCGCGCGGCATGGGAATGGGCGTCGCGAATGCAATCCTCGTTAAGGTGAATCAAATCGGTACGCTCACCGAAACCCTGGATGCCATCAATATGGCGCGAAAGGCGTCTTACGGCATCGTCATCTCGCATCGGTCGGGTGAAAGCGAAGACACGTTTATTGCCGATCTCGCGGTTGCGACAAATGCCGGGCAAATCAAGACCGGCTCGATGTCGCGAACCGATCGCGTAAGCAAGTACAACCAGCTTCTGCGAATTCATGAGGAACTCGGCGATCAAGGCATCTACGGGGGACGCGCCGTCTTCACGCGGCCCTGACGTAGCGGCGTCATCTCTAAATTGCCCGAGTGCCGGCGCGGAGAGAGCGGCGGCACTCGATATCCAACGTGAACGCTTGTCTAAAGTTCAAGCGGAGTATATACAGAACCCTTCGATGGACAATACGCCGGATGCGGGTGCCGAGGTCCGCCGGTTGGAATCGCTGCTGGATGCGGCGAGGCTGCTGAACTCGACGCTCGAACTGAAGGAACTCACAGAAATTATATTGGATGTTGTTCGTGCCGAAGTCCCGGTCGACCGGATATCGGTGTTCGTAGTCGATCGCGGACGAAATACCCTGCACTCGCTGGTCGCTCAGGAAGTCGAAGATTTTGAAATCACGTTGCCCATGGGCGCCGGAACAGCCGGAACAGTGGCAGCGACGGGCGAGATCCTGGATATCGCCGATGCTTACGCCGATCCCCGGTTTGAATCGCGCTTCGATCAAATTCTCCAGTACCGTACGAGAGACCTTTTCGCCCTGCCCGTCAACAACCGCCAAGGTGTAATCGTCGGCGTTTTGGAACTCATCAATCGGCAAAGGCCGATCATTGCTGCTGACCGGGAATTTCTTCTTGGAATTTCCGTCTATATCGGACTGGCTCTTCAAAACGCCTGGGCGCACAGGCAAGTCCGCGCGGAAGGGCAATTCGAACAGGAACTCGTTGCATTGCGGGATAATCTGGCCGAAGCAGAACAAATTTCATTGACCTCAGAGTTGCTGAGCCTGGTCCTGCAGGAAATCAGCAATCCGCTCGCAGTCGCGATCGGATATGCCGAACTGGCGAGCGATTTCGAACCGCTGCCCGAGAAGCTTAGAACTTATCTCGAGAAGATTACGCGGGGCCTCGATCAGACAGCGGCGGCGGCTCGCAGTTTCCGGCATTTCATCGAAAGTGGGCAACAGCGGGGTCCATTACCGTTGAGCGGGATACTGAACCAGATCAGCAACTTACGCGCCCAGGAATGGTCACGTCTGAAGATCGAGGCATCCCTGTTTGTTCAACAGGTACCCGATGTACTCGCGAGTAAACGCCAGATGGAGCTGGTCATTCTCTATCTGATCAAAACTGCGGAACGCGCTCTGCTCCAATCAGAAACCAAGCGAGAGTTACGGATGGTTTTGTCGGCCACGGGTGAAAACGTACGCGTGGAAATCTATAACAGCAGCCACGTCCAAATACCCCTGATCGAGCATCCCCTCTCGCAGGCGGCTTCCAGCGGGAGGCCGGAACTGGTCGCCGGCAGCCTAGACCTGGCCATCGCTTCTTCTATCGTCCGGCAACATAATGGCCGCGTCCGAATCGAACACCAGGCCGGCGGTCACAATGTGATCCTGGAACTTCCTGCTTATTCCGCCGATATGGTGCCGGGGAATGAGTGACTTCGACCTGAACTGCGGTCTTATTGAAGATATGAACGAATAGACAACACGGGAAAATCACCCTCTCCCGGTGGGAGAGGGTATTACCCCATTGTCTATCGTTGCCCGTGATGGTCGTTATTTAGCAAGCGCGGACCATCCGTTTCCAGACAGCGAGGTGATTCCTCTAACGGTTCGGTTGACGGCTTGACAATACGGACCGGCATTGTCCATGGAGCCGTCAGAACCTTCGGGTCATCGACGGTCACCTGGTAGGCCAGATTCTCGCCCACGCGCCACAACCGTTCGGTGACGCGCATTCCATCGGAATGAAAGTATCCTTCCTCACCGAACCACGTGTCCTCGACGAAATTCGTCGACTCGATGACCAACGAATTCCCCTCCCAATGCCCAACGGAGTCACCGTAATGCGATGGATTGGCATCCTTACGGTGCGGCCGGCCATCGGTTGGAATGACGCGGTATGGATCACCGGAAATGTCTTCGTAGAGAAAGATCATTTCATTGGACTGTTGAATGATTCGACGCGGCGGTCCGATCCTGGGAGTGCCAGGTTTACCACAGTAGAAGACGGGATCCAGTTTGCTCTCGTTGTCGGAAAGCTGCTTTACCTTCGCTTGAAATTCCGGTTTGTAGGAAGGCGCCGGAGTCGACGGCAGCGCACCGGCGACGTCGGACTTTACCGGCCTGCGGCCGCTTGCATCAATCTTTTTGATTTCAACATTGCCATTGATTTCCTTTTTCAAGGCGGCTGGAGGCAAATCGATGGAAAAGAGCCACAATCCGCCCAAGTCCGGATGAGTAGCTGCCGGTTTCTGCGCACCAGCCAGCGCGGGAAGCAACAAAGCTGCCATCACGATCGAAAAGAAACGATTCATCTCCTGGTTCTCCTTTTTTGCGTCGGCCCACCGTTTATTTACG